>WFXD01000006.1 GCA_015490795.1 Gammaproteobacteria bacterium
TGGCTGCGGAAGTGGGAGAGCGGCTCAAATATCCCCGGTTTTTCGTTGCGTAGGCCCACTATGCGCCTCAAAACCGGGAATATTTGCACTCACTCTCCCACTCCCTCGCTACAATCCACCTAAGTTCGACAGGCTCCTAGGTTTTAGGTTAATCAAAAACAAACCCCAACACTCTGCAACCCTGGCATAGCCAGCAGGCTGTGGCAGCGTTGCCGCCACGCTCCGCAGGCTCTCGCGAAATGTACGCTATCTCTTCGACTATCTGCGTATGACCGATAATTCCACTCCACGATTACAACCTTCCTCCTTTCGGGCTGGTTAGAACGGAGTTGCCGTGCTGCTTCTGGCCTTCCGGTTCAGTGCTGGAACGGCAGGCTTCAAGGGTGAGCCGAATAGCGGTAACAGATTGTATGATTTTAAAGGATGGGGGGTACTAAAGATTTCTGCTGCGCTACCGATCAGCAGTTTAAGGGTCAGTAAAACAAGTGCTCTGTAGATCAAAGCAGGCATTGGCGGTTGTAGCCATGCAGCATTAGCATCTCTTGAATGATTTGGCCATGAACATAGCGGGAGTTGTTTGCATTGCTAAATATGGCGCTCACAATAATATCCATGAGAAACCTCTCTCTGGCTATACTCTTGGCCTTTATGGTTTCTGTTGTTCAGGGGGCAGATTATCCTCACCAGCCCTCTAACCCCATACTCCCAGATATTGGTTGCCTCAGCTGCCATGATCTGCAGGGTTCGCTGGGGGGGTTGCTTAAGGCATCAGCGCCTAACCCCGACATGGGTGGTGACAATACCGAGGCGAATAATCTCTGTTGGAGCTGTCATACCGGCCCGGCCTTGGCGCCCTACCGGGTGCCACACTCCAGTGATCAGGTTGGCGTGCAGCATGGCACCTGGAATATGGAGTGTAAAGACTGCCATAACCCACACAACCAACCGCAGATACAGGCCTATGGCAGCGCCGCTTATCTGGCCACTGGCACGCTGACTTCGGTTATTTCAGGTGCGACCAGCATCTTGACGGATGCCAGTGCAGCCTGGGTGGTTGATGAGCATGCTGGCCGTGTCGTTTTTCCAGATATCAATGCGCGTGACCGCCGGGGCCGCCCCATTGGAAATCTTAGTTACCGGGTGTTAAGCAATACCGCCACTGCCCTGACGGTCGATGGGGAGGTGAATGCCTCCTATATTGCCGCAGGTGATACCTATGGCATCATCTATGGGAAAAACATCCGGGATCAGATCAAGGTACCCGGCACCAGTACCTGGAAACAGGTCAAATTCTTTAGCCAGACAGGCACCAACTCCTTTGCCGACAGTGATGCCGCGCTGGATGGCATCTGCCAGGTTTGCCACACCAAAACCGCCCATTTCAGAAATGATGGCACAGGTATCGACCAGCTGCATATGAATGGTGACCGGGGTGATCCAACCGGAACAGCAGGAGAGAACTGTACCGACAAGTGCCATCAGCATATTGGTGGCTTTGGCCATGGCAAGGGCTATACCAAGGTCGACCTCTGTATAGAGTGCCACGGCCATGAAGAGGGCACCATCTATGACCCGGATGGTACCTACCCCTACTTTCCCAATGGCAGTACCAAAACCAGCCGGGGCTTTGGCTCTGTAATCCCGCATACCACACATACCGAAAGCTGGACCACCAATGGCGCCACCTGGGAGACCACCAAACCTGCCGGTGCAGGTGATGATGACATGCGTGGCCCTGGTATCTATTGCAACAGCTGCCATGATATCGACAACATGCCAGCCTTTAGAAAGGATGGTGCTTATGCCGCTGATGACACCAATGCGGATGGCATCATCAGTCTGGCCGAGACCAGCGTCTGTGCCGGCTGCCACAGCCCCGGTGGGGACTATAACGGTGTAGACTCGGAAGATGGCTCGGTGGGAGCCAAGGATAACTGGCACTCAGAGGGCATCTATGATGCCGACTACAACTTCAAGCCAGGCAAGGAGAAGTGGTGCGCCGGTTGCCATGACAATGATCCCTCCCGTATCGTTCTGCCAGACCGGGGGATTGACGTTACCGCCCCCAAAGTGATCGGTGATGAGACCGAGGATTTCACCTATGGCACCGGCTGGGGTTTCTACAAGACGGGCCACGGCACACCAAGTACCACTACCCTTCCGGCCACAGGCGGCATCAAGCCCGGCCCGGACAAGAGCTGCACCTATTGCCACCAAAGCATAAAGCTGCACATCGATGGTGATTCCCGCACCTTCGATTGCAGTGATGGCTGTGATTCAAATGAGTATGGTACAGGCTACCGGATGCGCTTTTTTGCAGGCTCGGCACCCTTGAAGGTGCCACGTGATGGTGCCGGGGTGCAGACCACAGACTTCCTGCTCTGCCTGCGCTCCGGCTGTCATGGTGATATCACCACAGCCTTCACCGATCCGGCCGCCACCAATTCGAACTTCTATGATGCAGGGGCAGGAGGCAGCCTGCACTACCTGCACCTCAACCACAATCTCAACCTGATAAAGGCCGACTGGGGCGCAACCTTCAATAGCCGCCTGACCTGTATCGGCTGTCACAATCCCCATGGCACCAAAAACCACTCCATGATCCGGACCGGCGAGCTGGTGGGCAATTCACCCATCCGCCTCTGGTTCTGGAATACCGCCTTCGGCCCTCTGCCCAATCCCCCGGACACCCCCAACCCGAGCAATGTCACCCTGGCAGCCAGCAATGAATCCATCCTGATAAGCAACAGCGTCGATGAGTATTGTGCGGGTCAGTGCCATGGTGCAGGCAACTGGAGAGAGATCTCCCGCACCCCTTACCAGGCAACGGATCAGCAGCCGCTGCTGAACTGGGCCGGTATCTCCGGATTTGAGAATGATGGCGCCACCCCGGATGCTGCCCCCGCAGGCACGGCATTCAAATTCCAGGTTGAGTACAGGGACTATGACAATGATCCCCCCACCTCCATCTACCTCTGGCTGGATGCAAACGACAACGGAACCTATGAGGACCCGGCTGAAAAACATACCTTGCAGCCGGTGGCCGTTGAATCGGCGCCCTATGTCCTTGGTGTGGACTACACAACCAGCGTCACCCTCAACAAGGCGGGTGACAACATCATTAAATACAGCTTCACAGCCGCAGATGCAGATGGCGCCGCCAGCGGTGCCCCCACCCTCGACAGCACCCTGCAGATCCAGAATATTGCCCCCACCCTGGCCTGGACGGCAGAATCAGGCAACTACAGCAGCGATGGCGTACACCCCGATAATGGTGGCAATGGCGGCAACTACAGCTTCCGGATCAAATATATCGATGACGACGGCGACAGCTGCCCGGCCAGTGGCTCAGCCAATATCCAGCTCTGGATCGACACCAACGACAACGGCTATGAGGCGGGTGAAAAATTCAACATGATCGAGGTGGATGCCGGTGATGTTGACTGTACAATGGCAGGCGGCGGCAAGCTCTATTACTACAACACAACCCTCACCACTGCCGGCCCACACAACTACAGATTCCATGCCTCCGATGGCACAAATGATGCGACCGGAGCGCCGGCAACCAGTGACAGCACCGTCACCGTGGCCGCAGATGCCAACACCGTGCCGGTGCTGGAGTGGGTCACAGAGAGCTGCCGTACGGGTGGGGTGACACCACCCAGGGGCGCCAGCAGCGCCACCTTCGAGTTCCGGGTCAAATATACGGATGAGGATGGCCAGTGCGCCGCGGGTGGCGCAGCGGGTGACATCCAGGTCTGGGTGGACAGGAACCATAACAGCACTTACGACCCCTCGGAAAAGATCGACCTCACAGCAGTGGATGGCGGGGATCTGGACTGCACCACCGCAGGCGGTGGCAAGCTCTACAGCAGCGGTGCCGTCCCGATTACAACACCCAATACCGGCATCACCTATGAATTTCATGCCACCGATGGCATCGCCGCCGATAATGCTGTGGGTGAGCCGGTCACCACGGGTGGAACCGTCGATGTCTACAGCGCCATGACGGTCAAGGCCTCGGGCGGTGACTACACCTCGGTGCAGGCAGCCATTGCCGCATTGGAGGGTAACACCACACTGCTGGTCGATCCCGGCACCTATGGCGCAGTCAGCTTCTCCTACGCGGATGACAACTGGAGCATTCTCTCCACCTGCGGAGCCGATTTGACCCATATCAGCGCCGGAGGATCAGGCGATGCACTCTTTACCGCAGACAGCATTGGCAGCACCTTCGATGGTTTCTCATTCACCGGCGGCGGTGGCCGTGGTGTTGTGACCAATGGCGGCAGCATCACCATCAAGAACAGCAAGATTCATGGCAATGCGGGCTATGGCGCTCAGTTGCAGACCACGGTGACCCTGCTGGACAGTGAGATCTACAACAACTCGGGCGGCGGCATTACCACCAATGGTGGCAGCTACACCTTCACCAACCTGACCATCCGTAACAACACGGCAACCACTGCGGGGGCCGGCATCTTCTGGCAGAATCTGACAGCCCCCGCCACCCTGACCAATGTCACCCTCAAGGATAACTCAACCTCTGCTGCGGGTGGTGCCATGTATAGCAACGGCAGCACGGTCAATATCAACGGATGCACCATAACAGGCAACACGGCAGGTACGGATGCAGGTGCCTGGGCGCTGGGCACCTCCAGCAGCCACGGCACCCTGACCAACTGTGTGGTTGCCGGTAACGTGGCAACCGGCAAGGGTGGCGCCTTCACCACCAATGGCGGCACCCTGAGTATCGTCAACAGCACCCTGGCAGACAATGTTGCCAATGGCGGTGATGGAGGCCTCCTGTGGAACCAGAATGGATCGACTACCCTCTTCAACAGCATCATCTGGAACAACTCCGCCAGCGGCACTGGCCATGTGGCCTACTCCAATGGAGGTTCTGTCTCCCTGGCGGATACGGTCATCCAGAACGATGGTGATGGCATCCTCAATGATGCCCCCTATCTCTACAGCACCAATATCACATTTGGGCTGACCGGCTACCGCTCTGATAATGACCCCAACTTTATGGATGCCGCCGCAGGCGACTACCACCTCCAGGCCCCTTCGGATGCCATTGATAATGCCGGGGCAGGCGCGCCTGCCAATGACCGGGATGGCAATCTCCGCAGCGCCCCGGATGTGGGCGCCTATGAGTTCATGGCCTCAGGCACAGCTGGCGGCACACCAACGCTGGCCTGGACCGGCGAGGCCGGTTTCACCAGCGATGGCGTTAATCCAGATGATGCCGTCGGCGGCAGCCTCTTCGAGTTTCGTGTCGACTACACCGATGCAGAGGGGGTCGCGCCCGCCATCATTGAGCTGTGGATCGATGAGGATGGAGACAGCGCCTTTGAAGCCAGTGAGAAGTACGCCATGACGGCGGTGGGCGGTGGCGGCCAGTATGGCGATGGCATCTATACCAATGGTGAGCGTTATACCAAATCACTGACCCTGACCCGGCCGGGAGGGGGGCATCTTGACTACCGCATCGTCGCCTCGGATGGTCTCTACACCGCAAGTGGCGCGCCCGCATTGATCAATACGGTCGCTGTTGGCAACCGGGTGCCAAGCCTGGCCTGGCCGGGTGATACCAACTATGTCTCGGATGGCGTGCATCCCGATTCGGGGGATTCGGGCGCCAGCTACACCTTCCGCATCCTCTACACCGACCCGGATAATACAGCACCGGCCATTGCCCAGGTCTGGATTGATGAAAACGATACCATGTTCTACGACTCGGGTGAGTACAACAACATGACAGTGGAGCCACCGGATGCAACCCAGTACCGGGATGGAGACTACAGCAATGGTGAGTACTTCACCTTTACCAAGCCGGTCTACAAGGCGGGTGATGGCCGGCTCTACTACCGCTTTGCCTTCTCTGATGGCGTCGATGATGCAACCGGCGATCCGGCTTCACTACAGCTGGCCAAAGAGCGCTACTCAAGATATTTCACGGTTCAAGAGTTCAAGACCGTTGCCGGTGCCGTCTCCATTGCTGCTGCCAGCAGCACCACTGCTGATATCAGCATGGCCTACACAGGCGATGGAGATGGTGATAATACACTCAAGGTTGAGTATGGCGTGAAGCCAGCAGATACCTACGGCTGGACAACCTTCGCCACCGCAGCCAGCCCGGGCAGCCCCTATGAACCGACCATTACCGGCCTGATCAGTGGTGAAACCTACGACATCAGGACAACCTTTATTGACCCTGACGGGGTGCTGGGCACAGCAGTCTATACAGAAGGGCTTACCCTGCCTGTCTATGCAACGACACCGCTCACAGCAACAGCGGTTGCTGGCAGTGACCCATCCATCAACATCTCAATGCCCTATATCCATGATGGCAACGGCAACAACACCTATACCATTAAATACCGCATCAACTCCCCTCAGGGAGCCTGGATCGATTGGGGCACCAATCCAAAAGCACATACGGATAGCCCCTATACCGATACCATTACAGGTTTGGCCTCAGCCGAGAGCTACGATGTCCAGGTGACCTACAGTGATGCTGATGGCATCAATGGCAGCAGCGCCACCCAGACAATAATGAATATCACCATGCCTACCGTTTACACGGTCTGTCCATCTGGCTGTGATGCTACCACCATCCAGGCGGCCATCGATGCTGCGGCAGCGGGGGACATGGTAGAGGTCAAGGCCAGCGGCTCACCTTACAGTGAAAACATAGTATTTGATGCCGGTGATGATGGGGTATATGTAAAGTCTGATTCCGGCTTTGGTTCAGTGACCATCCAGGGGCTGACCACTGGCACCAACCTGCCAGTGGTCAGATTTACCGCAGCGGTCACGCCGGCGCCGACACTTGATGGCTTTACCATCGACAATCAGACGCACGGCGGCACAATGTCGAATGGCATCTTCATTGAGAATGGCGCCAGCCCGACGATCAGAAACTCCGTGATCACCGACAACCAGACAGACCAATACAACGCCAACATTGGTGGCGGCATCCATATTGCCCAGGGTGGGGCTACCATTGAAGACAGCCGTATCGGCTCGACAACGGCGGGCGGTGGCAACTATGCGGAATACGGCGCCGGAATCTATGCCCTGACCGCAGCGGGAGGCCCCTACAACCTGACCATCACCAACAGCACCATCAGCCACAACACCATCAATAATGGCAATGCAGGTGCGGGTATCAACCTGACCAACTTCAATGGAACGGTAGATATCACCAACAGCACGGTGGCCAATAACTCTACATCGAATCTGGGCGGCGGTATCTACCTGACCGGCACCACGGCAGCGGTTACACTGACCAATGTGACCATTCGCGACAACTCATCCTCAGGTGCGGATGGTGGTGGTATCTATACCAGATCACCGATCTCCATCGAGGATTCAACCATATCCGGCAATGTCGTGCCGAGCAATAAATTAGGTGCCGGAATCTTCCTGAGCGGCTCAGCTGCTGCGCTGGAGATGGACGGCAGCACAGTGACAGGCCATAGCGGCTCAAGTGGTGTGGGTATCTATATGATAGGTTCCACCGCTGCAACGCCGCTGTTGATCAGCAACAGCACCATCAGCTCCAATACGGCATCAGCGAATGGTGGTGCGATCTATCTGGTGTCGCTAACCAATCCTGCCATCCTGGACAATGTGACCATCAGCAACAACTCTGCCCAGTACGGTGGTGGCATCTTCAATAATGGCACCCAGCTGACCATTACAGACAGCGTGATACAGAACAACTCAGCAAGCCAGAATTCAGGGGGCATGCATATCCAGGGTGCAGCCGCAGTGGTTGATATCACCGGCAGCACCATCTCCAGCAACAGCGCCAGATCAGCTGCCGGCCTGCGGATACAGACAGGTGGCACCCTCTCCCTGACGGACAGCACCATCTCCGGCAACACGGCCGTTGATGGTGTGGGCGCAGGTATCTATAACAGTGCCTCCACCCTGAACCTGACCCGCTCCTATCTGACAGGTAACCAGGCGGCAAGCCTGGGGGGCGGTCTCTATAACCGGTATGCCGGTTCACTGGCCACTCTGACCAACACCATTGTTTCGGGTAATGTGGGTGGTGACACCAGCTCTGAAAATGGTGGTGGCATCTATAACCATTCAGACGGGGCGCTCAACCTCTACAGCAGCACCATCGCAGGTAACTATGCAGAGGGCAGGGGAGGTGGACTCTATACCGCAGCGGTAACCGGCGTTGCCATAGAGAACACCATTATCTATGGCAACGGTGCCGGCAGCGCCAACCCGGATCTGTATGGCGCACTGACCTCAACAGAGGTGACCTACTCCAATATCGGTGGCTGGACGGGTGGCGGCGCCACCAACCCGACGCCTGTTGATCCAGAATTTGTAGCGGTTGACCAGGCAACGAGCGGCACACCAAAAACCGGGGGCGACTATCGTCTGAAGGGCACCTCCACCCTGATCGATATTGGTGGCGGTGCAAATGTACCGGCTGATGATATTGAAGGCCAATACCGCCCGGTAGATGGCGATGGGGACACCTCTGTTGTTGTTGATATTGGCGCAGATGAGTATCTGGATGCATCGGACAGCACAACAGCCGGGCTGGCAACCGCCAGCGCCGCCAGCACCACATCCATTGATGTGAATATGCCGTATACCAATGACAGTAACCTCAACAACACCTATACGGTTGATTACAAGCTCTCAAGCGAACCCACAATCTGGACCAACTGGGTGACAGATGCAGCACGTATACCGAGCATCTATTCGACAACCATCACCGGCCTCACCGAAGGCGAGACCTATGATCTGCGCATGACCTATAACGACATCAATGGCGTCACAGGAACCAATCCGCAGACCATCTCCGGCATTATGCTGCCTGGGGTCGGTAAAGCGGTGCTGCACCCTTCCGGTACGGCACCCGGTGACAACGTCACCTATTATGGTGGTACGGCGGCCACTGCACTGGATAGCAATGACGGCGATAGCTCTTATGGACGCTCTACGGGGTCCAGCTACGATTACTATCTGGAGATGGACGATGCAGGCACGATTGGCGCCATCAACTCTGTGCAGATATTTGTTGTCGCCCGGCGTGATGGCTATAGAGGCACAGCCAATTTTGATATTGACCTCATATCTGGAAATACCACCGATAGTGACAATGCCTATCATGCAGTCAGCTCATCGAGCTATCAGACCTTTGCGGGCAAAATCTACAGCACCGATCCCAATACAGGTGATGCCTGGACTGCTGATGCAGTCAATAACTTGAAGGTTCGGATCGATCACCGGGACAGAACCGATATGCGGGTCAGTGAGGTTTATGTGGTGATCAACGACACCCCTGCAACCCCTGTGGATACAAATATCCACCCCTCTGGCGCTGGGGCAGGTGATGCCATTACCTATGTCGGAGGCACAGCAGGTACTGCCATGGATAGCAATGATGGCAGCACCTCCTATGGCTGGTACGACAATACCGCCACAGACTCCTATTCCGAGATGGATGATCCATCACCAGCAGGCGATATCTACTCCGTCACCGTTAAAGCCGTAGGGCGGCGTGAAGACTTCAGCAGCGCCGCCTTCCGCCTTGGCCTGAAGAGCTATGGCACAGAGTATTACAGCGGGGCCTTGAGCTATACCTCTACAAGCTATGTCACAAAAGCGGGAACTACCTATACCACCAACCCAGGCACCGGCCTGGAGTGGGCCTGGAGCGAGATCAATGATCTGGTAGCCATTGTGGATCACACAGATACGGATGACATGCGGGTTACCGAACTCTATATAACGGTTAATCACAAACAAGAGGAGATCCTGCCAGCACAGATCACCGACCTGTCACTTGGCAATATTACAGACTCCTCTGTTCTGCTTACCTGGACGGCTCCGGGTGATGATGGCAACACAGGCACAGCCAGTAGCTATGATATTCGCTACTCCACCACGCCGATTGTAACGGCCACCTGGGGTGCCGCTACAGCTGTTACCGGAGAGCCGGCGCCTCTGGTTGCAGGCAGCAGCCAATCCTTTACCGTTACCGGTCTGAACCCTGAGACGATGTACTACTTCGGTATCAGAACCTCTGATGAGGTGCCAAACGTGAGTGGCCTCTCCAATGTGCCCAGTGCGACAACTATTGCCGCACCTGCCGTCATGAAAGTACACCCCTCCGGTACCAATGCCAGTGACAGCATCAGCAGCTACACCGGGGGCACCGCAGCCACTGTCTATGACAGCAACGATGGCAACAGCTCTTATGGTACCTCTATCAGCACAGGATATGATTACCATCTGGAGATGGATAACCCTGCTGCGAGTGGCACCATCCAGTCGGTACAGGTTAAGGCGCTGGTGAGAAGCAGCTCTGGTGGCACCATAAACTTTGATATTGATCTCAAATCAGGGGCTACCACGGTCAGTGACAATGCCAACCATACAACCAGCTCAACGAGCTATCTCCCCTTTTCGGGCGCACTCTATACGACAGATCCAAATACCGGCGCAGCCTGGACCTGGAGCGCCATCAATGACCTGGTTGCTATCATTGATCATCTTGATGTTACAGATATGCGAGTCACAGAGCTTTACCTGGAGATTAAATATTTTCCATAACCCGGGATAGCCACAACTATTTTGGGGGGGAATTTGATCAGGGAGAGCAGGGACGCCCCATTGCCCCCGCCAAAAAGCAAATCACGGCACTGCCGGTACTCTGCTATCCTGAGAGGGAACTCTCTATACATTGCAAATGCTTGGAGATAGAACTATGGATGTCTTTATCGGTAATCTACCTGCATCGACCTCATTCAATGAGATCCGTAAACTGCATGGCAACTGGAATTTTGATGTGCCTGTCAAGCGCGTTGACGGCCAGGACAGGCATGGCAATGCATACCACTATTTTTTAGCCCGGTTCCCGCCAAAGGATGAGGCTGAAGCAGAGCGGATGATTCAGGAGATGGCGGGAATCTCATGCTATGGGCGGGTGCTGGATGTGCGTGAATTTATTCACCGCAGCTATAGCAATGAGCGGCGAGCGCTGGATTGGCGCGAAAAGCGCTGGGATCAACCTGAGCGCCGGATGACAGAGCGCCGCAAGGGCAGCAAACATTAGCCACGCTGCTGTTTTATAATCCTAGAAAAATCAGTTGGGCCGTAGCGAGAGCGGCTAAAGTGCTTAAGATACAGGATTTTTTCCCGCATTTTGAACGATTGCGTATCACCCATACGGTGAGTTCAAAATGTGGGGAAAAATCCTGTAGATTGAGTGCATTAGACGTTCGCAGTAGGCTCAACTGATTTTTCTAGGATAATAGGTGCGGTATCCGGGCGAACACCTCGCCAGAGGTAGAACGACTCGGCGGCCTGCTCTACCAGCATACCCAATCCATCTATCACCTTGGCTGCGCCATGCGCCAGACCCCAGCGCGCAAATGCGGTGGGGTTGTCACCATACATCATGTCATAGCACCAGCCCTGATCTTCCAGCAGCTCATCCGGGATCTCAGGCACCCGATCGGTAAGGCCCGCTGCGGTGGCATTAATAATAAAATGAAACCTTTTGCCTGCAAGGTCGCTGAGGCCGCAGCCCGCAACAGGCCCAAGCGCGGCCAGATCAGAAGCCAGAGCGACGGCTTTGGATGCCGTGCGGTTTGCGATGGTGACCTGCTCAGGATGGGTCTCCAGCAGTGGCCGCAAAACCCCACGGGCCGCGCCACCTGCGCCCAGCAGAAGAATGCGGGCGCCTGCCAGTGTTGCCCCCTGGTTCTGCTGTAGATCCCGGATCAGCCCAATACCGTCGGTATTGTCGCCACGCAGCCGGCCATCCCCCAGCTGGATGATGGTATTTACCGCCTGGGCCGATGCTGCGCGGGGGCTGAGTTCGTCAACCAGCCGCCAGGCATCCTCTTTGAAGGGGACGGTGACATTCAATCCCCTGCCGCCTGTTTTTAAAAAATCAGCCACATCTTCTGCAAAATGGCCTGGCTCACCCAGCAGGCGGAGGTACTCCAGCTGCTCTCCGGTCTGCTGTGCAAAGGCACGGTGGATCTGTGGCGATTTGCTGTGCGCAATGGGGTTGCCAATGACGGCGTAGCGATCGATGTGGTTATCCATGCCGGCAGATCAGTCCTGCAACCACTGGGCAGCACGTTTGGCGAAATAGGTGAGGATACCGTCGGCCCCCGCCCGTTTGATGCAGAGCAGGGACTCCAGGGCAACCGCCTCTTCATTCAACCAGCCCTGTTGGGCGGCAGCCATCAGCATGCTGTACTCACCACTTACCTGATAGACAAAGGTGGGGGCACCAAACTCACTCTTTACCCGGCGCACAATATCCAGGTAGGGCATACCGGGTTTGACCATCACCATATCGGCCCCCTCTTCCAGATCGAGCGCCACCTCGCGCAGCGCCTCATCACTGTTGGCGGGATCCATCTGATAGGTATATTTGTTACCGCCCCCCAGGTTTGCCGCAGAGCCTACGGCATCGCGAAAGGGGCCGTAGAAGCTGGAGGCATACTTGGCCGAGTAGGCCAGGATGCGGGTATGGATCTGGCCCGCTGCCTCCAGCGCCTCGCGGATTGCGCCAATGCGGCCATCCATCATATCGGACGGGGCGACAATATCGGCGCCCGCAGCAGCATGTGAGACCGCCTGTTTGACCAGCACCTCCACCGTTTCATCGTTCATCACATAGCCATTGTTGTCGATGAGTCCATCCTGACCGTGGGTGGTAAAGGGGTCGAGGGCGACATCGGTGATCACCCCCAGCTCCGGCACGGCCTCTTTCAGGGCGCGCACTGCACGCTGGGCCAGCCCATCGGGGTTGAATGCCTCACGGGCATCCTCTGTTTTGGCTGATTGTGGCGTGACAGGAAAGAGCGCCATGGCGGGGATGCCCAATGCATGAATCTGTCGGGCCTCTGCAACCAGCAGATCAATACTGAGCCGCTCCACACCCGGCATGGAGGTGATGGGTTCACGGTTGCCTTCTCCTTCGAGGAGGAAGATGGGGTAGATGAAATCCGCAGGGCTCAGCTCCGTTTCACGCATTAACTGACGGGAAAAATCGTCCCGGCGCATACGGCGCATGCGGGTAATGGGGAAGCGAGCATTTTTTTGGTGCATGGATTTCAGCCTCAGCATGGTAGTTGACAATAACAATAAGGTACTATTGTGACTCTTGAGTTGGATATTGCTCACCCAGGTGAGAAAATCCCTACAAACTTATTGCTGGCATACGATACCTCAGCAGCGGGATTTGCGCCAAGCTGTTCGTCTTAGGAGTCTGTTGGGCTCAGGCGAAGCGGGTTCTCAAAAATCCAAAAAGCATCTCGGTTGCGGTTAACATACGTTGAACCTGGTCGCTGCTTGATATATGCGCTACCAATAAGCGGGTAATGAACATGGCACATCTACAATTATGTTATCAATCAGGAGCCCGCACGGTTGCCGGGTTGCTGCTGCTTTTGTCTCTCTCCGTGGCATCAGCCGGGACACTGCCTCCCCCTGAGGCAGCGATACAAAATGTCTCTGAGTCCTTAAAGACCTTTTTACAAAATAACCGGGAGCGCATCAAAACCGACAAGGCCTATGTCTACCAGCTGGCTAATGAGGTTGTGGCACCCCATGTGGATTTTAACCGGCTCTCCGGTTTGGCTTTAGGCAAGCACTGGCGTCGTGCTACAGCAGAGCAGAAGCAGAAGTTTATGCAGCAGTTTCAGCGCCTGCTGGTCAGAACCTACGCAACGGCTTTTCGTGAATTTGGCGAGTGGTCTCTCCGGTTTTTTCCGCGACATGATGCGGCTGATGCAAAAAAAGTCCTGGTGCGCAGTGAGGTGGTTCGCTCTGGTGCCCCTCCGGTATCGGTAAAATACAGAATGCACCAAAAAGATGGGGCTTGGCTGGTGTATGATATTGTTATTGAAGGCATTAGCCTGGTGACGAACTATCGCACCACCTTTGCCAAAGAGGTGCGTCGTAACGGCATGAATGGCCTGATCGAGCGCATTACCAAGCTGAACAATCAGCGTGTTGCAGCATCTCAGCAGGCGTTGCTTTAACCTAGGAGCCTGTCCGAGAATAGGTAAATATGCAATTTGTCAATAATTAACTCCTTACGAATCAATGGGTTAGAAGTTGCATTTCGTAAAAAGCCGAGTTCTCGGACAGGCTCCTAGCGATTTTGGTAACGGCTCAAGTCAAACAACCCGGATGAGACAGGGTCGTCGCGCGCCAGCCTATCCTGAAACCAGTCCGCCAGCTCCCAGAATGCGGGGTTGGTGCGCCTTACACCATATTGATCAACAAATTTCTCATAATCATTGTGGTTGCGGATGGTGGCACAGCGCCGGGTAAAATCTTCAATATCTGACTGTGCCACAGAAAAAAAGAAGTTGGGATAGGAGCCTTCCAGCCACTTCACCACCGTCATCGTATCCTGCTCAATATCTGAACGATCCCGTTCATGTTCATCCGCCAGAAAAGAGGTGACGTTTTTGTATGCCTTGTTGCGAATCAGTGTATAGGCCAGATCCTGCTCCGGGTTGTCCATTCTGACCCGCACAAAGGCAACATCCGGAAAGGCATGCAGGTTGGCGCCCTGTAGCTGTGCAATCTCATCCATGGCGCGCTCTACACGCATCTCGGTGCTGTCTGGACGTCCGTTGCAGCCGGTATCGCCACAGCGGTTTATGGCCTGCGCCTGTTTTACTGCATTGGCAACCCGCTCTTTGATCTGCTGGTAGAGCTCTGACTGCGGATCATCTGTCTGGTAGCCGCGTACCGACTCGATATTCAGCCAGTCCTGTGGTGTGGAAAACAGCTTCTCAACCGCACTTCGCTGGCCAACATACCAGGCATCCCGTATCTCTTTTCGCTTATTTGCCGGGAGAAAGGCCAGGAAATAGTCCTCACCCTCCATGCGCAGAAAATCCATGTAGATTCGTGTGCTCACCCGATGCCCCATATTGCCGTAGACATTGAAGCCGGCCACCAGCAGATAGTGGATACGTTCAAATAGTGGATAATCGATAACCCAGGCAGTCTCCGGGTTACTGCCTACCAGTCCATACGCCACTGAGCCACTGTCGAAATGGCGAAAAACGGTCAGTGCGGCATTGGGGTTTTTACCATCACCATCCCAGATATAGCCCATGGCATGGCTAATATCGTGCGTGCCCATCTTCTTGAACCAGGCCTGTTTTTCCAGCATGTAGCGCCGCTGCCCCTGCCAGTAATCTGTCCAGATGCTGAGCAGATCCAGGTTGTTGCTGCTCTCCACCGGGAGTTGCAGATCGTCTGCCATCTTTCCGATAAATTGTGCCGTGTTGGTAAATACGGGTTGGTCCGGGTCAAAAAACAGTACCCAGAACTGATCCTCGATGACATCCAGTGCAATCTGCCCACGGCAGACCGGCCCCTTGATGAAGCCCTCAATAAAAAAGTAGGCGTCATCCAGCAGAAAACGGTAGCGCGATGTTGCAGGTATATCGGCAAATGCCTTGAACGGGTTAGCGGCAATTTCAGGCTCATAGGATGG
Source organism: Gammaproteobacteria bacterium (assembly GCA_015490795.1). GTDB lineage: Bacteria > Pseudomonadota > Gammaproteobacteria > Chromatiales > Chromatiaceae > WFXD01. The sequence continues at coordinate 15,530 of WFXD01000006.1, forward strand.
CAGTTCACGCACCTCATATTCGGGGGTGAGGAAGAGCGTGCGATAGCGCTCCATGCGTTTATCAGAAAATTCGTAGACAATATGGTTCTTGACCACGACACTCGGCTGGTATCTCAGCAGCCGGTAGTAGAATGGCGCGGCACCAGGGTCATCATAGGGTCGTAAAGTCGGGATCTCATCTACCGCCTCCCCAGGCGGGGTGATGGAGCGCACCAGACGATAGAACTCTCGCGCCGGGGCATCAGCAAAATGAATATGCGCATGAAACAGGTGTTCATAGAGATAGCGGCTGACCAGCTGCTGCTTGTTGGATGGCTGGTTTAGAAAGTGCTCCCACTGCTTGATCTGTGGCAGCACCATGGCAGAAGGGGCGGGTGGAGCCGGTACTGATGAGCCCTGGGCCAGCCAGGATACAAGGGTTCGATACTCCTGCTCCGACAGATTTGGCATCGCATAGGGCATGCCCCACAAGGGGTGCTCCTGGGTGAAATCATCCACCGTTTCAAGTGTCGGACAGCTCTGTTTGCGACCAAGCTCCAGGGTAAAGCTATCCGGCAGCAGGTCTGTATGAGGTTGTGGATGTTGCTGCTTTTGTCGTAACAGGCGGTATAGCACCGAGTTTTTCAGGTTATCTTCCGGGGTCTGCTGCCCCTCGTTGAGTACCGGGTGAAACCCGCGGGAACGCCACTCTGCCGTACTCCCGGCATCTACAAACAGGCGCGTCGGTTGCATGGCTGCAATACGCTGGGGATCGTAGATAAGCTCGCCACTGGCGCCTCTCCGCAGGCCCTCACCGGAGGAGAGCTTCAACTGACAGGGCGCATCGTAACAGCCGTGGCATACCACGCAGCGTCGCTCCAGAATGGGTCTGACCTGCTGCTCGAATAGTACCGGATCATCCGGTATGAAGGGTGGTAACTCCAGTCCGGCCCCTGCCTGCTTGCCCTCCTCAGTGAGCGGTGGCTCCAGTACCTTGTGGATAAGAGCGCCAGACAACAGGGCGATGGACACCATTATCAGCGCCCATTTGCTGGTTGATATTTTTTGCCGCCTCGTCACAAGCCGCATGTTACCAGAAGCCACTTGCAGGCGATCACAGAGTTTGATGGCTTGATTTTAGATCCTTTTGGAGGTGAGGTTATTTGCCGATGCAGAAACTGGAAAATATCTCGCCCAAAAGATCATCGGCAGAAAATTCACCTGTGATCTCTGACAGGCTGTTTTGGGATTGCCGCAGCTCTTCAGCCAGCAGCTCTCCATTGCCGCTTTCGCAGAAAACCTTTTGCCCCTGGAGGAGACTGCTCTGCGCTCTCGACAGCGCATTAAGGTGCCGGCGCCGTGCTATAAACTCCCCCTCGCTTGCACTGTGATAGCCCATGCTCTGTTTGAGGTGCTCGCGCAGCAGATCCATCCCTTCACCCGTGCTGGCTGAGACGGAAACCTCTACGCCTTCCACCGTCTTGCAGATCCTTGCTGCACACCCGGTGAGATCAATCTTGTTGCGCACCTGTGTCAATGGAATATCTGCCGGTAACCCATGACGATCCAGGGCGCTGTTTTTGGGATCTGTCTGGTCATCAAACACCCAGAGGATATGGTCTGCCCGGCTGATCTCTTCCCTGGCGCGTTTTATACCCTCCAGCTCAATCCGGTCTTCACTCTCTCTCAAGCCAGCGGTATCAACCAGATGCAGCGGCATGCCATCAATCTCTATCTGCTCTCTCAGCAGGTCGCGGGTGGTTCCGGGGATCTCGGTTACAATTGCGCTCTCCCGACCCACCAGGGCATTCAGCAGGCTGGACTTTCCTGCATTGGGTTGGCCCGCAATCACCAGCTGCATGCCATCTCGCAACAGCCGCCCAATCCGGGCTTTTTTTTGTACATCCTTTATTTGATGGATGATTGCCTGTAAGTCAGCACTCACTTTTCCATCGGAAAGAAAGTCTATCTCCTCCTCCGGAAAATCGATGGCGGCTTCTACATAGATGCGAAGCTGCGTGATGGCATCGACCAGAGAGTGGATGCAGCGGGAGAACTCCCCTTGAAGTGAGCGGTTGGCCAGGCGCACCGCCGTTGCCGTACCGGCCTCAATGAGATCGGCAATGGCCTCTGCCTGGATCAGATCCAGTTTGCCATTGAGAAAGGCCCGCTCACTAAACTCGCCTGGGCGCGCCAGCCGGGCACCCTGTCTTGTTACCTCTTCCAGTAACAGATCCATCACAACCGGGCCGCCATGGCCTTGAAGCTCAAGGATGTCCTCCCCGGTAAAGGAGTGCGGGTTGGGAAAATAGAGGGCTATCCCCTCATCGAGGGTTGTGCCGGATGAGTCTTTGAAGAGGGAAAAGGAGGCCCTGCGTGGCTCCGGGAGGGTGCCAAGGATGGCCCTGGCTATCTTTTGGCAACCCTCCCCTGAGACCCTGATGATGCCAACGCCGCCACGCCCGACAGGTGTGGCGATAGCGGCGATGGTATCCTGCGAAGAGATCGACAAGATGGGGAGGGCGCTTTTGAGGTTAGCTGGGGCTGGATTCCTGTTCAATCTTTCTGGTGATGAACCACTGTTGAGTGATGGATATCAGGTTGTTGACAACCCAGTAAAGCACCAGCCCGGAAGGGAAAAAGGCAAAAAAGATACCAAATACGAACGGCAGGCTCATCATAATCTTCGCCTGCATGGGATCTAAAGGTGCCGGATTGAGCTTTTGCTGTACAAACATTGAGGCTGCCATCAGGAATGGCAACACATAGTAGGGATCCTCTTTCGAGAGATCATCCAGCCAGAAGATGAAAGGGGCCTGGCGCAGCTCTACACTCTCCAGCAGCACCCAGTAGAGTGCGATAAACACCGGGATCTGCACCATGATGGGAAGGCAGCCACCCAGCGGATTGATCTTCTCTTTTTTGTACATCTCCATCGTGGCCTGGTTCATTTTGGCCTTGTCATCGCCATAACGATCCTTGAGCGCCTTCATCCGTGGCGCCAGTTTGCGCATATTGGCCATCGATTTATAGCTGGCCTCAGAGAGTTTGTAAAACAGTGCTTTGATGATAATTGTAAGGAATATGATGGCCCAGCCCCAGTTCTGGGAGATGGAGTACATCTGCTGCAGCAACCAGTAGATTGGCTTGGCCAAAACGGTTAGCCAGCCATAGTCCACCGTCAGCTCAAGGCCGGGTGCTGTTGCCTCCATCTCTTCCTGGAGCTTGGGGCCAACAAACATCTTGCTGGTGAAATCATAATGGCCGCCGTCTGCCACCTTCACCAGTGGTGAGTACATGCCGACCAGATACCTGTTGCCAGGCAGCTTGTTTGTATAGAGATGGGCCTTCTCATCGGCAGGTGGAATCCAGGCAGCAAGGAAATAGTGCTGGATCATAGCGATCCAGCCGCCTACGGTATCCCGGCTGAGTTGTGCATCCTCTATGTCATCGAAGGAGTATTTTTCATACTTCTCTGTCTGGGTATAGATAGCCGGACCAGTGTAGGTATAGAGAAAGCGGTTGCCCTCCCCATCTGGTGGCCTGCTTCGCTGAAGCTGATGGTATACACGCGCAGCCCATTCACTGCCACTGTTGTTGATAATCTCGTGCTGAAGCTCTATCACATAACTGCCACGCTTAAAGCGGTAACGTTTGTTTACCGTAATACCCGATGGATGATGCCAGGTAAGCACGGCTTCAATAGCGTCCTCACCCTCTGCCAGCCGGTACTCCCGCTGGCTGGCCTGAAAGAGTGCTTCATGGGTTGGTGCGCGCTCCTTGTCTAAGCCAATCAGACCAGACTGGGCAATAAAGCGGTTTACCCTGCCTGAATTCAGCAGCTTGAATTTTTTGTCCGGGTTCTCCTTTGTCAGCGGATAGTCCAGTAGATACGCGTTCAGGATATCGCCACCCTGGGTGCCTATTTCAACATCCAGCAGATCCGTGGTGATTTTGATGCTGGGTGCAGCTGCTTCCTCGGCTTGCGGCACGGCCGTTACAGGTGCGGCTGTTGCAGGTGGTGCAGCCGTCTGCACATCAGGAACGGCGCCTGATGTACCACGATCGGCAACCTCTGAGGTTGGTGCGGCTGTCTCAATGATGGGTTGTGGTTGTGGGCCATAATCGCGCTGCCAAGCCTGATAAATCATCATCAGAACCAGCGCAAGGCCACCAAACAGAAAAAGGCGAATATTATCCATGACGGATTATTTTTTCCCAATGCTTATTAAGGGAACGAAATATTTTATGATTGGAGCGTTCAATGGTCTGACGGCGGCTCAATATCACAATATCTACGCTCGGGAGGCGATTAGTTTCCAGACGAAAACCTTCTCGGGCAAGGCGTTTTATGCGATTCCGATCTACAGCGCGCTTGGCGTTCTTCTTGGATATCGCTAACCCCAAACGGGGGTAATCTAAATCATTCTTCCGCCAGAGGATGGTAAAGCAGCCATCGACAGACTTCTTAGGTTGAGCAAAAACCCGACTATATTCAGAGGCTTTGAGCAACCTTGCACATCGCGGAAAAGCATGCTTTTCCGCTGGTAAACGACTGTTCAGTCTACGGTGTTAGACGAGCACGCCCTTTGGCACGCCGCGCCTTAATGATCTTGCGGCCACTCTTGGTTGCCATGCGCGCACGAAAACCATGGGTGCGGGCGCGCTTTAGGGTGCTGGGTTGAAACGTTCTTTTCATTGCAATCTTCCGGTATTCAGCCAAACCGTACCAGAACGGAAAAGCCATTTAAAAAAGGTCGCATAGAATACTTACGGAACAGCCACAGTGTCAACATAAATAGCTATTTTGTAAGCCCAAAGCGGTAATGTTCTCTTTCGATATTCAGAAGGGGCCATCACATTGATTCAGCCGGGACTCGAACGACTATCGGTTATCCAGTCAGTCCACAGCAGATAGTGCACCCAGGCGGAGGCAGCGCTTCATGGCGATAGATTAAGCTCTTTGATCTTCCGGGTCAGGGTGTTGCGTCCCCAGCCCAATAGCCGAGCGGCGTCCTGGCGCCGCCCCCCTGTATGTTCCAGCGCCGCCTTTATCATGACGGTTTCAAAAGCAGGCAGCGCTTCATGCAGGATGTTCTCGTCGCCCTGCTGCAGCTTCTGCTGTGCCCACACACGCAGCATGGCGCGCCATCCACTCGATGGTGATTCGATCTTGCTATCAATTTTCAGCTCCGGCGGAAGATCTTCAATATGGATATCCTGCCCTGAAGACATCACCGTAAGCCAGCGGGCGGTGTTCTCCAGCTGCCGGACATTGCCGGGCCATTTGATCTGCTGCAGCACCTCTATGGTCTCTGGTTTCAGGGTTTTCAGCTCTGTGCCCAGCTCCCGGGCCGATGTTGTCAGAAAGTGCTGCATCAATAGCGGGATGTCCTCCCGGCGCTCGCGCAGTGCCGGGATGTGGATTCGAATCACATTCAGCCGGTGAAACAGGTCTTCGCGAAAACTCCCCTTCTCCACCAGCCCTTCCAGGTGCTGGTGGGTTGCGGCAATGATCCGTACATCCACCTTTACCGGCTCGTGGCCGCCAACCCGGTAGAATTCGCCATCGGCCAGTACCCGCAACAGGCGGGTCTGTAGCTCGGCGGGCATGTCGCCGATCTCATCCAGAAACAGGGTGCCGCTGTTGGCCTGTTCAAAGCGCCCCAGCCGCCGGGTCTGCGCCCCTGTGAAGGCGCCGCGCTCATGGCCAAACAGCTCTGACTCCATCAGATCCCGCGGGATGGCCGCCATGTTCAGCGCGATGAAGGGGTTTGAGGCGCGTGGGCTGTGGCGGTGCAGCGCCTGGGCTACCAGCTCTTTGCCGGTGCCGGATTCGCCGTTTATCAGCACCGTTACGTTGGATCTGGCCAGGCGGCCAATGGCGCGGAACACCTCTTGCATGGCTGGTGCTTCGCCGATGATCTCTGGACTCTCCAGCACCTCTGCTGCAACCGCCTTTTTGCTCTGCTGACTGTGCCGACAGGCGCGTCGCACCTGCTCAATGGCCTCATCAATATCGAATGGCTTGGGCAGGTATTCAAAGGCGCCTCCATGAAATGCGGAGACGGCGCTTTCCAGATCTGAATGGGCGGTCATGATGATGACCGGCAGATCTTTGTGGCTCTTCTGAATGCGCTCCAGAAAAGCGAGGCCATCCATGCCCGGCATTCGAATATCTGAGACGATGACATCCGGGCGCTCGCGCTGGAGTGCATCCAGTGCCTCGCTGGCGTCAGCAAAACCTGTTACATCCATTTCAGCCCGTTGCAGCGCCTTTTCCAGCACCCATCTGATGGAGTGATCATCATCTATGATCCACACTTTGCAGCTTTCAGCCATTAAGATTCTCCAGTGGCAGCAGTACGGTGAATACGGTTTCACCCGGTTTGCTGCGGCATTCAATCAGCCCACGGTGTTGATTGATAAGTGACTGGGCAATGGTGAGGCCAAGCCCCATGCCCCCTTTGCTGTCGCTCACCATGGGGTAGAAAATTTTATTGAGAATATCGGGTGCAATCCCAGGGCCGTTGTTTTCAATCTCAATCTGGGCAACCAGTTTGTGGCGGCTGTTGCCGATGGTGAACTGCCGCTGGATGCGGGTTCGCAGGATGATCCGCCCTTCGTCACCTGCGGCGCGCACGGCATTGCGTACAATGTTCAATACCGCCTGGATCAGTTGGTCGGCATCGCCCAGAAGCTCCGGGATGCTGGGGTCATAATCCACGGCAAGTTTTACCCGCCCTGCCGATTCTGCCTGCACCAGTGAGCGTACCCGGTCCAATACCTGGTGGATATTGACCTGCCGGTATTGCGGCAGCTTGTTGGGTCCCAGCATGCGATCGACCAGTGTTTGCAGCCGGTCTGCCTCGTTGATAATGACCTGGGTGTACTCCTTTAACGCGGGCTCTGGCAGCTCATGCTCAAGCAGCTGGGCGGCGCCGCGCAGCCCGCCCAGCGGGTTTTTTATCTCATGCGCCAGGCTGCGGATAAGGTCACGGGCGGCATGATGCTGGGAGATCAGCTGCTCTTCCCGGCTGATCCGCAGTTTCCGGTCAAGCTGTTGAAATTCAACCAGGATGCCGGAGTCATGCTCGGCATTGGAGAGCGGCATCACTGTGCAGTCCACCGTGATCTCCCGGCCATCCAGTGTGTAGAGCGTCACCTCGCGCTCGGTAAATGGCGACCCCATGTCCACCGCCTGTTTGAAGGCGGCACTCAGATCCCGCTCGGGGCAGTGTATGAAGTCCCCTGCCTGTTGATCTGCCAGGTTGCGGGCGCTGGCGGCAAACATCACCTCCCCGGCCGGGTTGATATATTGCAGGCGCAGGTGCTCATCGAACAGGAGAACCGTAATGTTCAGGTTCTCCAGTATCCAGGGAGAGAGCGTTTTGTGCATCAGGTTATCTGCATTCATGCCCATGCTTAAGCAAATATTGAACCATGCAGAGTGGCTCTGCCATATAAGGTTTTGTGGAGGGTTTTTGGCATATGCGCACCATTATAGTGCGCATAATGGGGGGCGCGCATTATTACATGGCAGTAGTGGTATTGGTAGCGGGAAGGTTGTGGGGCTACTTGGGGGCGGGGTGCAGAATAGAGTGTTGCCGCAGATGAAACGAGACCGTGTCGGTGCTGGCCACAACCTCGCCGTCAGCATCAACGATATCGGCCTTCAGGGTGTGCGTTCCCCGGGGGATGTCCGTTAGTGAAAACTGGGTTGAGCTCAGCTTCTCCTTCAGTTTTTGGCCATCCAGTGTGACCACGATCCTGTCTTCGCCATGCAGTCCGGGGGCCAGAAAAAAGGAGACATTGACAACGCCTTCCGTATTGCGAATGGTCTCATTCTGCTCAGGCTTTGCGATGGTAAACTGGCTGTAACCTGTGTCACGGCCGGTATCGTCCTCATCGCCATCGCTGCCTCGGAATGAGTAGGGTTGCTGTGAAGGGGCCGGTGTGGAGTCAATCGTGGTGATGATCTCTGCATCACGCTCGGGTTTTTGGGCGTCGTAGTGGGTCACCCCTTTTTCATCAACCCACTTATAGAATTTACCGGCAGATGCCAGCAGGGGAAGGCAGCATAAAAGTGTGATCAGCAATCTGGACATATCAGGAGCATAGCCGAGCATATTGGAATCCTCAACCACTCTTTTCGGCTATCAGATGATGTTCCTTGGTGCAAAGGAGAAAGAGCGAAACCCATGCTTGTACTTTGATTCGCCGATCTTTTTTACCCTGGCGACACCGATCTTGTAGTTGTAGTTGCCGCTGATGCTGTCCACTACGCGGCCTTGCAGGACATTGCCAGGCTGCCTGGGGTCGAGGAAGTAGGAGAAGAGCACCCCTTTTTTGATCGCCGGTGTGACGATGGCGACCGCAGTGGCTGCACCTTCAGAGAGCTCGATGTGGCCGCGCTTCAGCAGCTCGGAGAACTGGAAATCCTCACTGCCCACACCCTTGATGGTATTGACATGGTTGGGGATGCGGTTGGAGTAGAGTATCACCTGATCACCACTCTCGATGCCACGGGTGGCGGCATCCTCCGGGTGGATCTCCACCCAGTTCTCGGGGAAACGCTGGGCAATGTAGGCGCGGCGCAGCAGATCGTCGAAGCCCGATTGCCAGACCTCGTTGATGCGGCCGTTGGTGTGCCACAGTTCATCGTCTCCGGGACTCATCCAGTGCCAGTAGTCCGAGAAGAGGCTCCAGGGGTGTTTCTGGATATTCTGCTTGCCGGTCTGGGTGTTGAAGTGGGTCACCTTCTTGTTCACCACATTGGCCCGCTGAAAGCCGTTGGAGCCATATTTTTTGTTCAGGTCGGCCTCGCTCAGGGTGGTATCGTGCAGCCGCACGGAGCCATGCAGCTCACCCGTCTCATAGTTGTAGTAGGTCGGCCCCTGGATGCCTTCAGTGCCCAGCTCCCGCAGCTTCTGGTGCAGGGTTTTGCCCTCGGCGTGCGCCGCAACCATGATCATCTGGTAGGATTTGCGGCTGCCGCGGCTGAAGCGCGCCGACTCTTCGCACACCTCATTGGCATCCTGCCAGTCAAAGCCCTCAAAGCCCATCCTTCTGCCCAGCTGGGCGATGATCCACCAGTCGGGGCGGGCATCGCCCGGGGCGTCGTAGAATTTTGAGTAGAGCCGCAGGCGGCGCTCGCCATTGGCGCGGGTAAAGTCCTCCTCGCCCCAGGTGGCGGCCGGGAAGATGATGTCGGCATACCTAGAGCCGATGGGGTCACGCAGATAGATCTCCTGGTTGATCACCACCATGCCGCCGGAGTCGGCGCGCGCCTTCAGGGTGGCGATGATCTGATCCCGGTCGTGGGAGCGAACCTGATTGGGGTTGTGGCTCACCAGCTCCTCAAACCTGGCGTTGAGGCCGCCGCTGCCGCACATGGATTGAATCCAGGTGGTGCCGATCACATGGGCGAAACGGGTGTGACCCGAGACCAGCCAGCGGTCGGTATCCAGCGCTCGGCGACGCCGCCCCGGCAGCTTTTCAGGCGATCGGTTGCGCGGGTAGCTGCCACCGCCGGCGCCCCCCCGCTGATGGCCGCCAAAGCGGCCGATCATCTGGCCGGGGCGGCCGCCGGCGCCGCAGAGGATGGCCAGGGCACTGATGGCATTGGTGTTGCCTGTATTGTTCGACCAGTAGAAGCCCTTTTCGATGCCCAGCGAGGTTTTGGGGCGGCTGCCGTCTGCCCTGGGT
>WFXD01000007.1 GCA_015490795.1 Gammaproteobacteria bacterium
CCGAAGCCAAACAGGCCGGGCAGATTGCGCCCAGGTGGCAGATGACCTACGGCACCGATCCGGCACAAAGGGAGGAAAAAATCCGTGAAGCGGCGGCGGCTGGCTTGATTGAGCTTGAGACGGCAAAACAGGCACTGCCGCACCTGACGGAAGCGGAGCTGAAAAACCCGGCACTCACGGTGAAGCCTGCAAGCCTTCAGGCGCTGGAAAACAAACTGACGGAGCAGGAAGAGCAAAAGCCGACGGATAAGGAGGAAGCCCGCAAGTGGCTAAAAGCCCTGCGGGAAAAGCTGAAAAAGGAGAAGGTGGCATGACCCAGTGTGAACGCCTCAAAAACTGGCTGTTGGAACACGGAGAAATCGACCCGCTGACTGCCTGGGCGGAGCTGGGCATCTATCGTCTGGGTGCGCGCATCCATGACCTGCGCCGCCGTGGGCTGAACATCGTCAGTCTGCGCAAGAAGGTGCGCAACCGATTTGGTGAGGCGTGCGAGGTGGCGCTGTATCGGTTGGAGGGAGGCGGCGATCATGCTTGATCGAGATTTAGGGGCTAGAGGTTGCTGGTTCATGGGTCGGAACGACGCTCAGGCGGAGATCCAGTGCCTGGAGCACGCGCAAAATGGTCTCGAATCGAGGTTTGGCACCGGGGCGCAGCGCCTTGTAGAGCGCCTCGCGGGTCACGCCGGAGCGCTGGGCGATCTCCTGCATGCCCCGTGCGCGGGCGACAATGCCCAAGGCTTCGACGATTTCCTCTGGAGAGCCATCCTCCAAAACGGTCTCCAGAAAAGCCCGGATGTCCTGCTCATCTTCCAGAAAGTCCGCCGCATCGAAAACCGGCAGGTCTTTGATCGCAATACCCATGGTTCATTCCTCCAGTTGTTGAGCCAGTTCAATGGCCTTTGCGATATCCCGTGCCTGTGTGGTCTTGTCACCACCGCCAAGCATCAGAATGAGGGTTTGTCCCTTTTGGGTGTAGTACATGCGCCATCCAGGCCCGAAGTGCTCTCGCATTTCATACACACCACAGCCAACAGGTTTGATATCGCCAAGATTGCCATGTTGGACTCGCAGCAATCGTTTAAGCAGCCGAGCGCGTGTTTTGTGATCTCTGAGGCCGCGAAGCCACTGCTCGAATTTGGGGGTGTAAACAATCTGGTATCCCTGCATTCAGACGATTGTATCCGAATGATTACACGGAGTGCAATATGAGCGGAAAAGCCTCCCGCAACAAGGGCGCTGCTTTTGAGCGCGAGGTGGCTCGCATGATCCACGATCATCTCGGCATCGATGTCAGACGCAACCTGACCCAGTATCAGGAAAAGGGCCACGGGGATCTGGTGGGCTGGGATGGCGTGCTGATCGAGTGCAAGCGCCATGCCACAGCCACACGCTCACAGGTGGATGCATGGTGGCAGGAGACGCTGCAGGAGGCCGAGCAGGCCCAAGCGTGTCCGGTGCTCATCTACAAGGCCGACCGCCAGCCGGTGCGGGTGGTGCTGCGCGCATCCGACCTGATGGAGACGATCACTACAGCCTGGGCCGTGGAGATGGATTTTGCGGCCTTCTGCGAGGCGGCAAGGGAAGTGTGGTTAAGTTGAAAAGTCATCAAAATGCACCAATGTGCTGCAAAATGAGGGAAAAAGATGTGAACGGGACCCTAAATGCTGTGAACGGGACTGGGTGCAGCTGGCCGCGGGATTTCGTTAGCGACAGAATTCTCAAAACCCATTTCGTTTCGGTTTGGGGATTTGGGGGCTGAATGAGCGGGGCAAAAGGGCAGGTTTTTCTCACCGCCCAACAGCTGGGCAAGGCGCTGATGATCAGCGAGCGCCGCGTGCAACAGCTTGTAAAACAAGGGGTTTTATACAAAGAGGGCCGAGGCCGCTACCCCTTCCTGCCCAATGTGCAGGCCTACATCCGCCACCTGCGCGCCCAAGCCGACAAAACCGAAATGGCCCCCCACAAAACCGAAATCATCCTCGAAGAGGAAAAGGCCCGGCTCATCAAAGCCCAGGCGGACAAGGCCGAACTGGAAGCCGCCCGCCTGCGGGAAGAGTTGATCGAAGTGGAGCAGGTAGAGGCCATGTGGAGCCGTCTTGTCATGCACCTGCGCCAAGCCCTGCTTGCGCTGCCAGGCCGCCTGGCCCCACAGGTCATCACCGCCCAGAGCCGACAGGAGGCAGAGCACATGCTTGAGAGTGCCATTTATGAAGCCTTAACGGAGCTTGCCGATGGAGAAGGCCCAACGCCTGATGAAGAACGTCCTCAACCGACTTCGGCCACCGCCTAAACTGACCGTCAGCCAGTGGGCGGACAAATACCGCTACCTATCGCCTGAGGCGTCTGCCGAGCCGGGGCGCTGGCGCACCGACAGAGCCGAATATCAGCGGGGCATCATGGATGCCTTCTCTGATCCTGCTGTGCACACCGTGGTGGTCATGTCTTCTGCTCAGGTGGGCAAGACCAGTGTGCTGGAAAATGTCATCGGCTACTTCATCCACCAAGACCCCTCCCCCATTCTGGTGCTGCAGCCCACGCTGGAGATGGCTACCACTTTTTCAAAAGACCGCTTGGCCAAGATGCTCAGGGATACCCCCGCACTGCGTGGCCGGGTCAAAGACCCCCGATCCCGCGACAGTGGCAACACCCTGCTGCACAAAGAGTTCCCCGGCGGGCATATCACCATCGTGGGGGCCAACAGCCCGGCAGGACTGGCCAGCCGTCCCATCCGCATTGTCTTGGCCGATGAGGTGGACAGATACCCCGACAGTGCAGGCGCTGAGGGCGACCCGGTGAATCTGGCCTTCAAACGCACCACCACCTTCTGGAACAGAAAGCATGCGATGGTCTCCACCCCCACCATCAAGGGGGCATCGCGCATTGAGTATGC
>WFXD01000008.1 GCA_015490795.1 Gammaproteobacteria bacterium
GAAGCTAAGCAGGATATATTCGAGTATATCGAGGTGTTCTATAATCGCCAGAGACGCCACTCAACTATCGGCTATCAAACGCCATTGGGCTATGAGAAAACAAACCGAGAAATTGTGTGATTTTTTGTCCGGAAAAGTCTTGCCACATCAGCCTCCCGTGGCGTCATGACGTCGGACAGTTTGGTGATATTTCCCAACAGGCAGATGCAGGGGCAGATAAATCTGGACTACTCTGGCAAGAGGAAACAGCTCTACGTTGCAGGTCTGCCGTCAATGGCTGTGCTAAAGATTCGAGGGGCATCAAATACCACAAGTGTAATAGTTAATGATGCTGGAGTGGCGCAGATAGACCTGTCACAATTTCGGCCAGGCGTATTGGAGCTGGCTTGGTAATGCAGCTGTGTATCTGTAAATTGCAGGAGTAGTTTTGCTGAATACTGTGTGGGATGGGTTTCGTTATGCCCTGCCCATTCAACAATATGCACGTTGAATCACTGCTCTGCTCAATATTCTGTCAAGTCAATGCTGGGTATACGAATAGTATTAGCCAACGAAACAGGTAAGAATAATGGAAATAACAATGATTGGTGCAGGTTATGTCGGACTAGTGTCAGGCGCATGCTTTGCTGAATTTGGTGCCCATGTAACCTGTCTGGATGTCGATGAGTCAAAAATTGATGCTCTGAACAGTGGCAAGATCCCGATCTATGAACCAGGTCTGGATGATCTGGTTGCCCGGAATGTTGAGGCTGGACGATTGGGTTTTACAACGGAATTTCCTTCTGCTGTTGCTCAAGCCGATCTCATCTTCATCGGTGTTGGGACACCCACAAGGCGCGGAGATGGTCATGCGGATCTGAAGTATGTCTATGCGGCAGCCAAGGAGATTGCCAGGCACCTGGAAGGCTACACAGTGATTGTGGATAAATCCACAGTCCCGGTTGGGACAGCCCGCCAGGTTCATAGAATCATCAGGGAAGAGAATCCAGATGCCGATTTCGATGTGGCTTCAAACCCGGAGTTTCTGCGGGAAGGCGCGGCCATTAGTGATTTTATGCGCCCGGATCGTGTGGTAATTGGTGTAGAGAGCGAAAGAGCTGAGGCGCTATTGCGCGAGCTGTATCGTCCTATCAACCTGATTGAGGCTCCGATCCATGTGACCAATCTGGAGAGTGCCGAGCTGGTGAAATATGCATCCAATGCCTTTTTGGCAACAAAGATCTCATTCATCAATGAGATATCGGCACTCTGCGAGAGGGTGGGAGCAGATGTCCATGCGGTAGCCAAAGGGATGGGGCTGGATGGGCGGATAGGCCGGAAGTTTCTGCATGCCGGGCCTGGGTATGGTGGCTCCTGTTTTCCCAAGGATACCCTGGCCTTGGTGCGGATAGCGCAGGAGCATGGCACCTCTAGTCGAATTGTAGAGTCGGTTATCGAGGTCAATGCGGCCCAAAAGGCCAGAATGGTGGGTAAGATTCGTCAGGCTCTTGGGGGCAGCGAAGCGGGCAAAACAGTGGCGGTACTGGGGCTGACATTCAAGCCTGAAACAGATGATATGCGTGATGCTCCAGCGCTCTCTATACTGCCAGCGCTGATTGAAAAGGGGGCGACCATCAATGCCCATGACCCTGAAGGAATGAAAGAGGCGGCAGGGCTTCTCCCTGAGGGCATCAACTATTGCAGCAGCCCTGATGAAGCCCTGCAAGATGCGGATGCGGTGGTGCTAATGACGGAGTGGAATGCCTATCGGGGGCTGGATCTGGATAAGGTCAAAACATTGATGAAGGGGAATGTGTTCGTTGATCTGCGGAATGTGTATGAGCCAGAGCAGATGCAGACGGCTGGTTTTCAATATCATTGTGTGGGTCGATCTTGAATATTAACAGTTTCAAAAGCACTTGCACTTTCAACCTCCTCCCCAACCCTCCCCCTGTCAGGAGGAGGAATCTGTATCCCACAATTTGCCTTACCGCTCCCGCCGAGAAAACATCAGGTTGGTTATCTGCTCGGAAACCATGCCAATCAAAAACACCAGCAGCGAGGTGGTCAGCAGCAGGGCACTCATGTTGGTAAAGCGCCCTTGTGTTATGTAGTTGTGCGCATAAAGCCCAATGCCGGAGAGGAATGTAAAGATACTGATCGGCAGAAAGAGCTTTAACGGGGAGTAGAGTGAGCCGACCTTGAAGATGATCAGAAGAAAGCGCATACCATCTTTTATGGGGTGGATGTGGCTTTTCCTGCTCTGGCGCGGCTCAGCGTCTATGGACTCATACTCTACGGTATAGGCCGACCGGAAAAAAGACATGGTAATCGTTGTCGGGTATGAGAAGCCATTGGGCAGCAGGTGCAGAAATGATTTGAATTTATCTGCTTTGACGACGCGAAATCCAGAGGTTAGATCCTGGATGGTATGGCCTGTCATCCAGCTTGCAAGCCGGTTGTATAGCCTGTTGGCGATGGAGCGCCCAATGTTGGCTTGAGAGCCTTTTGTCCGTGCGCCGACTACCATGTCCAGGCCACCTTCAGTGAAACGCTGGAGGAGCAGCGTAACATCCTTTGGCTGATGCTGGCCGTCGGCATCCATGAAGATGAAGATATCACCGGTGGCAGCGCGGGCACCTGATTTTACTGCGCCACCATTACCCAGGTTATAGGGCAGGTTTAGTATTTTGACCCCGGGAATCTCATCCCCCAATTGTGCCGTATCGTCGGTGGAGCCATCATTGACCACAATGATCTCTGCTTCAGGGTGGCGATTCTGTAGCTCAGGCAGAAGCGCTCGGAGCGAGTAAGCCTCGTTTTTAGCCGGGATGATGATGCTTATTTTCTGGTCGCTGTTTTTTGCCATAGTGTCCGCCCCCGATTTTTATTCGGGGCTCTCTTAATGCCCGGCACCCATCTCCAAGCGCCATTGTAGAATCCTTTAATGCTCTAAGATAGTAGGTTTGCAGGGATGCATGAGTGGTGAGTTTTCGCCTGACCTGATAAAAACTCGATGGTGGTGATACTTTGCGGGTTGTTGGGGGCTATGCTCATGCACCAGCTCCAGCAGGATAATAGTGGATTTCGATGCATGCGGGGCAAAAGACAGGGGGGCTACCAAGTAGCCCCCCTGCTTATTACCCCTTTTGCTCCTGAAAGCAGTAACCGACGGGATAACGGTATCGGTTAGCTGGCTGGAGGGTTACCAGACAAATGGCTCCAGGGTGATTGAGTCAAATACGTTGGTTACCACAACCTCGTCAGGGCATCCGCCAATAAACAGGGCTGCGATCATCTGGTCTTTCCAGAAGTAAAGAACATCTGGAGCAACGCCATCGCCGGTGGTGATACTGGTTCCGGTGTTTGAGCCAGAGAGGTGCATGCTGAAGTTCTTGCCTCGAAGGAAGACGATCCTGTACTTTTCAAAGCATATTGCAGGGGCGCCAAGTGTTATGCGTGGCGTGATTGTTGCCACAATTGGGTTGCTGAGTACAGTGCCTTTTTTGATCTGTATCCGGTAGTTGTCGGCAGGCAGTGTCTCCGGGATCGCCACCTGGACAGAGTCCACGGACTCTGAAAGAGGGGTCAGAACCGTTATGTTGTCTGCACTGTCAGTCAGTTGTACAGTAGGTCTGTAGGTCGTTGAGTTGCCTAGTCCGCCCTGGTTGATGAAGCCATTACCAAAAAGGCTCATTTCAAATGCAGTGCCCTCTGTCCAGGTTGACAGGTTGATATTGTCCAGCTGTGGAACCGTGGCAGTGGCTGTGGCTCCGAACGATATGGACATGGACCCGACCTCTCCATTGTTGCCGTGGCAGCCCCAGCAGTTATCTGTGTTGCCAATATGGCCCTGGTAGGCGGTTTCAGTGCCGGGGATGATGCCATCACCATCGGCGTCGTACTCGATATTGTGCAGGGATTCAATGTCATGGCAACGTTGGCAGCCCCGAATGCCCTCTGCCAGTGGCTGGTCAATATTGTGACACCATTCGCAGGGTGATCCTTTGGATGAGCCGGTAATGGTAGGTACGCCGGTCCCATGATGGTTCTGCTTGTTGGTGAATACGGTGATTGGGCCAAACCCGCTGGGCACGTCCGGGGTGCCGATTGTGTCGCCATCTTCGGTGTTGTGGCAGAAGTTGCAGTTGCCAGGATTAGTGCCGGCTGAGCTGGTTATGCTGGTGTCGCCATTTGGTTTCCCGCTCCGCCATGGAGTGATCATGCTTGGGCTGTAGGTTGGCGGGGGCATGCCGGCATCAAGGCTGCGAACCAGGCTGCCGTGGCAGGTGCCGCACTCGGCCTCTTTAGCCAGCGGCGTGTCATGGTGAACGGTGCGTTCTCCACCTTCTACGAGGTGGCAGAAGAGGCAGTCTCTGAAGCTCTGAACCAGCTCCAGTGCGCCGTTAGGGCCGGCAGCCAGTTCATGGCAGTTGAGACAGCCGTAGGTTGTATCTTCAATGCCGTCATTATTGGCATCCATAAAAGGGGGCTGCTCTGGGCCGCCTGCAATCTCAGTAAACAGGTGCTGATGGTGCCGGTCTGGAAGGTAGGTGGTTTTGACGGGCACGCCTGCTGGCGGATCAACCTCTCCAACTGCCGAAGGCTTGTGGCATCGCCAGCAGACCTCTTTTGTCAGCAGGTTAAACTGGGTGTCAGGGATGCCGAGATTTTGATTGACAGGCGGTGGTGGAATGGCTCCCCAGGCTGTCATAGAGAGGCTTGCCAACAGTATAAAGCTGATGATGGCCAAGTGTGATTTATTCATTTCAAGCTCCCCCTCCCGTGGATGCGGGATCTGTTTCAAGCCCTGCTGCGGTGGGCCTGCAATTTGGGCTGTTGTTATGAAGCACCCAGGTTGAAGCTTGCCAAGTTGCTTCATATCTGGCGTGTATACTACCAACCTCCACATAAAAAAACAGTAATCAGGAGGTGGAAGTCAAGGAATTTAATTCATCAAAGCAGACAGCAGAGGCGAGATAAAGATGATGAGACTACCCATGGCACTGCTATTGTTGATGCTGGCAGGCTGTTCAAAAGATGTTGCACATGAAGATGCAGCGTATCTGGAGATGATATTGAAAGAGCTTAAGGTAGACGGGAGCGCAGAAGATACCATCGCCTTTTTCAAGAAATATGACCATGACCTGCAGATATACAGCAACTGTGAAATGGCGGTGGCAGAGAAGATAACGCCTTGCGCAAATGGTTATCGCTCAACCGGCATCATCAAGCTCCCCAGCAGTGATCCTGAGCATGGTGCTGGCGTGGCGAGGATATACCTCAGGCTGGACAGCGAGGGTGTGCTGAAAGATCAGTTTCATGATCTCTATTATGAAAAGCTGGATAACCGCTCATAAGGGACAGCCCCGGATAACGGGGCCATCCAGGGGTTTTTCGTCCATCTCCAGCTGGCTGCCGTTCATGGCGATCCGCCCCTCGGCAAACCAGCGTATAACCTGGGGGTAGATGATGTGCTCCTGTTGCAGCACGCGGGCGGCCAGCTGCTCTTCGGTATCATCTGCTTTCACTGGCACCTGAGCCTGGAGTATTACCGGGCCGCCATCCAGCTCTTCGGTTACAAAATGCACGCTGGCGCCGTGTATGCGATCACCCGCCTCCAGGGCGCGCTGATGGGTGTGCAGCCCTTTATGTTTAGGTAGCAGAGAGGGGTGAATGTTAAGCAGGCGCCCCTGATAGTGCTGGACAAAAAGTGGTGAGAGGATGCGCATAAAGCCCGCCAGAGTGACCAGCCCCGGCTGAAAGCTGTCGATCAGCTCGATCAGCGCCTGGTCGTAGGCTTCACGGCTGGGATAGGGTTTGTGGTTCAGTACCCTGGTCTCAATGCCTGCGGTACGGGCGCGCTCCAGACCATAGGCATCATCACGGTTGCTGATGACGGCAGCGACCTTTGTGGAGGGGTCGTTAGCGGTGGCGTCAATAATGGCCTGCAGGTTGCTGCCACTTCCAGAGATCAATACCACAACAGAGAGGGGCTGGTGGCTCATCGGGAGATGATCTCAACAGAGGCCGCCCCGCTGGAGGCCTTGATCGCCCCCAACCGCCAGGCCTCTTCACCCTGGCGGTTGAGCAGCTCTATGGTCTGCCCTGCATCGGCTTCGGCAACGCAGACTACCATGCCCACGCCACAGTTGAAGGTGCGCAGCATCTCGGACTCTTCGACATTGCCCTGCTGTTGCAGCCAATCGAACAGGGCCGGACGTTGCCAGGAGTTGATGTTGATAACCGCTTTGGTGCCCTGGGGGAGTACGCGAGGGAGATTCTCCGGCAGGCCACCGCCGGTGATGTGTGCCAGGGCATGCACCTCAACCTGCTCGATCAGCGCCAGCAGCGGTTTCACATAGATACGGGTGGGGGCGAGCAGCGCCTCCCCCAGTGGTTGCCCATTCAGGGTTTGATTCAAATCAGCGCGGCTCACCTCCAGGATTTTACGAATCAGTGAGTAGCCGTTGGAGTGGGGGCCGCTGGAGGCCAGGCCGATCAGCACATCACCCGGCTGGACACGGGTGGGTTCAATGATCTTGCCCCTCTCCACGATGCCCACGCAGAAACCGGCCAGGTCATAGTCCCCATCGCTGTAGATACCGGGCATCTCAGCGGTTTCACCACCGGTCAGGGCGGCGCCGGACTGCTTGCAGCCTTCGGCAATCCCCTTGATGACATCGGTTGCGACATCCAGGTCAAGATGAGCGGTGGCGTAGTAGTCGAGGAAAAAGAGCGGCTCTGCACCGGTCACAATAATATCGTTGACACACATCGCGACCAGATCGATGCCGATGGTATCGTGCTTATTCAGCGCCAGCGCCAGTTTGAGTTTGGTGCCCACGCCATCGGTTCCAGAGACCAGTACCGGCTGCCTGTAGCGATCCAGCGGCAGCTCAAAGAGTGCGCCAAAGCCACCGAGCCCCGTTAATACACCGGGGCGAAAGGTCTCTTTTACCACCGGCTTGATGCGTTCGATCAGGGCGTTGCCTGCGTCAATATCGACACCGGCATCACGATAGCTCAGGGTGGGGGGTGAATCGGTATCTTTGGTTTCGGCCACAGTCTGCTCCGGTGGGAGGTTTGGGTATTGGGGGGCTGATTCTATCAATGATGGTGAAGGTGGGGAATCGGTTGTGCCACCTGATTACTGATTTTAGACAGCAGCGGGTTGGCGCGTTAGAATCGCGCCAACATGAATGTCCCGTCTATCTAAGGAATCTTTGATGCGTTGGAATGTTGGCCTGCTGTCGCTCCTGATAGCGATGATAACCGCAACACCCGTATTTTCAGCCCAGGTTTCGGGGCTGTATGGAGCAGAGGTTCCCGCTGAGGGGCAGGAGACAGAGCAGCGCAACAGGGCTATTATTGAGGCCTTCCGCCAGGTGCTGGTCAAGGTTACGGGGAGCCGGAGCACCGTTGGGCAGCCGCAACTGGCAGACGAGATCCGCAATGCCTCGCGTTATGTGCGGCAATATCGCTACCGTATGGTGACGGCTGAGGCGCCGGTGGTGCCTCCTGCCGGGCCACAGCCGGGATCGGAGGCCGGGGAGTCCACGTCCCCTCCGTCTTTGCCGGTTTTGCCAACGCAGGTGCGTATGTTGCGCGTCATGTTTGATGAGAAAGCGGTCAACCGCATGCTGCGTCAGCACGGTGTGGCGGTGTGGGGGAGCAGGCGGCCGGCGACCCTGGTATGGCTGGCTATCGAGCGGGCTGGCCGGCGTGATCTGGTGATGCCTGATTCGGATGAGGCGCTCTACTCCACCATTCTTGATGCAATGGACACCCGTGGCATTCCCATCCTCTTCCCGCTGATGGATCTGGAAGATCAGGCCAACCTGCGGGTCAGTGACCTCTGGGGCGGCTTTTCCGATACCATCTTGCAGGCCTCGGCACGTTACGGCCCGGATGCGGTTATGACCGCCCGCCTGGTGGAGTTTGGGCCGGAGCTGTGGCGGGCGGGCTGGACGCTTCTGCTGGATAAAAAAGAGTTTTTGTGGGACAGCGAAGGCGAGAGTCTGGCCATGGCCGTCGAGGCCGGCATCCATGCCGGGATGGATCTGCTGGCGTCCCACTATGCCCCTTCAGCGACGGAGAGCAGCGCCGATGCCATCTACCTGCGTGTGGCAGGGGTTGACGATCTCTACCGTTTTGCCCGGCTGCAAAGGCATCTCTCCGGGCAGGATATTGTTGAACAGCTTTCACTGGTATTTGTGGAGCCGGAGGCCGTCACCTATGCCCTGCATATTCGAGGGGGGCAGCGCGCGCTGGAACAGGGCATTTCGCTCTCAAGGATGCTGATCCCTGATCGTCCGGAAGAGATAAGCGATCAGCTCTTGCCAGCGCCCCCATCAGAGGAGATGGCCGATAGCGGAGAGACGCTGCTGCGCTATCGGCTGCAGCCATAAGCGGCATCCTGCGATGCTGCCGGATTGATAACATCCTGAAATGCAAGCCAAAGATATCCCCAACCTGATCAGCATCCTGCGGATATGCATCACCATCCCGGTTGTCTGGGGGCTGCTGCACGAATGGTATGGGGTGACACTGCTGCTGTTTGCCATTGCCGGCCTGTCGGATGGGCTGGATGGCTTTCTTGCCAAACACTATGGCTGGCAAAGTCGCCTGGGTGGATATCTTGACCCACTGGCGGACAAGGTGCTGCTGGTCTCCTGCTTCTTTGCGCTGGGCTGGCTGGGGCATATCCCCTACTGGCTCGTCGCTGTTGTGGTATTTCGTGACCTGCTGATTGTGGCGGGCGCCACCGCCTACCACTTTCAGGTCTCCCGTCTGGATGTCGCCCCCAGCCTGACCAGCAAACTCAACACCTTTATGCAGATCATACTGGTGCTGCTCGTTGTGCTGGACAAAGGGGTCATGCCACTGCCGCCTGAGCTGCTGGAGTGGCTGATCTGGGCGACCTTCGCTACCACAGTGATGAGTGGAGTGGGTTATGTCTGGGTGTGGAGCCGCCGGGCTGCTATCAACTCCGATTCCAGCTGAGTGCGCACAAAAGGGATGGTCAATCTGCGCTGAGCGGCAAGGGAGGCGTGATCCAGCCGGTTCAGAATATCCAGCAGGCTCCCCATATCCCGGGGGCAGTGCTTCAGCAGATAGTGTGCAGTCTCTGTGGGCAGTTTCAGGCCACGGTCAGTTGCGCTCTGTAGCAGCGCCTCAATGGTCTCATCTTCACTCAAGGGGTAGAGCCGGTAACTCAGCCCCCAGCTGAGGCGAGAGGCCAGATCCGGCAGCGCCACTTCTAAAGCGGTTGGGCTACAGTGGGCTGTAATCAACAGCCGCGCCCCGTTATCCCGCAGGCTGTTGAACAGGTTGAACAGCGCCTGCTCCCAACCGGGCAGCCCGGTAACCTGCTCCAGATCATCCAGACAGACCAGATCAAATTGTTCCAAACCCTCAAAGATGGCTGCTGAAAATGAGTGGGCCTGCAACAGAGGAATATAGGCGGCCTGTAGATTGAGGGCGTCAGCCTGCTGGCAGGCCGCCTGCAACAGGTGAGACTTGCCCGTGCCTTTGCCGCCCCATAAAAAGATGAAAGAGTTTTCATGCCCCGCAACAGCAGACTGGAGACTGGCCAGTGCCTGTGCGTTACTGCCGGGAATAAAGCTGCTGAAGCTGATGCCTGGATTGAGGGTGATGCCCAAAGGGAGCTGTTGCATGGCTTAAAAAAGGGTTGGAATGGAAGAGGAGCTGCGAGCCGGAATAGTACACCAAAAAACAGCAAAAAGGTGCCAGGCGGCCGCTACTCCTGCATGGCGATAACTTTTCTGCACGCTGTCTGCCCAGAGATGTAAAATCGATTGTGCGAGGCGATGCAACAGCTATCAGAAAGAAGAGAGACCATGGTTAACAAAAGAAGGTGTTTTTTATCCGGCTGCGCAGCAGTGCTGCTTGCGCTGCTTCTGTCCGGGTGTGCAGATACAGTAAAAAATATGCGGGTGGTGCCGCCTGAGAGGGTGGTTACTGCACCGGAGAGAGGGAAATCGATGGTTGTGTTTATGCGTCCGTCAGCCTTTGGCGTCACCATCGAATCCAGCATATTTGAGATTAAGGAAGATACCCCCTCGCTGATTGGAACCCTCGTGGCAAGGCAAAAAATCTCTTACCAGCTGGAACCGGGAAAACATCTCTTCATGGTGGCTGGCAACAACATTGACTATTTGTCAGCGGAGCTAAAACCCAACAAGACCTATTATGCCCGCATTGCGCCAATAATGGGAAAGTGGATAGGGCGGTTTGAGATTGCCCCAATACCCATCAACAGGCTCTACTCCGCCCGGTTCAAAGAGCAGTTAAGAGAGTGTGAAGAGGTAGAAAAAGTAGCAGCCCCTGCCGATGGGGGTGATGATGGAATGGCGGCTATTCAAGCAAGGCATGAAGAGTATTCTGCCAAGTGGTCAAATGAAAAGCAGCCTAAAAAGCCAAGGCTGCTGCCACGGGATGGAAAATAAGCCACAGACGGTAACGCCTGGTGAATAGCAGGATGGCCGTTACTGCACATCGGAAAGGCCACCTTCATTAATGACGTTGGAGTACCCCATCCGCTGAAGCGTGGCTTTGGCAATGCCTGCCCGAAATCCAGTGCCGCAATAGAGGTGTATTGTTGCCTCCCTGTCCGTGGTGATGGCCTGGATTCGTTGTCCAATGGCCGTGTGCGGGATATTTATGGCGCCGCTCTTATGCCCTTGCTGGTATTCGGCAACGGTGCGTACATCAATCCATATACCATTGGTGGCATCTTCAGCCTGCACGGTGGCTGTGAGTGAAAACAGGGTGATGAAAATAAGTAGCAGTTTTTTCATTTGAGGCATCCATGTTGTGTGAGGCAGTTTTTATAACAGCCGTATGATGCATGAATATGCGTGGCAACAAAAGGGCTTCCATACTTCTCAATGATCTTCAAGATTTGCTGTTTTTGGCCGTTAAATGGCCAAGGGGTTGAGCTGCAAGTTGTGTGCAGAGTGTGCCTGAAAATTTCCAGGTTAATGCGGTGTCTGTCTGTAACCACATGAAATAATACGATATATGAGTAGCGTCGATATACTGTTAGGGGCAAAGTTCCGAAAGGACCGGATTGGATCGCAAGCGTCTGAGAACGAGCGCCAGATATTGATCGTGGACGATTTTTCTGACATGCGGCTGGCTGTGCGCCGCATGCTTCGGGAGCTTGGAGAGGAGAATGCCGACTTCGCCAGCAATGGTAAAGGGGCCATAGAGAAGATCCGGCACAACGCCTACGACATCGTACTGTGTGACTATAACCTTGGTGATGGCAAGGATGGACATCAGATATTGGAAGAGGCCCATCACATGAGCCTGATCAAGCCCAGCTGCATATTCATCATGATCACAGCCGAAACAGAGAGGTACCGCGTGCTTGGCGCGATTGAGTGCCAGCCTGACGACTATATTGCAAAGCCTTTCACTAAAGAGCTGTTGCAGCTCCGCATAGCCAAGGCCATCAAGAAAAAAGAGGAGTTGATGGATATATATGAGGCCATGTTCGACAAGCGATACCCTGATGCAATAAAGATTGCAGAGGAAAAACTTGTCAGCAAATCCCGTTACACCCTTGATGTGGCCAAACTTCTGGGCAGCTTTTATCTAAAGACAGAGCGTTATGAAAAAGCGCTGGAATTTTTTCAAAAAATAGTGGCACAGAAATATGTGCCATGGGCCAAGTTTGGTTTGGGGCAGGCCTACTGCCATTTGAAAGATTATGGCAAAGCGGCCATGGTATTTGATGAACTAATCGCCGAGAACCAGTATTACATGGATGCCTATGACTGGTCTGCTAAATGTCATTTGGCGCTAAAAGACAGGGCGCAGGCGCAGGAAAAGCTGGTAACGGCCTCAAAAATATCGCCAAAAACCATCTCTCGCCAGTGTGAGTTGGGCGAGCTTGCCAAAGAGAATGGAGAGTTGGATATTGCGGCAAGCGCCTATCGGTCGGCTATTCAATATGGTGTGCACTCCTGCTTTAAATCAGCCAAAGAGTATCTTGGCATGAATGATGTGTTGCTTGAAAGAGGCGATACGCTTAAGGCGCTGACCAACCTAAAAGAGGCGAGAAGCCAGCTAAAAGAGAGTGCGGTAGACCTGCTTCAGGTTGTGACGGCAACGGCTGATCTGCATGCCGGTAAAGGTGGAAAGGCAGAGGCCAATAGATTTTTAGGCCAGGCGGAAAAGATATATCAGGAAAACCAGGGCACTGTTCCAGATGAGGTTTCACTGAAACTTGCTGAGACAGCGCTAACGCTTGATGATGTGCAGCTTGGCAGCGCCATTGTTGGCAGCCTGGCAGAGAACAATCATGACGATGAGGTGCTGCTGGGCAGGCTAAGAGCGGTAGGGGAGAAGACGGGCCACGGTGAAGCGTTGTCTGAGATGATCAGCAAATCAACAGAAGAGCTGCGCGCACTGAATAAAGAGGGTATCCGGCTGGCCGAGTCGGGCCAGCTGAAAGAGTCTCTTGAACTGCTGGAGAGGGCATCCGAGAAGGCGCCCAACAGCAAGGCATTTAATCTTAATGCGGCGTTGGCCTCTATTATGCTGATGAAAAAAAATGGTGTAGACGACCAGCTCTTGCGCAAGGCAAGACACTACCTGAACCGTGTTGAGCGAGCAGGTAAAGCTGACGGGCGCCATGCTGAACTGACAAAGATGTTAAAAGCGCTAAAAAGGCAGCCAGAGAGAGAATGACTTCCAGCTCATCCAAAACCCATTTCGAAGCAGCGCTTGCGTTGACCATTCATGATGTTAAAAATTCCCTTGCGATGTTTCTGGATCGTGTAGAGGTGATCCAGACAGATGATGAAATTGCGGGCAAAAAGTATGCTGGTTTCAAATATGAGATCAAGCGCATCAATAATAATTTAATACGCCTGCTGGCCTTGTACAAAGTGGGCGCCGAGAATTTTGTGCTGCAAGATGATCTCTACTATATTGATGATTTTTTAACAGATATTGGCGCTGAGTATACGGCTGTCTTGCAGGATAGAAATATTGAATTGGTTATTGATTGCCAGGATGATCTGGCCTGCCAAATGGACGCAGGATTGGTCTACGGGGTGCTGGATAATGCAATCAATAATGCGGTTCGCTATACCCGGTCGAAAATAGCGCTTAAGGCATTTGAAGAGGATGGCTTTCTAATAATAAGCGTGCAGGATGATGGGAACGGCTATCCCGAACAGATGCTGGAGGAGAGTCTACAGCAGGGAGAGGGCGGCACGGGTGTGGATTTCTCCAACAGCACGACAGGATTAGGCAACTATTTCTCGCAGATTGTGGCTGAGCTGCACCAGTCCGATGGCAAAACGGGCTTTATCCGCATGACAAACCAGGGTGATCTGAAGGGGAGCTGCTTTAGCATCTATCTGCCCTGTGATGATGCCTTGCATATCGCATTTTAGTTTTAGGAGTCTCCAAGGGGTTGCTCTGCCCTGATGTGGCTGGTATTGTGCAGGGCTACAAGAACAGGCGTCGGGTCTCTTATCATTTGCCGCAGCACTAAAGCATTTCTTTTATTTATCTATTTGATAATAAAGATGATTATTAGGTTGTCCCGAATGTTTCAGGCGTGCCCAGTGGCGTCTGGTGGTTAGTTTATATTGCGAGGAGGAAATTATGACAACAGTTACACTCAAAGGTAATCCATGCACCCTGGGCGGCACCGAGCTCAAGATGGGTGATGTGGCGCCGCAGGTCACCCTGGTTAACTCAAAAGGATTGGCAGACAAGGTTGTCGGTGGAGCCAGTGACAATACACAGCTGATTGTTGTAGTTCCTTCGCTTGATACCGAGGTCTGTGCCGCAGAGACCCGGCGCTTTAATCAGGAAGCGGCAAAGATTGCAGATGTTGAGGTGATTGTGGTCTCTATGGATCTGCCATTTGCAGCGACCCGCTTCTGCACCACCGAGGGCATTGATAATCTGACGGTTGTAAGTGACTTCGTAAGCAAGGGTTTTGCCAATGCCTACGGTGTTCTGCTGACCGATGGCCCTTTGGCAGGCCTCACCTGTAGAGCCATCTTTGTTGTGAATAAAGATGGCCGGATTGCCTACAAGGAGATCGTCTCAGAGATCACCGACGAGCCAAACTACGAAGCGGCCCTTAAAGGGGCGAAGGATGCCAGCTCCCTGGGCGCCAGCTGTTGCGGGACCTGTCAATAATAGTATTACCAAAGCACAGCACTGCATAAGCGGTGCTGTGCTTTTTTGTGTCTGGCACTGGATGCTCAAGCCAGCTCTGCCTCTATGAATCATCTGTTTGTAAACCTCTCTGCCAAACCCCACAAGCTCTTTTTCCTTGGTGGCATTGCAAATGCCCTCATCTACATGGGGCTGCTGGTGGCGCACTATATGGGGTGGGCATCGTCGCTGATTGCGCTTCCGGTGTATCACGCCTATGCCATGATATTTATGGTGTTTACGCAGTTTTTTACGGCATTTTTGTTTACCATGGTTCCCCGGTTTTTTGCTACCCCGCCGGTGCCCCGTACCCAATATCTTCCTGTTTTTCTGGTTCTTAATCTCTCATCCCTGCTCTTCGCCCTGTCGCTGTACAGCGTGATGCCGCTGTTGGCCGTAGCCGGGGCTGGGCTGTTTGCGGCCTACCTCATGGTGTGCGGGGTGCTGATGATGGCAAATCGCCAAAGCGTGGTGGAGAACAGGTGCGATACCAACTGGATACTGCTGGCCTTTGCCCTGGGTGGCCTCTCTCATCTTCTGTTCCTCCTCTCCTGGCTGGGTGTGGCAGGGGTCGCTCTGCAACGGGCAGCGATAGATGTGGGGTTCTTCCTCTACCTCTTTATGGTGGTGTTGACGTTGAGCCAGAAGATGATCCCCTTCTTCACTGAGGGGAAGGTAGAGGGGTATCGAGCCAGTAAAAGCCGCTACTTTCTGGAAGCTGTTTTTGTGCTGCTGGTGATCAAAGTGCTGCTGGAGATCCTGCAGTTGAGCAGGTATGGCTTTGTGGTGGATCTCTTGCTGGCGCTCATCACACTGTGGGAGATCATCAAATGGCGGCTGCCACTCTTTAAGGTGGAGCCTATTCTATGGGTGCTCTACCTGGCGCTGATGTGGGTCCCAGTTGGCTTTTTTCTCTTTTTTCTGGAAGGTGCTGCACGCTATTTTACAGCGGGGGCATCACTGTTTTTTGAGAAGTCACCGCTGCATCTGATTGCGATAGGCTACTTTACAACGATGGCTATCGGCTTTGGTTCGAGGATTATTCTGGGCCACTCCGGGCGCAAGCCCACAGCAGATCGCTATACGGTTGGACTCTTTATGCTGGTGCAGCTGGTGGTGGTGATGCGGGCACTGAGCGGGCTGAGCCTGAATCTGGATGCTGCCTGGTATCTGGAGCTGATCCTGCTCTCTGCGGGGCTATGGATCGTGCTGTTCCTGCTCTGGTCGCTACGGTATCTGAGGCTGCTGTTTGAGGCGTAGCCTGTGCCCTGGCATCATGGCCTGCGGCGGGGCCGGCCTCTGGATGACGGGGCTCTTTTAGCCATCACTTTCTGCTTTATGGGCCTCCCACCCTTTGTCCCGGAGCCTCTTTTGCTCTCTCCCGGCTGCCAGGAGGGGATGAGATGGCGCTTCCCGTTACCGATAAGATCAGCCCGCCCCATCTCTTTTAGCGCATCGCGCAGCATAGGCCAGTTTTTGGGGTCATGGTAGCGCAGAAAGGCCTTTTGCAGACGCCGCTGGCGTAGCCCCTTGGCGACAAAGATGGGGCTGTTTTCCTGGCGTATTGGCTTGAGGGTGTTCTGCCCGGTGTAGTACATATCTGCTGCGATGGCGAATGGTGTGGGCAGAAAGGCCTGTACCTGATCCAGTCGAAAGCCATTTTTTTTCAGCCAGAGGGCCAGCTCCAGCATATCCCTGTCGGTGGAGCCGGGGTGGGCGGCCATGAAGTAGGGGATCAGGTACTGCTCTTTGCCCGCTGCCTTGGAGTAGCGGTCAAACTCGCGCTTGAATCTGTCATAGCTGTCGATGCCGGGCTTCATCATGGCATCCAGCGGTGCCGGTTGCGTATGCTCCGGGGCGATCTTCAGGTAGCCGCCCACATGGTGTGTAATCAGCTCCTGCAGATATTCCGGGGAGCGGATGGCAAGGTCGTACCTCAGGCCGGATGCAATGAATACCCTTTTGATGCCCGGCACCTGCCGGGCGCGGCGGTAGAGTTGGGTCAGCGGGGCCTGGTCTGTCCCCAATATTTTGCAGATCTTCGGGTAGACGCATGAGGGTTTGCGGCAGATCGCCTCTATGGCTGGATCTTTACAGCGCAGGCGGTACATATTGGCGGTGGGGCCGCCCAGGTCGGAGATGATGCCGGTGAAGCCGGGGGTTTGGTCACGAATGGCCTCCATCTCCTTTATGATAGAGTCTTCAGAGCGGTTCTGTACGATGCGCCCTTCGTGCTCGGTGATGGAGCAGAAGGTGCAACCGCCAAAACAGCCGCGCATGATGTTGATGGAGAAGCGGATCATCTCCCATGCGGGGATTCTGGCCTCGCCATAGGCCGGGTGGGGCCTGCGGGTATAGGGTGGCTCGTAGAGCCGATCCAGCTCGTGGGTTTTGAGCGGGACAGGTGGCGGGTTGATCCAGAGGTCGCGCTTGCCATGCCGTTGCACCAGGGCGCGGGCGTTGCCGGGGTTGGTCTCCAGATGGGCAATCCGGGCGGCATGGGCAAACAGCATTTTGTCACCGGCCACCTGGTCGTATGAGGGGAGCCGCAGTACCGTCCGGGTCGGATCGGTGCCGGCAGGCTGCTGCTTTTGGGTGGGCAGGGTGGCCTCCAGATTGGTGCTGTTGCCGCATTCAGGTTTGGCCGCATAGGGGTTGGGTGGCTTGATGATGGGAACCGGGCCATCGGGTGAGGTGTGGTCGATCTCTGCCCACCCATCGGGGATGCCGCTGCACATGATGCAGCTGCCCCGAATATCCTGCATGTCGCTGATCTGCTCACCCTTGGCCAGCCGGTGTGTAACCTCTACGATGGCGCGTTCAGCGTTGCCAAAGAGGAGCATATCGGCCTTGGAGTCGGGGAGTATGGAGCGCCGCACCTTGTCGGACCAGTAGTCATAGTGGGCGATGCGCCGCAGGCTGGCCTCGATGCCGCCGATGATGACCGGCACCCCTTTGTAGGCTGCTTTGGCACATTGCGAGTAGACAATGACGGAGCGGTCTGGCCGCTGACCGGCCTCACCGTTGGATGAGTAGGCATCGTCGCTGCGGAGGCGTCTGTCTGCCGTGTAGCGGTTGACCATGGAGTCCATATTGCCTGCGGTGACACCAAAATAGAGATTTGGGCGCCCCAGTTTCTGGAAGGCACTGGTATCCTGCCAGTCCGGTTGGGCAAGGATGCCGACCCGGAACCCCTGTGCCTCCAGCAGGCGGCCAATCAGCGCCATGCCAAAGCTGGGATGGTCAACATAGGCATCGCCTGTTATCAGGATAATGTCACAGCTCTCCCAACCCAGTTGATCCATCTCGTTTTTGGACATGGGCAGCACCGGGGCGGCGCCAAAGCGATGCGCCCAGAATTTGCGGTATGAGAAGAGGCCGGGGGAGGTGTCAGGCATGGTGCTGAGTCTGTATTGAACCTAGAAAAATCAGTTGAGCCTACTACGAACGTCTAATACACTCAATCTACAGGGGTTTTTTCCACATTTTGAACTCACCGTATGGATGATGCGCAATCGTTCAAAATGTGGGAAAAACCCCTGTATCTTAAGCACCTTAGCCGTTCGCACTTGTGCCTGCTTTTTGGGTAGTAGGCTCAGGTGCGCCTCCGCGATGTTTTTACTTTTATGACCTGCCAGCCTGTCTGCTCTGGGTTGGTCTTTATCTGGGGATTGGCCATGGATTTACCGGTATCTGGTTATGAAAAAGCCCTGTAACCGTGCTGCAAATGGTGCTTCAGAAAATCTGTCACATGCATCCATTCGGATCTCTTGTGGCAGGCCGTTACCCTTGGGTGCATGGCTGCAAAACGGCGGCATCAATTTTGCGCTGTTCAGCCGTCATGCCCGGGCCGTTGAACTGCTGCTCTATGCAGCGCCAGATGCACCCAGACACCATTTATGCATTGAACTTGATCCTGCCGCGCATCGTACGGGGGATATCTGGCATGTGTGGGTAGGTGGTCTGAGTGCCGGTCAGGCCTATGCCTACCATCTGAACGGCCCTTATCAGCCGGAATCAGGCCAGCGTTACAACCGGCATAAGTTGCTGCTCGATCCCTATGCTACTGCGCTGGCTGGCACGCAGCGCTGGGATTTCGCCCACGCACGGGGCTATGATCCGGATTCACCGCGTGAGGATCTCTCTTTTTCACGTAAAGATAACGAATCGCAGATGGCGCGCTGCCTGGTATCATCTCCCGACAGCTTTGACTGGCAATGTGACCGCCCTCTGCGGCACCGTTGGCAGGAGACCATTATTTATGAAACCCATGTTCGTGGATTGACGATCCATCCATCATCTGGAGCAAGCTGCCCGGGGACCTTTCTTGGCGTCATAGAGAAAATCCCCTACCTGCAGGAGCTTGGTATCACCTCTCTCGAACTAATGCCAGTGCAGGAATTCAATGAGCGGGAACTCATGCTGCACAACCCCCTCAATGGCGAAAGATTACGCAATTACTGGGGTTACAGCAGCGTGGCTTTTTTTGCCCCCAGGGAGGGCTACTCCAGCCAGACTCAGCCGGGTTGCCAGACTGATGAATTCAAGACCATGGTACGTGAACTGCATCTTGCCAATATCGAGGTTATTCTCGATATCGTCTTCAATCATACGGCAGAGGGTGATGAGCGCGGGCCAACGCTTAATTTTCGTGGCCTGGACAATAAAATCTACTACTTGTTAGACGACGAGCCTCGATATTATCGCAATTTTACCGGCTGTGGAAATACCTTTAATTGCAACCACCCCGTAGTACGCGATTACATACTCGATTGCCTGCGCTACTGGGTGCTGGAGATGCACATCGATGGTTTTCGTTTTGATCTTGCATCGGTCATGGCGCGCGACAAGCATGGCGTACTACAGGCCAATCCGCCACTGCTCGAACACATTGCCGAGGATCCCATTCTGCGTGATGTAAAGCTCATTGCCGAAGCCTGGGATGCTGCGGGTGTCTATCAGGTTGGCCATTTTCCGGGTCGGCGCTGGTCAGAGTGGAATGCCCACTACCGGGATGATGTGCGCCGTTTCTGGCGTGGTGATCCGGGCATGCGTGCTGCGCTGGCCAGCCGTCTGTGCGGGAGCGCTGATATCTACCAGCACAGTGACAAGACGCCGTTGAACAGCATTAATTTTGTGACCTGTCACGATGGCTTCACCCTCAATGACCTGGTGAGTTATGCCTGCAAGCATAACGAAGCCAATGGCGAGCAGGGTCGTGATGGCGCAATGGAAAACTACAGCGCCAACTATGGTGAAGAAGGCCCCACGGAGAGCGCCGGCATCCAGCGCCTGCGGCAACGGCAGATGAAGAATTTTATCGCTACCCTGATGCTCTCTCGTGGCGTCCCCATGTTACTGGGCGGTGATGAATTTGGCCGTACTCAAGATGGCAACAATAATGCCTATTGTCAGGACAATGAGTGCTCCTGGTATGACTGGGCGCTGCTGAAGAGCCACCGTGTGATGCACGACTTTACACGGGATATGATTAGCCTGCGCAAGCGTTATCCGGTATTGAGTGAAGAGCAGTTTTATCGTGCGGATGAGCTGGTCTGGTTTGACTCAAACGGCCGGTATCCAGACTGGAGTGCCGCAGACCGCAGCATTGGCTGTCATATCCTTTCAACGAATGAACATAAAGAGCAGCTCTGCCTGATCTTCAATGCTGAAACCTGTTCCGTGGATTTTCAATTGCCCGATATGAATGAATGGCATCTGATAGTCGATACCTGTGCGTCTAGCGTTAATTTGATCAAGGATGAAATGAAGACAATGAAAGCTGGGGAGGTGGTGACTGTTGAGGCGCATTCACTTCAGTTGCTGGTATCTGATCCATAAAAACGGCGCCAGCAGCAGTGCCATCAAACTTGAGACCTTGTGCATCGGATTGATGGCCGGGCCGGTGGCATCCTTGCAGGGGTCGCCAACCGTATCGCCAGTAATCGCGGCCATGTGGGCCGGCGGACCCTTGCCACCAAAGTGGCCGGTCTCAAGGCTAATCTACTGCTCTGGTGGGATGGAATATCGGTATCTTGTCGAGCGTGAATCCTCGCCACTATGCACTGAAAATAGTGCATAGTGGTGAGGACTCACGTCCCTTATGC
>WFXD01000009.1 GCA_015490795.1 Gammaproteobacteria bacterium
GAAGCTAAGCAGGATATATTCGAGTATATCGAGGTGTTCTATAATCGCCAGAGACGCCACTCAACTATCGGCTATCAAACGCCATTGGGCTATGAGAAAACAAACCGAGAAATTGTGTGATTTTTTGTCCGGAAAAGTCTTGCCACATCAAAAAAACAGAATAATATTTGCATGGAAACTACCCGCCTGAAACAACAGCTTCATGCCTATGAGCAATGGAAGGTAAAGCTCATCCAGATAGTCCAAGAGTATCAGCCCTGGCTTGAAGAGCATGGCATGGCCACGCCAGAGACAGAGCGACGTATTGCATCCTGTCTGAATACGCTGGAAAAGGATCGGCTGACTATCGCCTTTGCTGCTGAATTTTCGCGCGGCAAAACAGAGCTGATCAACGCCATTTTTTTTGCTGACCACGGCCACCGGCTTCTGCCATCAGCCCCTGGGCGCACCACCATGTGCCCAACAGAGCTATTCTACGACAGCGCAGTTGATGCGGCCTATATCCGCCTGTTGCCCATCGAAACCCGGCTTCAGGATATCTCTCTCGCAGAGCTAAAAGAGGATGCAACAGAGTGGGTTCATTACCCGCTAAACCTTGAATCCCCAAAACAGATCGAAGAGGCGCTCAGCCAGGTAGGGGAGACAAAGCGCATCACTGTGGCAGAGGCCGGGCAGCTCGGGCTCTATGATGATGAGATGGAGCTTGCTCAATCTACTCCAGCCACACATGTTGAGGTTCCCCGTTGGCGGCATGCGCTTATCAGCTTCCCTCATCCGCTGCTGAAACAGGGCCTGTGCATACTCGATACCCCCGGACTCAACGCGCTGGGGCATGAACCAGAGCTGACATTGAATCTTTTGCCAGAGGCGCAGGCAGTGCTTTTTGTACTGGCTGCCGATACAGGCGTCACCCGTTCTGATCTTCAGATGTGGCAGCACCATATCAAACGTTTTCAAGGCAACCGCCAGCGCGGGTTGGTTGTTGTCATGAATAAAGTGGATATGCTTTGGGATGAGTTGCTGGACAAAACAGATATCCAGAACTCAATTAAAAAGCAGCAATCATTAACGGCAACCATACTGGGTGTTGATGAAAGTACCGTTTTCCCTGTATCTGCACAAAAAGGGCTGCTGGCAAAAGTAAAACAGGACGGGGCCCTATTGAGCCAGAGTGGTTTGCCTGAGCTTGAAGTCTATCTCTGTGACAATATTCTTCAGGAAAAACAGAAGATACTTCAGGAAAATACAGCAACTGACATCTGTGAACTTCTGGAAGACTCCAGCACCATTATCTCCAGTAATCTGGGGCAGATAAAAAAAGAGTATCTGGAACTTAAATCACTCAGTAATGAAAGCACAGAGGTTATTGTTCAGCTGCTGCGTAAATTACAGAGTGAAAAGGCCAAGTATCTGGATGATGTAGAGCAGTTTCAGGCAAACCGTCACAAACTCAAAGAGCAGGCGGCACTGCTTCGCAACGCATTGGATCTGGATGAACTTGACCAGCTCATTACGGAATCACATGCAAATATGCTGGAAAACTGGACAACCCACGGCCTTAAAAACGAGATGCGGAGCCTGTCCGACAAGTTGCGCGGCAAGATGCAACATGTCACCAAACATGGTGAGGCATCACGTAAACTGGTTCGAATGGCATACCACCACTTTCAGTGTGATCATGGCTTTGCCGCCATCCAGCCCAGGATGTTCTCAATTATGAAGTACCGACTGGAGCTGAATACACTGTTTAAAGAGGCTGAAGCATTCCGTAACAGCACCACAACAGTAATGAGTATTAAACACTTTGTGGTGAAGCGTTTCTTTAATACTATCATAGACAGTGCACGCACTATTTTTGTCAGAGCCAATAAAGAGGCCGATAGCTGGCTGGATACGGCGCTTCAGCCACTGATGTACCAAATACGCGATCACCGGGATATGTTGGAACGCCGGTTAAAGGATCTGCGTAAAGTCAGCAAGTCCAGAGATACCCTGCAACTACGCATCAATGAGCTGGAAAAAGAGTACCAAGTGCAGATGCGTCAATTGACAGCACTGCGCAGCATGCAGAACAGACTGACCTATAGCCGCCCTGTTGCAGATGAGGAGCGCCCACGACCTCGCCTGGTCAGCAGCAGCTCAAACTGACTGCCCGTAACGCAAGAGTCCCTGCTGCCCAACCATCATTCCAGCCTTAAACAGGTTGCGCCCTGCCCAAGCAATAATTAGACTTGAGCCCTTTACCCAAGGTGCCCGGAACCCTGTATGCCAAAATCAATACCAGCCGATTCAGTTGGGCTGGTCGCCCCACAAACCGCACATTTTGACGAACCGATTGAACTGGTCTGCGGTCAAACGCTGCCTCGCTTCGACCTGGTCTATGAAACCTACGGCAAGCTCAATGCCAAGCGCGACAATGCCTTGCTCTTCTGCCATGCCCTCTCTGGCGACCACCATGCGGCGGGCTATCACAGCATGGAAGATCGCAAGCCCGGCTGGTGGGATGGCTATATAGGCCCGGGCAAGGCCTTTGATACCAACCGTTATTTTGTGGTCTGCCCCAATAATCTGGGTGGCTGCAAGGGTTCAACCGGCCCCAACACAGTAAACCCGGAGACCGGCAAATTCTATGGCCCGGACTTTCCCCTCTTCACGGTAAAGGATTGGGTCAATAGCCAAAAGCAGCTGATGGACAGCATCGGCATCAACCAGTGGGCCGCTGTTGTGGGGGGCAGCCTAGGGGGCATGCAGGTGCTTCAGTGGGCCATCGACTATCCAGACAAGCTGCGTCATGCGCTGGTCATAGCCGCTGCGCCACGGCTCTCAGCTCAAAATATTGGATTTAATGAAGTGGCGCGGCAGGCTATCCTGTCAGATCCTGAGTTCCACGGCGGTCACTATTATGAGCATAATGTTGTCCCTCGCCGAGGCCTTATGCTGGCGCGCATGCTGGGGCATATCACCTACCTCTCTGACGATGCCATGCGCGCCCAGTTTGGCCGTGACCTTCAGACCGGCCGCCTCAGCTATGACTTTGATGTGCAGTTCCAGGTAGAGAGTTACCTGCGCCATCAGGGCAGCTCCTTTGTCGATCGTTTTGATGCCAACACCTATCTGCTGATGACCAAGGCGCTGGACTACTTTGACCCGGCCGCAGATTTTGAAAACGGCCTGGCTGAAGCGCTTAGCCAGACTGCGGCCAAATTCCTGGTCATCTCATTTACCAGCGATTGGCGCTTTGCCCCGGCCCGTTCGATGGAGATCGTCAAAGCGCTGACCGATGCGCAGCGTCAGGTCAGTTACGCCGAGGTTGAGTCGAGTGAAGGGCACGATGCCTTTCTCCTGCCAAACAGTTATTACACCGATGTCTTAAATGCCTATATGGCTGGAGTTTGACGAGATGCCACTGCGATCAGACCTGGCTATCATTAAAAAGTGGATCACCCCTGGCTCACGCGTGCTGGATCTTGGCTGCGGAAACGGCGCGTTGTTGCATGCGCTGCGCGAAGAGCGCCAGGTTGAAGGGTATGGCCTGGAGATCAATCCCAAAAACATTGTCAGCTGCCTGCAGCTGGGGATCAATGTCATCCAGCTGGATCTGGACGAGGGGCTGGACGATTTTGACGATCAGGCTTTTGACTATGTCATCATGACCCAGACGCTACAGGCCGTACACTATCCAGACCACCTGCTGCAAGAGGTGCTACGTGTTGGCAAACAGGGTATCGTCACCTTCCCCAACTTCGCCTACTGGAAAAATCGCATACAGATAGGGCTACAGGGCAAAATGCCAGTATCACGCGCACTGCCAGCACAGTGGTATGAAACCCACAATATCCACCTCTGTACGGTCAAAGATTTTCAACAGCTCTGTCGGCAGCGCAACATCAAGATTCAAGAGAAGGTGATACTGGATCATGCCCACCGTCCCAGCGCTCCCATCACCTTTCTACCCAACCTGTTGGGGCAGACAGCGATCTACCGCTGCCAGCGGCAAGAGCGCTAGCCGTGCAAAGGGATCGGCCCATGCCGATCCCTTGCTGTCATTTTATCGGGCTTGTTAAAAGGTTTCTCAGTTTACTGGTGCTTCCAGGGTGATATCCAACTGGAATAACTGACTATCCCCGCTGCAACACTCATCTTCAGCCATTCCCCATGTACCAGTTGGGGCGTGGTATGCCTCGACATTGAAGTAACCATACCCATACAATGTCAAGGGACCGAAGTTCCCATCTGCATCGCAGCTGCCTTCGGCATACCCATAACCATATTGACTCCATGCCTCCACAGAACATTCACTGACGGGAGCCCCGGATTCATCATATACGGTGCCTTCTACAAAGAACTCAGGTATATCACAGGATTTAGAGGAGGTTCCGCGTGTCCGCTGTGCTGTCGGCATGGCGAATTCACTGGGGCCGAACATCCAGTAGTCCACCCACCTTGCTGTTGCCATAACAGGGTCATAGTGTCCCAGCAGACGGGCGTTTTGAATCAGGGCAAAGATATCGCCTGTGTTGGCGGCAGGGTCCACTGCCAGGGCCATCACCTCCACATCACTGGAGTTTGAGGAGCCTTCTTCACCATAATAGCCGTCACATCCCCCCAGCCCTCTGACAGGTCTCCAATGTTCGATATCATCCGGCAGCGGTGGCGCAGTGGTGGAATAACCGTCCACTCCTGTTTGAGGCGTCTCTATGATGCTCCACTGGGTGCTGCGATCATCCATACCTATCACGGCATCCGCACTGTAGCCCCGAAATGTAACCGCAACGGTGTTGTCCCATTGATCCAGTTCACAGGTGGCATCATCAGGCAAGGTGCCATCACAGTCTTCGGGCACTGAGGGGTTGGACTCGATTACGTCATAGGCAACAGTGGGAAGCCCAGGATCTCCGATCTCCCATTCGCCAATAGAGACGAATACATCAAAGAAGTCCAGCTCGATACCCGTTGCCTGGTTTGGCAGTGCGGCCAGTGTTTGTGCATCAAAACTGAACTGCTGTGAATCTGCGCCAGGGCCAGCAACTGCCAGGCCTTCAAGGAAGAGGCCATCCCCTTCATAGGGAAAGCCATCCCCTGCACTGGTCGTTATTTCAGCATAGAGCAGGTAGAGATCCCCTGGGAACTGGTCACGCAGATAGGCCTGGTCTGATGACCAGCTACACCACCACCAACCGTTGCAGAGATGATAATCCTGCCCACCAAGGCGTGACCGAGCCGAAAGCCACTCATACTCGGGCCAGCTCGAACCCTGCACACTGACCGGATAGGCGGCTGGGGTGAAGGCTGAGGCACTGAAGGCCAGCACCCCACCGGGGGAACCGTCACCATCCGGATCCAGTGGATCTACATCCAGGGCAAAGCCGTAGTTGTAGCCCTCTGGTGAGTTCCAGGTGCTGCTGGCGGCCAGCAAGCTCAGTAGACCATTGGTCTGTAGATCACGCTCCTCCACGGTGGCGCCCGTTACTAAACCACTGGACCAGTCAGCCCCACTCCAAGGGTAAAGGAAGGGTTCATGCCCCCATTCGAGTGCACCTCCACCAAGGTCAAGATCCATGTTGGCCACTACAGCCCCCGATCCTGCTTCTAGATCAGATATGACCAGTGTCAGTTGGCCGGGAGGAATGCCACGGTAGGTCTGTAGCGTGCGCGTGCGTATGCCATCATAGTAGAAGGAGTGATCATAGGCGACACTCAGGGTTATCGGGCTGAGATCCGATGGATCAACAAGATCAGCCACTCCATCTGCACCCGTCATAACATAGGGTGGATTATCCGTGCCATCATCCTGCCAGACATAGGCGCCTTCTAATGGCTCACCACGCTGATCGACCACTGTGACCTGAAGGTTGGTGCTGGCAGTAAATGTGCCCACTCCAATAGTCACCGAACCACTGCCGGGAGCGCCACGCGTGTCAGAGACTGCCAGCGTCACCCGGCAGATACCGTTGTAACCCAGCGGGGCAGCAAAGGTAGCACCACCGATGCTTGTACCTGACAGTGTTGCACCACAGCTGTTTGACCAGACTATGGTGCCTGGATCCAGAGCGTCCGTTTCTGGATCGGCAACCACTGCGGTGATGGCTGAGGTGCCCCCTTCATCCACAAAGGCCGGGGCAGCAGTGAGTGAAACATTGGGACCATTATTGACCTCAATATCCAGGCAGACCTGATTCGACTGGAGACCTGGTCTTCCAGAAAAGTCCTCCTGCACCCGTACACAGGGCCTGTGGGTGCTGCCGTTTGGTGCTGTCCAGTCAGCTTCGCAATAGCCGGGGCCATCATCCCGGTTAGAGATTGTGCCACCGTCTGGCTCCCACTGGCAGTTATAGTTATCATCTTCGGCGTCAGAGATCTGAGCGCTCAATCGCGTAACCTCACCGCTGTTCATGGCAGGCGGGAGACTCAAGTCAGGCGCCACAAGCTCTGTTGCCACAGGTGCGGTGTTCAGCACTTGCTGGGTAATGGAGTTCCACGCGCCCCAGGCCCCATTATTATCCTGAGCTCTAACGTAGAGGTAATACCAGTTACCCCAGCCTGCCATTGTCCATGTATTGGCGCCGGCAGTGGTATATGTGCTGCCAAGTGACCCACCTGACTGCGACCACCTGTACTGGGCTATTGCATCTCCAGCATCCGGGTCATGTGCAGCAGCGGTACAGTTGAGGGTGTCGTAGGGGCGCACCGTGCCACCAGGGCCGGTGCCGCCGCTACAGGCAATACTGTCCACTACAGGAAGCTCATTGGTGATGGCAATGTATACCCACTTCCATGCACTCCAGGCACCGTATTCATCCTTGACCTGTACATATAGCCAACTGTT
The DNA here is from genome assembly GCA_015490795.1 of Gammaproteobacteria bacterium. Classification (GTDB taxonomy): domain Bacteria; phylum Pseudomonadota; class Gammaproteobacteria; order Chromatiales; family Chromatiaceae; genus WFXD01. Next base: position 6,827 of record WFXD01000009.1, read on the forward strand.
GCCAGCAGGCCCCAGTGTCCAGTCATTTGTATTGCTGCTGCTGGAGCTTGCGGCAACAGAGCCGCTGCTAACCGACCAGCGATATTCAGCAAGCGCATGGCCATCCGGATCACTGGCATCAACGGTACAGGTATTCGTATTACCGGGGCCATCCAATGGCGGTGTGCCGCAGTCAATGGAGCTGATCACAGGTGCTGCATTATCCACTCGGAGATAGGTGTATACCATCCTTGTCTGCCCCAAAGAGTCCGCCACCTGGAGCTGTACCCAGCCAGACCCGCTGGTGTATGAAGGGCAGAACTCTGCCGCATCTCCGCTGGGTGTCAGTAAGCCTATACTGGGGTTGGCGTACCATGTATAGCTCAGTGGATCATGCCCTTCTGGGTCGGTGAAGTCGGCCTGCAAATTCACACAGCCGCCGATGGGTACCGGATTGGAACTCCCATTGTATGAAGTGCCATCCGGCAGCGTAGCCTGAATGCTGCCTGCTGGAGCCTGGTTATCAACACGAACGGTGAACCTGTGCCATGCCGACCATGCCCCCTGGTCATCCTGGCAGCGCACTTGGTGATATCGCCAGCCTGCCGTACCCGGTGCAGTCCAGGTTGCCGTAGCAAGCCCGGTCTCCTGGATAGCGCCGCCACCGCTGTACAGGGTATCCCACTCAAAGTCCTGGATCGGGTCACCATCAGGGTCTGTGCAGGATGCCTCCCACAAGGAGTCTTCCAGAGCCGGAATATATGCGGGGGTTGTAACAACGCCTGTGATAACCGGCGGGTTGTTTGCTACTGATTGCATCACAATGGTATCTGAACCCACCGCATCAAAAGCATCGGTGCATTGCAGTGTTACGGGGTAATCTCCAAGGGTGTCCGGTGCTGTCCAGGTGGCAGTGATGTCACTGGTTGGGGTCAGGCCATCTTGAGGCACCCAGGCGCAGGTAAAGCTATCACCATCCGGGTCATAAGGCGGGTCCCATACATCGACGGTGTCACCTTGCTTTACGCTGGTGCGGGTTGCATTGACGTTTACCACCGGTGGCCGGTTCATATCAATATACAACTCACCGAGTTGTATGCAGTCATCGGTGCTGTCCGGTATCCGGCAGGATGCAGACAGGGTTGAATTATCAAAGACTTTTGCCTGGGCCTGATCGGTGGTCAGGCCATAGTGCATATCAACATCCCTCAGGTAATGGCGAACACCATCAATATTAAGGAACAGACGCACCTTCTCTGGGCTGCTGACACTCTGTGAGCGCTTGACCGATACGCAGACCCCGCCCAGCCCGTCACGCTGACCCAGTGAAGTGCCATTGTAGGTGACGCCTTCAGCCTGAAGGTTCAGGTTGGTGATGTACTGTGCCAATGGGGTGTTCCACCGAAGCAGAGTCCCTTTGTAACAGGAGTGCTCACTTACCGGCCAGTCGATATTCCACCAGGTGAAGTGGTTGACCTCAGCAGTAACCCAATCTTCCAGCACACCATCTCCACGATCCTTCTGGAACACCTCGCCTTCGCCTTCCTGGACCCACATACCCTGCTCTTCATCGTAATACCAGAGGGGGATCTTGGTCCCTTCGACATATTTGCCCTGCTCGGCATCGGGCAGGCGCATCTCAAGTGTGGCGGGTGCATTCAGGGTATCGTATTCGGTACCGGAAGCGCCTGTTATGTTGACCTCTGCCAGCACTACAGTCTCCAGCTGAGCTACATCACCCCCGCCAATACCTTGTCCAGGTGCTACAGCCGCATAGAAATCACCACCTGTAAAGGCCCCCATCTCTGCACTGCCGGGATCAATGGTGGTCAGCTCTACAGTCACCTCTTCGGTCACTGGATTGCCATTCTCATCAACTATGGAGCCAGCCTGGATGCCGATGCTGCCGGTTGTCTGCCCCTCATCCTCAGCGCTCAGGTTGATGGCAGCAGCAGGGCTTGCGGTCGTTTCACTATCAACCACCTTGACCGTCAGATTGACCTCATGGGTGCCGCCCTCCGGGTCTGGTGTGAATTTGGTCTGGTAGCTGGTGTAACCTGCTGGCTTTACACTTACGAACACCTGGCCGTCAGCATTGGTTTCGCCACTTCCAAACTCAGCCTGGTAGCGTCCATTCTCATCAGTTTCAGTGTATACGGTATTGGCGCCGACCTTGACTACGGTTCCCTCTGGAACAGGATTGCCATCCGTATCCAGAATGATCCCGAATACAATAAGCTCCGGCAGATCACAAGCATCGCCTATGCCGTCACCATCGGTATCAATCTGATCTGAATTAGGCGTTTCAAGGCAGTTATCTACCGCATTATTAACGCCATCACCATCATTATCCAGCTGACTGGCGGCGCATCCATTGCCATCAACGGCCTCACCTGCAGGGGTGTTGGGGCACTGATCCAGATTGTTCATGATGCCATCACCATCATTATCCAACTGGCTCTCTGCACATCCATCATCGTCTATCTCTGCTTCCGGCGGTGTGCCGAGGCATTGGTCTTCTGCATCGGGGACACCGTCGCCATCTTCATCCTGCTCTGCCTGGAACTGCTCTACGCGCAAGCTATAGGAGAAGCCACCACGGCGACGCTGGAAGTTGATGCGCACATCTGAAGAGGTTGCACCGGAGGCGATTGAGGAATCCGGTAAATTCAGGAAGGGTTCATCTGCAGATGTAAAGCCATCAGCATTTAGAACCGAATGGCTTGGGTTTTCCACCACGAAGCGAAGAGGGCCGGACAGAGGCTCTTCTGCAGTATTGGTGATGCTGTTGTAAGTAGAATAGACGCGCAGGCGACGGTCATAGAGCTTATTCCCCTGTGTTACAGTCACATCAGAGACGGTAACCCATTCACCCTCTTCGTCACCTCCTGCAGCGGCAACCGGGTTGCTCACAAGAAGAAGCTGGACGACCCCAAATACCACCGCCCAGAGAATATTTCGATGCTGTTTCCAACCAGTGCTCATAGCTCTCCCCTATGACTCAAATCTAAACCACTTGCGCGGCACTAACCAATTAATTAGTGTGCGGCTTACATATATATTTAATCCGGTATATTTAATCCGGTATATTTAATCCGGTTTCTTACATTTTATAAACTGCTTTTGCTGCTATATCAGCCGCGTTTGGTGCGATACAGCAGGCCTGTTAGACCGATGAGCAGGAGTGCCAGCACAGGTGGTGCTGGCACACTCATTGTTTCAGTAATCGTGATGTTGCGAATTTTCAACCAGTCACCCTCGACCTCATCATTGTCTTCAACCAGGAACAAAAGGGCCATAGTATTCCCGGCAAAGCCAGTAATATCGTAGTTAATTGAACCGCTGCCTGTATCCTGCATGGCTAGAGCAGCAAACAGGTCATATAAAGCACCGGATGGGTCTTGTAGTGAGGCTTGCACTGAATCCGCAGCAATATCCGTAACACTCCACTCATAACTGAATGAGAGTGTCGCGGCTGTTGTCGGCATATCGAATGATTGAAATAGAGAAACAGACCAATAGGCAATATCATTGCTTAGTGTTGTGGTTAGTGTCGCTGACTTTTCAGATGCATTATGGCTGTAGTTGGCACTATAAGTCCCAAAGCTAGCAGGTGGTAGGAAAATAGTATCCCCATTAAATCCATCTGCCCATTCCACCTCACCTTCCCAATTATTAAACCCACTGGAGAAATCCTCATTCTGTAGCGGCATGGCCATAGCACTTGCAGAAAGCACCACTCCTGCCAATAAACCCGCAATCTTCGTAACCCAATGCATCTTCATACCCGCCACCTTTTTTGCTATTTAGTTGGCACTGTAGCAATCACAAGAAGAGTATCCACAGCTTGCCTTAACTTAATCTCTTGAACTAGGCTTGCAAAACCGGGGCCAAATAGGGAAGATTCGGCTGGCGCCAAAAGTAATGTCGTTACATTTCTTGCAAAAAGCGGTTACGAAGTAGACTATGAGGAACCTATAGATGGGTCAGCGAACAGAGATACCCAACCGAGAGCCTGTTCAA
>WFXD01000010.1 GCA_015490795.1 Gammaproteobacteria bacterium
AGTAACGGGACGCACTACCAGGACAGCACCATCGATTACGAAGCACTGACCGTTGCCCGGAACGCCCCGCGCTGGCTCAAGATGCTTCGGAAACACGGTTTCATCACCGACGCCACTACCGCGTAACCTGCCTGCCCTCTCAAGGGGCAAATGCATACCATCAGACAGGCTTGTGACTGGCCAGGGTTTCGTGTGCGCGTCAGGGTGGGTTCTTCCACATTAAGTCCGACAGGCTCCTAGAGAAATTTCTCCAGCAGATTATTGAGAAAACGCCGGCCAAGGGGGGTGGGGCTGAATATACCATTGCGGTTTTCCAGCAGCCCTTCATGAATGGCCTCTTCAACCGGGGTGGCGATGGTGGCAAAAGGGAGCCCTGTACGCTGCTGGTAGAGACCTTCAGTGAACCCCTGGCGCAGCCTCAGTGCATTCATCATAAACTCCAGCGCAATCTCATCAGCTGCCAGGGTTTTTTGCCCGGATAATCCCTGATCCATGCCTGCTGCGGCAAGGTAGGCGCTGGGTTCCGGGGGCTTCCAGCGGCGTGTTATGGATCTGTCAGGGCGTGTCGATTTGCCATGAGCGCCTGCGCCAATCCCCAGGTAGTCGCCGAAAGTCCAGTAGTTGAGGTTATGGCGGCACGGCATCCCGGACTGGGCATAGGCAGAGATCTCATATTGGCTGTAACCCCGGTCACTGAGCAGGGCCTCCCCCTGCTGCTGCATCTCCCAAAGGCTCTCCTCCAGTGGCAGGGTGGGTGGTGAGTGGTGAAATGGGGTACCGGGTTCCAGTGTCAGCTGGTAATAGGAGATGTGCTCAGGCTGTAGCTCAATCGCCCTCTCCAGATCGCGCTGCGCCAGCGCCATATCCTGGCCGGGCAGGCCAAACATCAGATCCAGATTGATCTGTTCAAAGCCGGCACTCCTGGCGGAATGGAAGGCGGCAACGGCCTCGTCTGCCCGATGGATGCGGCCAAGCCGTTGCAGTGATTCGGCATCAAAACTCTGGACACCGATTGAGAGCCGGTTCACTCCGGCAGCACGGTAGCGTGCAAAGCGGCCAGCCTCCAGCGTGCCGGGGTTTGCCTCCAGTGTGACCTCAATATCGGCCGGGATCACCATCCGCTGCCGTATGCCATCCAGCAGTTTGGTGATGGCGCTGCCGGAGAGGAGGCTGGGTGTGCCGCCGCCGATAAAGATGCTGTGCAGTGGCCGCCCATGCTGCTGGGGCTGCTCGCTATCCAGATCGGCCAGCAGGGCACCAATATAGGCCTCTTCGTTCAGGCTGCCTTTCAGTGCACGAGAGTTAAAATCGCAATAGGGGCACTTTTGGATACACCAGGGGATGTGGATGTAGAGGGAGAGCGGGGGCAGTTGAAAGAGGGGCATTTGGGTTGAAAATCCAGAAAGCGGGGCTGATGCCCTGCTTTCCGGGTATCAGCTCATATCCCGCGCCTGCAGAAAAGCCAGCTGGGAGATATCGCTCCAGCGCCGGGCCTGGTCGTAAAACCGGGAGTAGGAGGCATAGGCCTTTTTGGCAAAGGCATCCCTGTTGGCCAGCTCGGCCACCACCTCTTCCGAGAGCTTGCGCAGCTGCTGCAATACATCCTGCGGGTAGACCCGCATATCCACCTTGTGCTTGTTCAACAGGGTATCCAGCGCAATCGGATTGCGCGCAGTGTACTCACAGAGCAGATCCTGATTCACTACCCGGCAGGCGTTGAGCACGATGGATTGCAGATCCTTCGGCAGTGCATGCAGCGCCTTTTTGTTGATGATCGCCTCCAGTGTGGTGCCCGGCTCGTGGAAGCCGGGGTAGTAGTAGTATCTGGCTGCCTTGTAGAGACCAAAGGCCAGATCATTATAGGGGCCGACCCACTCGGTGGCATCGATGGCTCCGGATTGCAGCGAGGTAAAGAGCTCACCACCCGGCAGATTAACCGGGGTGCCGCCCAGCCGCTTCAGCACCTCACCGCCCAGGCCGGGGATGCGCATCTTCAGCCCCTTCATATCGGCCAGGCTGTTGATCTCCTTGTTGAACCAGCCGCCCATCTGCACCCCGGTGTTTCCTGCTGGGGCGGGCACCAGCCCAAAGGGGTCATACAGCTCCCGCCACAGCTTCAGCCCGTCACCATAGTACATCCAGGCATTCATCTCCTGGGCGGTCAGCCCAAAGGGGACGGTGGAGAAGAGCTGGGCGGCCTCGCTCTTGCCTTTCCAGTAGTAGGCTGAGCCGTGCCCCATCTCGACTGTGCCGCGGGAGACTGCATCGAAGGTCTCAAAGGCGGGCACCAGCTCTTTGGCGCCATAGACCTTGACCCGGATGCGCCCACCGCTCATCTCGCCGATCAGTGCCGCCAGCTTGTTGGCGGCGGTGCCCAGGCCGGGGAAGTTCTTCGGCCAGGTGGTGACCATCTTCCAGCGGTACTGCGCCTTGGCCTGTGCGGCTCCGGCGGCCATCAGCCCGGCCCCCACGGCCAGTGATGCGCCCCCGGCCTGTTTGATGAAATCACGACGCTGCATGCTCTTTTCTCCTGGATTTTTCTGGGTTAAAGGAATTGCAGATTGGCATAGGCCGCTACCAGCCACTTGGCGCCAATATCCTCGAAGTTGATCTGTACCCGTGCGCTGTTGCCCCGCCCTTCGGCATTCAGTACAACACCGTCACCAAATTTGGCGTGCCGAACCCGCTGGCCCAACTGAAAGCCGGACGGCCCGGTACGAAATGCGCTGCCCTGCTGCTGTATCGGGCGTGAAACCTGGGGCTGGCTGCGGATCTCCTCCATCAGTTCGGCCGGTATCTCGCGCAGAAAACGGGAGGGGCGGGAGTAGCTCTCTTTACCGTGCAGGCGACGGGTCTCGGCGTGGCTCAGATAGAGCTGGCTCATGGCGCGGGTCATGCCGACATAGCAGAGGCGGCGCTCCTCCTCCAGCCGTTCCGGGTCGTTGGCGGAGAGGCTGTGTGGAAACAGCCCCTCCTCCATTCCGCCGATAAAGACCAGTGGAAACTCCAGCCCCTTGGCCGAGTGCAGGGTCATCAGCTGGACACAGTCCTCAAACTTGTCACCCTGTGTCTCGCCCGCCTCCAGCACGGCATGGGAGAGGAAGGCGGTAAGATCATCCAGCTCGTCATCAGTCGCTTCATGTGTAAACTGGCGGGTGGCGTTGAGCAGCTCCTCCAGGTTTTCGATACGATCCTGTCCACGGCCATCGCGGTTCTTCTCAAAATGTTCGACCAGCCGGCTGCTGGCGATGGCATGCTCGGTGATCTCTGTCAGGGTCAGGTCGGTTGTGGCGGCCTGTAGCTCCTGGATCAGATCGAGAAACCCGCGCAGTGCGTTGGCGGCGCGAGCGCTCATGCCGCCACCCTCAAGCAGGGCATGTGCTGCTTTCCAAAGAGAGCAGTGGAAATCGCGGGCATGGGCGCGCACCGCATCCAGGGTGCGGGGGCCGATGCCACGCGGCGGCATGTTTACCGAGCGTTCGAAGGCGGCATCATCATCCGGGTTGGCGAGCATGCGCAGATAGGCCATGGCATCCTTGATCTCGGCGCGCTCGAAGAAGCGCAGCCCACCATAGACACGATAGGGGATCTGGGACTGGAACAGGGTCTCCTCAAACTGCCGTGACTGGGCGTTGGAGCGGTAGAGGATGGCCGCTTCAGCCCGCCGGTGACCCTGGCTGATAAAGTCGCGAATGCGGTCGATTATAAAGCGCGCCTCATCCACCTCGTTGTAGGCGGCATAGAGGCGGATCGGGTCGCCCTTATCGCCATCGGTCCAGAGATTTTTGCCCAGCCTGGAGGGGTTGTTGGCGATCAGTGCATTGGCGGCGCTGAGGATGTTGCTGGTGGAGCGGTAGTTCTGCTCCAGCCGCACCAGTTGCGCCCCTTTATAGTCCTGCTGAAACTGCTGGATGTGCTCGACCCGCGCCCCGCGCCAGCCGTAGATGGACTGGTCATCATCACCCACCGCAAACAGATTATGGCGGCTGCCCGCCAGCAGCCGCAGCCAGGCGTACTGGATCTCGTTGGTGTCCTGAAACTCATCGGCCAGGATATGTTGGAAGCGCGCCTGATAGTGTTGCAGAATATCCGGCCGACTGCGCCACAGCTCATGGGCGCGCAGCAGCAGATCGGCAAAATCGAGCAGCCCGCCACGCTCGCAGGCCTTTTCGTACTCCTGGTAGATGTGGATCATCTGCCGTTGATGGGGGTCGCCGCCATCATCCAGATGTTTGGCGCGCAGCCCCTCATCCTTGCGGGCATTGATGAACCACTGCGCCTGCCGGGGCGGCCAACGGGCCTCGTCAATATTGAGTGCCCGCATGGTGCGTTTAATGAGCCGGAACTGATCGTCGGAGTCCAGAATCTGAAACCCCTGTGGCAGCCCGGCATCCTGCCAATGGGCGCGTAACAGGCGGTGTGCCAAGCCATGAAAGGTGCCGACCCACATGCCGCCAACCGGCATATTCAGCAGCTTTTCGATGCGGTCGCGCATCTCCCGCGCCGCCTTGTTGGTAAAGGTGACGGCCATGATCGACCAGGGGGAGGCGTGCTCCACCTGCATCAGCCAGGCGATGCGGTGTACCAGAACGCGGGTCTTGCCGCTGCCGGCGCCGGCCAGCACCAGCATGCCGCCTGCCGGGGCAGAGACCGCTTCGCGCTGGGCATCGTTCAGGCCATCGAGAATAGAGGAGACATCCATCCGGCCATTTTACCTGATATAGTCGTGCTGTGTTTTTAGAAAAATCGGTTGCGCCGTAACCGGACAGTAGCGTACAACAGCAGACATCTTGCCTGCGGGGTAAAGCCATGATTGGCTACAATCAAAACAACAGACGCCAGCACATACGTGTGCAGCCAGAGAGAGAGAAACCGATCAAGGTTGATATTAACGGCGAGGACTTTATAGACGTTCTGCGAGCGGTGGATATCAGCATTGGTGGCATGGGCGTCGATGTTGCCCACATGTTTAAAGGGTGCCGTATTAATAAATCGGTCTCTGTTATTGTCACCTTGCCCACATCAGATGGCAGGGGGTTCCAGGTCGATGGCCGGATCAGGCATGTCAAAGAGCGCAGATTCGGTATCCAGTTTGTGGGCTTGGCGGATGCCAACCGCAAGCAGCTCAAGGAGTATATCGCCTCCAGGCTCGCCGATGCGCCCTGGTCAATACGCCTGAAGCAGCGGCTGGGGCTCCTATAGTGCTCCGCCCAGGTTTATATTGACGACACTATCTTTTCAGCTTGATCAGCAGGCTGTTGATCTTGTTCTTCCGCAGTTGATCGCGAATCTGGTTGATCTGCTGGCCACTGCGATATGGGCCGCTCCGTACCCGGTGGTAGGTGTCTTTGTTATTGATCGTCACTTTCTGGATTTCGGCCTGTATGCCCAGCAGCGCCAGGCTGGCCTTCATTCGGTCGGCATCCCCGTATTTGCGAAATGATCCCATCTGGAGCATATAGGTGCTGCCGGTGGTGACAGGAGCCGCTTTTTTGGGGGCCTGCCTTGGGATGGGGTCTGGCTCAGGCACCGCGACCTCGACCTCCATCAGGGGCAAGGTGGTGTAGAAATCGAAGCGGGGCTTGGGCGGCCGTGAGTCCTGCTTCTCCGCCGCTCTTTTGGGGTCCTCCTGCTGATGCGCCGGGGCATGGGCCGGCTTGGCGGCCATCTCCTGTTGCTGGCCAAATTTGAGCCAGAACAGCCCGGCAGCAAACAGACCCACCAACAGACCAGCAAAAAACCAGGCCCAGCCAGAGGTCTGCTGTTTTTTAGGTTTTGGGTTGGCGCGGGTTTTGTAATCGCGGGCCACTTACATGCGCTCCGGTGCAGAGACGCCCAGCAGGCCAAGCCCGTTGCTAACCACCTGCCGCGCCGCCAGGATCAGTTTTAGCCGTGCATCACGCAGGGGCTCATCCTCAACCAGAAACTGGTGGGCGTTATAGTAGGTGTGAAAATCCTGGGCCAGCTCGCGCAGGTAGTGAACCAGCTGGTGCGGCTCCTCATGGAGCGCCGCAGCCTCGACCACTTCAGGATAGCGGGAGAGGGTGCGCAGCAGTGCCTGCTCATGCGCCTCTGTGAGCCGTTCCAGATGTGTGGCGCCGGGTGAGAGCGCTACCGGAATGCCCTTCTCTCCCGCCTGCCGGAGTACGCTACAGACCCGTGCATGGGCATATTGCACGTAATAGACGGGGTTGTCACTGGATTGGGATTTGGCCAGATCCAGGTCAAAATCGAGATGCTGTTCACATCTGCGCATCACATAGAAGAAGCGGGCGGCGTCACGCCCCACCTCTTCCCGCAGCTCACGCAGGGTGACAAAGGAGCCGGAGCGGGTAGACATCGGCACCTTCTGCCCATTGCGGTAGAGGTTGGCAAATTGAACCAGCAGCACATCCAGCCTGGCGGGGTCATCGCCCAGCGCCTCCAGCGCCGCCTTTACCCGCGGGACATAGCCATGATGGTCTGCACCCCACACATCAATGACCCGGTCAAAACCCCGCTCCAGCTTCTCGGCATGATAGGCAATATCCGAGGCAAAGTAGGTGGTCTGGCCATTCTCCCGCTCAACCACGCGATCCTTCTCATCACCAAAATCAGTAGAGCGGAACCAGAGGGCACCCTCTTTCTCATACATCTGGCCAGCGCTGCGCAGGCGTTCAATCACCTTGTTGACTGCGCCACTCTCCACCAGCGTGCGTTCGGAGTACCAATCCTCGTAGCAGACCCCGAAACCCTCCAGGTCGTCCCGGATATCATCCAGGATATGGTTCAGCCCCAGCTCGAAAACATAACGATAACGCACATCACCCAGCAGCCCTTTTGCACGGGTGATGAGGGCATCAATATAGGCCTCTTTGTCGCCATCGGGCTGCGCCTCGGTCTCATCCTGCGGCAGGTCGGCAAATACCAGATCGGCATCTTGATGGTAATCGTCGCCATGCTCCTGATGCAGGATGGCGGCAATGTCCAGTACATAGTCGCCCTTGTAACCATTGGCCGGGAAGGGAAAACACTCACCACAAAGCCCCAGATAACGCAGCCAGACGCTGGTGGCCAGGATATCCATCTGGCGGCCGGCATCGTTGACATAGTACTCACGATGCACCTTGAAACCGATGGCCTCCAGCAGATCGGCCACGGTTGCGCCGTAGGCGGCTCCCCGGCCATGACCCACATGCAGCGGGCCGGTGGGGTTGGCGGAGACAAACTCGACCTGAACCGTTTTGCCAGCACCGATTGTGCTGCGGCCAAATCCATGCCCCTGCTGGAGGATCTCCGGCACTAGTGCCAGATAGGCATCGGGCGTAAGGGTGAAGTTGATAAACCCTGGCCCGGCGACCTCAACCTTTGCAACATGAGGGGATGAGGGGAGGCTGGCCACCAGCTTCTCTGCCAGATCACGCGGGCGGCAGCGGGCAATCCTGGCCAGCACCATGGCGATATTGGAGGCAAAATCGCCATGGCTGGTATCACGGGTACGTTCAATGACAGGTTGGGGGATCTGCCCGGCAGGGAGTGTGCCATCAGCGGCAAGTTGCTCAAGAGCCTGGGAGAGAAGGTGCTGGATCTGGGCTTTCATTAACTCGGAAAATGTTTAACGGAGATGACCGCAAAGGATAACAGGAATAGGGAAAGTGTTGGGCCTGCATCTCGATGAGATGGTGAATTATTTTGCCGGTCAGAGCATCTCCTGAGGGTCCACATCAATGGACCAGCGGACATGGCGGGCGCTCTTCAATTTGCCAAGCGAAGGGATCAGCTGGCTTAGCACCCTGTGCAGGGTGCTGCGATGGCCGGCCTGGATCAACAGGTGCGCACGGATACGCCCGGCGCGTCGCTCCATAGGCGCGGGCACCGGCCCCCACAGCTCAATGCCCTGGGTATTAAAGTGGGCTGCCTGCCGGGCGGCATCCTCCAAAAAGCGTATCGGTTTCTCGGATGAAGGGGCCTCTGCACGCAGCAGCGCCTGGTAGCGGAAAGGGGGCAGGGAGGCCTGGCAGCGCTCATCGAGGCAGAGCTGGGCAAAGGCGTTGTAGCCCTGGTGGATCAAGGTCTGCAACAGCGGGTGATCCGGGTGGCGTGTCTGGATCAGCACCCGGCCGGGTTTGTTGGCCCGTCCGGCCCGTCCGGCCACCTGCTCTACCATCTGAGCCATCCGCTCTGCTGCGCGGTAGTCGGCGCTGAAGAGGCCCTGATCCATATCCAGGATGCCCACCAGGGTGACATCCGGAAAGTGATGCCCCTTGGCCAGCATCTGCGTCCCCAGCAGGATGCGGTAGTGGCCGTCATGAACGGCATTGAGCAGCCGCTCCAGTGCCCCCTTTCTGCGAGTGCTGTCCCGGTCGATCCGGGCAATGGGGTGGTTGGGGAACTGCTGCGCCAGTACCTCTTCCAGCCGTTCGGTGCCCTGTCCCAGTGGGCGCAGATCACTGCTGCTGCACCTGGGACACTCGCGGTAGAGGCGGCGCTGATGCCCGCAGTGGTGGCACCACAGCAGCTGGGTGCCGAGATGAAGCGTCATGCGGGCATCGCAGCGGGGGCACTCGGATAGCCAGCCGCAGTGATGGCAGATTACGACCGGCGCATAACCTCGGCGATTAAGAAACAGCAGCACCTGATTTCCGGCGGTCAGCTCTCTCTCCAGCATGCCCAGCAGCGCCGGGGAGAGGCCGCCATTGAGCGGTGCCGAGCGGATATCGAGCAGGTCGATCCTGGGTGGTCTGGCGCCACCCGCCCGCTCTGACAGGGTTAACCCCTGGTAGCGCCCGGTTGCAACATTGTGCAGGCTCTCCAGTGAAGGGGTGGCAGAGCCAAGCAGTACAGGGCAGCACCGATGCCGCGCCCTGACAATGGCCAGATCACGGGCGGAGTAGCGAAAGCCATCCTGCTGTTTGAAGGAGAGATCGTGCTCTTCATCAATGATGATCAGGCCAAGCTGTGGAAGCGGGGTGAAGATGGCAGAGCGGGTGCCCAGAACTACCGCGGCCTCCCCCTGACTGGCTGCCTGCCAGCCCCGCTCCCGCTCCCGCTCGGAGAGGCCGGAGTGGAGCAGGGCTATCAGCGAACCGATGCGGGATTGGAACCGCTGCATCAGCTGGGGGGTCAGTGCAATCTCAGGCACTAAAACCAAAACCTGGCGGTTTGCAGCCAGAGCGGCTTCGATGAGTCCCAGATAGACCTCCGTCTTGCCACTGCCGGTCACGCCATTCAGCAGAAAGGCGCCAAACCCCTGAAGGTTGCTGGCTACTGTGGTGATAGCCGCTCTCTGGGCAGGGTTGAGGGTTAGCCTGGAGGTCTCCGGCGTTGGGGCGATATGCTGTGGCTTAAGCTCGCATGGCTCCACCCAGCCCTTCTTCTCCAGGGTTCGCAGGATAGGGCGGCAGCTGCCGCAAAGGGCATGGAGCGCCTGCTGGGTTATCCCCTTGGGCTGCCCTTTCAGGGTCTGGATTATCTGCCGCTGCCGGGGTGCGCGGGTTGGCTGGGCGGCCTCTCCACGGGCCGTTAGCCGCCACCCGGCCTCCTCCAGTTTTATCCGCTCTTCCCCTCTGCGCAGCCGTACAGGCAGTGCTGCGGCGATGGCCTCTCCCGGGGGGTGCTGGTAGTAGCTGGCTGCCCAGAGCAGCAGTTTCAGATCCTGACCGGTCAGCAGCGGCTGGCTGTCCAGCACCGCAGTGGCGGATTTGAGTGAGCCGGTATCCAGAGTGGATGATGACACCTTCTCCACCAGCACCCCAATGCGTTCCCCCCGCCCAAAGGGCAGAAGCAGGCGGATGCCGGGTGACAAGGTGGCGGGGTCCACCCCCTCTGGCGGCAGGTAGTCAAAGCAGGTATAGAGCGGCGCGGGTACTGCAATGCGAAGAATGGATTGGCTGGGCATGGCAGCAACTCTACCTGATTTTTCCGGGTTTAAGGGGGGTGAGTTAAGCGCTGTTTTTAGTGTCAGAAAGTAGAAGGTTAAGATAACCCGTTAATAGAATAAGCAAATTTCTGCTTGGCTTGCAGGCTGTGGATAACTTTGTGGAAAATTTACCCCACTTGAAGTGTGCTTGTTGGGCAGGATGTTGGTTCAATTTTAATTGAAGTTGGGCGGGTGGCTTGTTTTGCAATTAAAACAATGGGTTAGTGTTTTGTTTAAAGCCCGTTCCAAAAGTCATAGCGGAGGAAAGGTTAGGGGGTATTGCAGATTTAATCTGTGCATAATCCAGGGAAGAGTTGTTGGATTTATAGATTGAAATTATAGGTTTGCAGCAGCTGTCTAACCATGCAAGACTTAAAGTACAGGCAGCAGATAGTGGCAGATTTATGGTGGATCTTAGGCAACAGATTTTGCGCACAGATATAGCGGGCATGCCCCTGGAGTGGATCGACTACCGGGATGCTGTGCGCCTGCATTTCCTCGATCAAATCGCATACCGGTGCGGCAGCGTGCTCTACGCTCTCCATGGCGGGATCAATGCCCGTACGCAGCGGCGCAGCAGGGTGCAGGTCAACTCAATTATTGCCACCTATGGCAATAGCCATGCCCTGGTCAAGATGCGGGCAAAAAAATATGCTCCTCCACTCAACAACCCTGCGCTGTTCCAGCGTGACAACCATCTCTGCCTCTATTGTGGGCGCCATTTCAACCATCGGCAGCTCTCCCGGGATCATGTGCGGCCGGTGAGCCAGGGTGGCCCGGATCATTGGAACAATGTGGTTACGGCCTGTATCCGCTGTAATAATCATAAGGCGGGGCGCACGCCAGAGCGTGCGGGGATGGAGCTTCTGGCCATTCCGTTTACCCCGACCCATGCAGAGTATATCTTCCTTCAGGGTCGCCATATTCTGGCAGACCAGATGGCCTTTTTGCGCGCCCACTTCCCACGCAGCAGCCCACTGCATGAGCGGCTGAAGTATTAGCCAGGGCTATTGGCTCCCAATTATATAGAGGCAGCCATTGCGGGCTGCCTTTTTTGCAGGGTTGGGCGTTGATCAGGAGTGGTAGGGCTTGCTCAACTCATGCACTGCGTCAATGAAGACACCGGCATGCTCCGGGTCTACCTCCGGGTGGATGCCATGCCCCAGGTTGAAGACATGGCCGGGGCCGTGTCCGTAGCTGTCGAGTACATGGGCAACCTCTTCGCGGATTCGCTCGGGGGATGCGTAGAGTACGCAAGGGTCCATGTTGCCCTGTAGTGCAACCTTATCCCGCACCTGTACCCGTGCATCAGCCAGCTCGGTGGTCCAATCGACGCCCAGTGCGTCGGCACCGCTCTCTGCCATGCGGCTGAGCCATTGGCCGCCATTCTTGGTGAACATCACTATGGGTACGCGACGGCCATCATTTTCTCTGGTTAATCCCTCAATGATACGTTCCATGTAGGAGAGCGAGAAGGCTTCGTAGTCTCGTGGGCTGAGAACACCACCCCAGGTGTCGAAGATCATCACGGCCTGTGCGCCTGCGGCGATCTGGGCGTTGAGATAGGAGGTGACAGATTCGGCCAGCTTGCCGAGCAGTTCATGCATCAGGCCGGGGTTGTCAAACATCATCCCTTTGGATTTTGCGAAGTTTTTGGTGCTGCCCCCTTCGACCATATAGGTGGCCAGTGTCCAGGGGCTGCCGGAAAAGCCGATCAGCGGCACCCGGCCATCCAGCTCTTTGCGGATGGTGCGTACCGCATTCATCACATATTGCAGCCCCTGCTCCGGGTCGGGAACCCCGATAGCGCGTACATCAGCTGCATTTTTGATGGGGCGTTCAAAGCGTGGCCCTTCGCCTTCGCTGAAATAGAGCCCCAGACCCATGGCATCGGGAATGGTCAGAATATCTGAAAACAGGATAGCGGCATCGAGCGGATAACGCTCCAGCGGCTGAAGGGTGACTTCGCAGGCCAGCTCGGCATTTTGGCACAGATCCATAAAACTCCCGGCCTTCTGCCGGGTCGCCTTGTATTCTGGAAGATAGCGTCCAGCCTGGCGCATCATCCAGACGGGGGTGATGTCAACAGGCTCGCGCAGGAGGGCACGCAGCAAACGGTCGTTCTTCAGCTCTGGCACGGAAAACTCCTAATTAGATTATTCATTAAACCTAGAAAAATTAAACCTAGAAAAATCAATGCGGCAGATCGCTGGTTCCCATAAGAAACTCATCGACGGCACGGGCGCATTGGCGGCCTTCGCGTATGGCCCAGACCACCAGTGACTGGCCTCTGCGCATATCCCCCGCGACAAAGACCTTGTCGATAGAGGTGCCGTAGTCTGTATCGTTGGCCTGCACGTTGCCTTGAGCATCCAGTTCAACCCCCAGCTCCTCCAGCATCCCCTCATGTGTAGGATGCAGAAAGCCCATGGCCAGGAAGACCTTGTCTGCCGGCAGTTCAAATGCCGAGCCTGCCAGCTCCTGCATGTTCCAGCGGCCGGCCTTGTCTTGAGTCCATTCGACCTTGATGCAGTGGATCATTTTGACCTGGCCATTTTCGCCGCTGAATTTTTTGGTGGCGACACTCCAGATGCGTTCGCAGCCCTCCTCCTGGGAGGAGGAGGTGCGCATCTTTTGCGGCCAGTTGGGCCAGGTGGTGGATTTGTTCTCTTTTTCCGGGGGGCGTGGCATAAGCTCCAGCTGTGTAACCGAGAGTGCGCCCTGCCGGTTTGATGTGCCGACACAGTCAGAGCCGGTATCACCGCCGCCGATAACGATGACATGCTGATCTGTGGTGATGATCTCTTCATCCCCGGGGATCAGATCCCCTGCCACACGCTTGTTGCTCTGGCGCAGAAAATCCATTGCATAGTGAATGCCGTCCAGTTCACGGCCAGGAACCGGCAGATCGCGCGGCTTTTCTGATCCGCCCGTCAGCACCACAGCATCATACTCACTGGCCAGCTGGGAGGCCGGAATATCCACGCCGATATGCACCTTGGGCCGGAACTCCACCCCCTCGGCGCGCATCTGCCCGATGCGACGGTCGATCAGCTGTTTGCTGAGTTTGAAATCGGGGATGCCGTAGCGCATCAATCCGCCAATGCGGTCACTCTTCTCGAACAGGGTGACGGCGTGCCCGGCACGGGCCAGCTGCTGTGCGCAGGCCAGCCCCGAGGGGCCGGAGCCTACGATGGCAACCCGCTTGCCGCTTTTGTGTGGCGGCACCTGCGGTACGATCCACCCCTCTTCCCAGGCGCGATCGACAATGGCACATTCGATGGTTTTGATGGTGACCGGGTTGTCATCAATGTTCAGGGTGCAGGCCGCCTCGCAGGGCGAGGGGCAGATGCGGCCGGTAAATTCAGGGAAGTTGTTGGTGGAGTGCAGCACCTCGATGGCCTGCCGCCACTCGCCCTTGTAGACCAGATCATTCCAATCGGGGATGATGTTATTGACCGGGCAGCCGTTGTGGCAAAAGGGGATACCGCAATCCATGCAGCGGGCAGCCTGTTGAGTGATCGCCTCGGTGCTGAGCGGGATAACAAATTCATTGTAGTGGGTTACCCGGTCTGCGGCCGGTGCATAGCTCCGATCCTGACGCGGGAACTCCAGAAAGCCTGTGGGTTTGCCCATTAACAACCCTCCTTAATGCTGTGTGTCGCCCGCTGCTGGGCCTGCATCTCATGCAGGGCACGACGATACTCCACCGGCATGACCTTCACAAATTGTGGCAGGCAGTGATCCCAGTTGTCCAGAATCTCTTTGGCGCGCTGGCTGCCGGTATAGTGCAGATGTTGTTCGATCAGCTGCCTGAGACGAATCGCATCGTAGCGGGTCATGTCGTGGCTGACATCGACCCGGCCGTGTGTCTCCAGGTCGCCGCCCTGATGCTCGCTGGCCTCCAGCGCATCATCCTCGGCGGTGATGGGTTCCAGCTCAACCATAGCCAGATTGCAGCGCTTTTCAAAGTCGCCTGCGGCATCGAATACATAGGCGATGCCGCCGCTCATGCCCGCGGCAAAGTTGCGCCCGGTGGTGCCAAGGCAGACGACAATGCCGCCGGTCATATATTCACAGCAGTGATCGCCAACTCCCTCAACAACGGCGATGGCGCCCGAGTTGCGTACAGCAAAGCGTTCGCCAGCCATGCCGTGCAGGTAGAGTTCACCGCAGATGGCGCCATAGAGAATGGTGTTGCCCGCAATGATGTTCTCTTCCGCCACGATAGGCGTTACCTTGGGTGGATAGACCACCAGGCGGCCACCCGACAGCCCCTTGCCGACATAGTCATTGGCCTCGCCCGACAGCTCGATGGTGATACCTTTGGCCAGCCAGGCACCAAAGCTCTGGCCGGCTATGCCCTGCGCCTTGATGCAGATGCTGTCATCCGGCAGACCGGCATGGCCGTAGCGGCGGGCCACCTCGCCGGAGAGCATGGTGCCAACGGTGCGGTTGTAGTTGTGTATATCGGTTTTGATCTGAACCGGGGTGCCATTCTCCAGTGCGGGCATGGCCTGTTCGATCAGTTGGTTATCCAGCGCCTGCTCCAGGCCGTGATCCTGCTCTTCGCTGTGGTGGATGCCCACCCCGGGGCCGGCCTCCGGCATGTGCAGGATGCGCGAGTAGTCCAGCCCCCTGGCCTTCCAGTGGTCGATGGCCTGGCGGGTGTTCAGACGGGTTCGCTGGCCGATCATCTCGTTGAATGAGCGGTAGCCCAGCCTGGCCATCAGCTGGCGCACCTCTTCTGCAATAAAGAAGAAGAAGTTGACCAGATGTTCCGGCTTGCCAGAGAAGCGCTTGCGCAGCTCGGGATCTTGCGTGGCCACGCCCACCGGGCAGGTGTTGAGATGACACTTGCGCATCATCAGGCAGCCCTGCACGATCAGCGGCGCGGTGGCAAAACCAAATTCGTCGGCACCCAGCAGAGCGCCGATTACCACATCACGGCCGGTGCGCAGGCCGCCATCGACCTGCACCGAGATGCGGCTGCGCAGCTTGTTCATCACCAGTGTCTGGTGGGTTTCGGCCAGACCGATCTCCCACGGGGAGCCGGCATGTTTGATGGAGGTGAGCGGGCTGGCGCCGGTGCCGCCATCGTAACCGGAGATGGTGACGTGATCGGCATGCGCCTTGGAGACGCCCGCCGCCACGGTGCCAACACCCACTTCGGAGACCAGCTTGACGCTGATCCGCGCCTTGGGGTTGGCGTTTTTCAGGTCGTGAATCAGCTGGGCCAGATCCTCAATCGAGTAGATATCGTGGTGTGGAGGTGGCGAGATCAGCCCTACGCCGGGGGTGGAGTGGCGCACCCTGGCGATGGTGTGGTCGACCTTGTGGCCGGGCAGCTGGCCGCCCTCGCCGGGCTTGGCGCCCTGAGCCATCTTGATCTGAATATCATCGGCGTTGACCAGATATTCGGTGGTGACACCAAAGCGGCCGGAGGCAACCTGCTTGATGGCGGAGCGTTTGGAGTCGCCATTCTCCAGCGGGATGAAGCGTTCCGGCTCCTCGCCCCCTTCGCCGGTATTGGATTTGCCGCCGATGCGGTTCATGGCGATGGCGATGGCGGAGTGGGCTTCGTAAGAGATAGAGCCGAAAGACATGGCGCCGGTAGCGAAGCGCTTGACGATCTCGCTGGCCGGCTCCACCTCATCCAGCGGTATCGGCTCCGCGCAAAAATCGAGATCAAACAGACCGCGCAGGGTCAGCAGCTCTTCGTTCTGTTCATTGATGATGCGGGCATACTCTGCGTAGGTTTTCGCATCATTGGAGCGCGTGGCGTGCTGTAGTCTGGAGATGGTATCGGCGGTCCAGATGTGGCTCTCGCCACGGGCGCGCACTGCATAGTCACCGCCAACATCCAGGTGTTTGCGGTAGATCTGGCTATCGCCATAGGCATCGCGGTGCCAGCGTACCGCCTCTTCGGCGATCTCCCGCAGGCCGACCCCTTCGATGGTGGTGCCGGTGCCGGTGAAGTACTTCTCGACGAAATCGGTCGAGAGGCCAATGGCATCAAATATCTGTGCGCCGCAGTAGGATTGGTAGGTGGAGATGCCCATCTTGGACATCACCTTCAGCAGCCCTTTATCGACCGCCTTGATGAAGCGCCAGTGGATCTCATCCTCGGTCAGCGCTTCCGGCAGTTTATGCCGCATGTTGGAGAGGGTGTTAAAGGCCAGATAGGGGTTGACTGCCTCCGCGCCATAACCTGCCAGCACCGCAAAGTGGTGAACCTCGCGTGCCGCGCCGGTCTCGACCACCAGGCCGGATGAGGTGCGCAGCCCGGTGCGCACCAGATGGTGATGCACCGCAGCAGTCGCCAGCAGGGCGGGGATGGCGATGTGATCGGCATCCATATTGCGGTCGGAGAGGATCAGGATATTGAAGCCATCCCGCACCGCCTTCTCCGCCTCGGCGCAGACGGCATCCAGTGCCGGTTCCATACCCGCTGCGCCACGCTCGGCGGCGTAGCAGATATCGACCGTGTGGGTGTGGAAGGCTTCACCAGTCAGGTCATTGATGCGGCGGATGCGCTCCAGACCGGCATTGGTGATGACGGGTTGGGTCACCTCCAGACGCTTGTGGCTGCCCCCCTGCTCCAGATCGAGCAGATTGGGGCGCGGGCCGATCAGTGAGACCAGTGACATCACCAGCTCTTCGCGGATCGGGTCAATCGGCGGGTTGGTCACCTGGGCGAAGTTCTGCTTGAAGTAGTTGAACAGCGGCTTGGCGTGATTCGATAGTACGGCAGGCGGATTGTCCGCACCCATGGAGCCAATGGCCTCCTGGCCGCTGATGGCCATGGGTGTCAGCAGGTGTTTGATATCCTCCTGGGTAAAGCCAAAGGCCTGCTGTTGATCCAGCAGGGTATCGGCATCGGGGGCCATGGGAGGTACAACGAGGGGCAGATGGCGCAGGCGGATCTGCGTGTTATCCAGCCATTTCTGATAGGGGCGGGCTGAGGTCAGCTCGGCTTTCAGCTCATCATCGTCGATGATGCGGCCCTTCTCCAGATCAATCAGCAGCATCTTGCCCGGTTGTAGCCGCCACTTTTTGATGATCCGCTCTTCAGGGATCTCCAGTACGCCCATCTCGGATGCCATCACAATCTGGTCATCACTGGTGATCAGGTAGCGGGCGGGGCGCAGGCCGTTGCGATCCAGCGTGGCGCCGATCTGGCGGCCGTCGGTAAAGGCGACAGCGGCGGGGCCATCCCATGGCTCCATCAATGCAGCGTGGTATTCGTAGAAGGCGTGGCGCTGCGGGTCCATCAGTGGGTTTTCAGACCAGGCCTCGGGGATCAGCAGCATCATGGCGTGAGCCATGGAGTAGCCGCCAGCAACCAGCAGCTCCAGCGCGTTATCGAAGCAGGCGGTGTCGGACTGCCCTTCGGCAATCAGCGGCCAGACCTTCTCCAGATCATCCCCCAGGATTTTGGATGACATGGTCTGGCGACGTGCAGCCATCCAGTTCTGGTTGCCGCGCACGGTGTTGATCTCGCCATTATGGGCGATCATGCGGAATGGTTGTGCCAGATCCCATGTTGGGAAGGTGTTGGTGGAGAAGCGCTGGTGCACCAGGGCCAGTGCGGAGGTCATCCGCTCATCGGCGAGGTCATCGTAGTAATCACCGACCTGCCCCGCCAGCAACATACCTTTATAGAGCAGGGTGCGGGAGGATAATGAGGCGAAATAGAAGGCGTTTCCGCCTTCAAGCGCGGCATCCCTGATGCTGTTTTCGATCTGCTTGCGAATGATGAACAGCTTGCGCTCAAAGGCGTCCTGCCCATCGGTCGCTCCCTCCATCCCTGGCTCCCGCGACACTTGGGCGTCCTGCCCATCGTTACTGCCGCAGCCAATGAATACCTGGCGGATGAAGGGCTCGGTGGGCAGCACGCTTTCGCCCAGGCCGCTGTTATTCACCGGCACATCACGCCACCCCAGAACCGTCTGCCCCTCTGCGGTGATGAAGCGCTCGACGGTGGCTTCACATTGGGCGCGGGAGTCTGCATCGCGGGGCAGGAAGAGCATGCCCACGGCGTACTCACCCTCTGGTGGCAGCTCACAGCCACTGACGCCGCGCAGGAAGGCATCAGGGATTTGCAGCAGGATACCGGCGCCGTCACCGGCCAGCGGGTCAGCGCCCACGGCACCGCGATGGGTCAGTCGTTCCAGAATGGTGAGTCCGTCGCGGATGATTTTGTGACTCTTGCGCCCCTTGATATCGGCAACAAAACCGATGCCACAGGCATCATGTTCATTACGGGGATCATAAAGACCCTGTTTGGGTGGTAAAGCCCCTTGGCTCATACAGACCTCATCAAAAAAGCATTGGGATTTGGAAAGCGCATACGGGTTCAGGCCCCATTATGCGCGTCGTCCAGCATGGCTGGACGGGAGATGTCCCGTTAGGTTGGCCTCGATGCTGAGGCCACACAGAACCGCATAGCCTAACGGAAAATCGTTTCCTTCGCTAGTTCTAAGCGGCAGCTGGACTTAATAACCATGGGCTGATAGATTGAATTTTAGAGTGTTGTTGCTTGAAATATGCAGCAGTCGGGTATTGCGAACGGTTTTGACGATACCCTCCAAATAAATAGAAATTCAGGTGCAAGCAGTAGCTGCGCTAATAAGAATTCACAGGCATATCCTGGAGTAAGTAGGTATGATAGATCTGAACAGCTTTCGATTTCATGGCCCAATCCTTGCCCTGTTGCTGATCTCTGCAACAACGGCCGTTCACGCCACCCCTTACGGCCCCGGTTTCACCTGGAACCGCATCAGCGACTACCAAGCCGGAACCACAATCGGCTCAACCACCGGCAACCCCAATCCGGATCAGAATGGCAGCCCGGCCTGGAACTATGAGTACTACCAAGGCTGGGGAAACTGGGATAGTGGCACGCTGCTTCCCTGGAATGGCTGGCGATGGGCCAACAGCTACGGCAATATCTCAAAATGGGATCAGAACAATCACTTTCTCAATGATGCATCATTCACGCGTACGCCGCTGATTCGCTGGATCAACCCTACCAATGAAACCATCGACATCAACCTGGGTGGCTGGCTGAAACTCTTCTGGCTTGGTCGGGACTGGACAGGCTCAGGATGGAGTAGCTATCTGGTGAGCGGCGTCAAGGATGTCAACCTCGTCATGGGCTACTACGATGCCTCCGCCAATATGACCACAAGCTATCTGATCGACCAGACCATATACTATCCTGAAACAACAGAGGTCAAATGTGGCATAGGGCATGGTGGTTGGGGCAACTGTGTAAAAACAGTGGTTGATCTTGATTTCGACCTGACCATGGATGCAGGTGACTCCATCTTCTGGACCTCGCAGGCGGTCTCTCCCTATACCAATGACTGGAAGGCCAACCGCTGGCTGACCTTGAATGACACCAAACTGACGATCACCGTACAGGATCCGCTCGTCACAGGCTTTAGCGCAACGGTGCCGGAGCCTTCAACCCTGCTGCTCACCAGTCTGCTCCTGCCCGGACTCTTTTTCATTCAAAAAGGCAAAAAAGCCTTTTCCGCAGTAGATTCATCCTAACCCAACAGGCTCCAGCGTTATTCAGCTATAACCCCAAGATCCCTGTCTTGCTTGACAGCATGGTTTTTTGTGCGGCTCAAATTTGTGAATAAACCCATTGAAAAAGCGCTCAGGATAGCTAAGCTACGCCCATGTTTGGCCTGAACCAACAGATGATGCTGATGTCACACAGAGAGCTGAATTTTGAGAAAAACCGACAATCTGGAATTAGGGGAGAAAATATGAAATTACGCCACTATGGGCTTCTGCTGCTCTTGCTGCCTTGCCTTGCATTTGCGGGTGCAGATAGCGCCGGGCCTTTTAAGGCCGGCGTTGAGTATGATGTGATGGCCAAGCCACAGCCTACACAAACAGGTGACAAGGTTGAGGTGCTGGAGCTGTTCTGGTACGGCTGCCCGCACTGCTACACGCTGGAGCCTTTCATTGAACACTGGCTTGAAAATATGCCGGCCAATGCCGCATATGTGCGTCTGCCCGCCGTTTTCAACCCCAGTTGGATGATTCATGCCAAGGCCTTTTATGCCGCTGAGGCGATGGGCGTTCTGGATAAGGTGCACCGGCCACTGTTTGATGCCCTGCATGCCCAGAAGCGCAAACTCTATACACCGGAGGCCATTGCCGATTTCTTTGCCACACTGGGTGTAGACCGGGCTGAATTCATCAAGACCTATAACTCCTTTGCGGTTAACACCAAGGCCAACCGGGCAAAACAGATGACCCGGCGCTATGGCATCAGCGGTGTCCCGACGGTGATCGTCAACGGCAAGTACCGCACCAGTGCGCATAAGGCGGGCAGTGAGGCAAAGTTGATCGAGGTGATCAATGCACTGGTCGCTAAAGAGAGCGGCAAGTAGCTTTAGGAGACAGGGGGTGGCCTTCCGTGCCACCCCTCTTCCCGCCGGCATGTTCTGCATGCCATCCCGATCAGGGTGCGTGTGATTTCGTTTCGCTGGTTGCCGATCTTTATTCTGGGCGCATGCGCGGGTTATGGGGTGGCGCTCTTTTTCAATCCTGAGCGCCTGCGGATAGAGGTTGCCCAGCCCGAGAGGGCGTTTACCACAGTCCCAAAACAACCGGAGCAGCCGATTGCTCCAATTCAAAAAACCGCGCCTCAACAGGGCCGGGTGCAGGAGAGACCCACCCGCCCCAGGCCTGAGGCGGCCTATGTTGCATTGATCAGAGAGGCCGTTGCGAAACGTGAGTTCAGCACGGCACTGGATCTGCTTGCAGAGGCAGAGCGGCGGTTTGGCATCAGCGCTCCCCGCCTGATCCTGCTGGCTGAGATCCAGCGGCAGCGCAAGAGTATCAGGGGGGCCAGAGCCACCCTGCATCGGGCGCTGGCCGCTGATCCGGCCATGGCCGAGCAGATCTACCCCATGCTCAGAGAGGTGGTCACGGCGCTTGTGCGCATGAAAGAGGGTGCGCTGACCTTTGATGAAAAGGTGCAGATGCTGTCGAAAGAGATCATTGACGACCCCGGCTTTGCCCCCTACTACGCCCTGCTGGGGCGGCTCTATTACAACCATGAAAGCTATGCAGATGCGATCACCAATCTGGAGTATGCGCTGCAACTGGATCACGCCCAGACGGCGCTGTTGTCGCCACTGATTTCGGCCGCCAGAGAGCGGCTGGCGAGTCCGGGGCTGATTGAGCTGCCTATCTCATCCCATGGGCGGGTGCTGGATGTGGAAGTGAAGCTGAATGATGCCCGGCAGGGCTTCCGTTTTATTCTGGACACGGGAGCCTCGTACACAGCCATCTCAAACCGCACGGCGCAAAGACTGGGGATCGTTATTTCGCAGGATCTGCCTCTCATCCAGGTCAGCACGGCCAATGGCGTGGTCAAGGTGCCGGTCATTACACTGGATGCAGTTAATCTCCAGGGTGCGCTGGTAGAGCGGGTGCCGGCAATAGTGCTGAGTGAGCTGAAGGGGTTTGATGGTCTGCTGGGGCTAAGTTTTTTGAACCATTTTAATATTGATATAAATCAGGATGAGGGTAAGCTGTTTCTATTAAAACCTTTCACCGACTGATAATTTTCTATGCCTACACGATCCGTCCCAGCAAACCACCCGCAACGCTATCTACTGAACAACGAAGTTCACGCCCGCCCCTGCACCGCGCTCTACGCCCCGGAGCGCACCACCCACCTTGCGCTTATGATGACAGCAGAGCAGAGGGCGCAGGAGCGGGAGGCGCTTGCCGACCTGTGTGAACGCTATATCCAGCCGCCTCCGGCCCCGGGGGCGGATCACTTTGTCTCTGATCTCGGCCCATTCCGGCTGCGTTGGGAGCAGCATGGCGAGTTCAGCACCTATACCTTCTATCTGCACGGCCCCTTTAGCGACCCCTTTGCCGAAGCGGCGCTACAGGTCGTGCCGGTCGATTGGCTGCAGGCGCTGCCGGGGCAGCTGATTGTCGGTGTTCATGCAGCCATTATGCATAGTGACGAAGAGAAGGGGGTGGATCTGGATGCCATCTCGCCGCTATTCAGTGACAACACCCTGATTGGGTCAGAGGTATCAGGCGGTGCAGCCCAGGTATTTACCGATTTTCGCATCCATGCCGACGGCTTTAGCCGCATCCTTATCCACGACCGCCGGCTGCGCTCCCGCCAGCTGGGGCGCCTACTGCAGCGCATGTTTGAGATCGAGGTCTACCGCATGATGGCGCTGCTGACCTTCCCCATTGCCCGAAGGTTGATACTTCAGTTGAATGATGCCGATCAGCGCCTGCTCTGCATCACAACCGCAATGTCTCAGCCGGGCAGTAACGAAGCCCAGCTGCTGGATGACCTGATAACACTTGCAGCCGAGATCGAGCACAGCCAGTCATCGACCCAATTTCGGCTCAGCGCCTCCCAGGCCTACTTTCGTCTGGTCGGACTGCGGATCAATGAACTAAGAGAGAAGCGCATCCAAGGCATCCAGACCTTTGCCGAGTTTATGGATCGGCGACTGGAGCCCGCCATGAACACCTGTGCCTCTGTCGAGCGGCGGCAGACCATGCTCTCCAAGCGCATCACCCGCGCCAGCCAGCTGCTGCGCACCCGGGTGGAGATTACGCTGGAGCGCCAAAACCAGTCGCTGCTGGAGTCGATGGATCGCCGTGCCAAGCTGCAACTGCGTCTGCAAGAGACGGTTGAGGGGCTTTCGGTTGCGGCCATCACATACTACTTGGTAAGCCTGATTGGCTACCTTGCCAAAGCGGGCAAAGCGGCAGGTCTGCCCATCAAACCGGAGCTGGTGGTTGGCATATCCATACCCGTGGTAGCGCTGTTGATTGTTGCAGGCGTACGCTATATTCGGCGACTAGTTAAAAAGGGGCAAAAACCTGTTGCTTGAGCCCATCAATATGACCGTGCCGGAGCACAACCCGTGAACAGTGAAACCCCAAAAACAGAGATTCTGATAGTAGATGACTCCAAGGTGATCCGCTGGGCGGCCAGCAAGATCCTGAGAAATGACTATACAGTGCATGAAGCCACCAATGGGCTGGAGGCGTGGGAGATTTTACAGCAGAACAAAAATATTGCGGCGGTATTCACCGACCTCCAGATGGAGGGCTCAGACGGCTACGAGTTGCTGGGGCTGATCCGCGGCTCGGATGAGACACGCCTGCTGAATCTGCCGGTTATTGTCATCACCGGCAAGGATGACGATGACGACACCAAGGCCGAGGTGCTTAGCCTGGGCGCTACGGACTTTATCATCAAACCGTTCGACACCGTGACCCTGAAAAACCGGGCGGCTGCCTATATTGGCTACAACCAAAAGCTGGCAGATGTGGAAGAGAAGCTGGAGCATGACAAACTGACCGGCCTGGCCAACAAACAGTTCTTCTTTACACACGGTGAAAAGGATCTCTCCCTGGCGGTAAGGCATGAGACAGAGCTGGCGGTTGTGCTGCTTGAGATTGACCGCTTTATGGAGCTCATCAACGATCATGGCAAACAGAAGGCGGCCCGCGTGCTGCTCAAGATCAGCCGGGTCATTACCGAGAGCCTGCGTAAAGAGGATCTTTGCGCCCGGATTGGCACGGCCAGATTCGCCCTTATCCTCCCGCTGACCAACCGCATTGGCAGCCTGCGCTCCATCGAGCGTATCTGTAAAAAGATCAGCACACTGGGCTTGCGAGTGGAGAGCGGTCCGCTGGATATTCGCCTGAGCGCCGGGCTGTCCGGGGTTGACCCAGAGCAGAGCTGCGCCAGCTTCACCCAGCTTGTCGAGCAGGCAGAAGGGGCGCTAAACAGAGCCATTGCCAGCGGCGGCAGCTGCATGGTCAATGCCAAAGACAGTGCCGTTCACCCTCTGGAGAGCGCCGCCGCAGGCAAGGAGGCAGCAGGGGAGCGAATGGCAACAAGAACCACCGATGAGAACAGATTCGGGGTGGAGATTACTCAGGCTATCGCCCAGATCGAAGCCGGGGTGGGTGATGCCATCAGCCAGGAGCAGTTGACCACCCTGATCCGCGCCATTCTGCCACTGATGGGTTATGCCAATAAAAAGCTGGATCTGGGCATGGCCTCTGCACTTGAGGCTGCCGGGGAAAAGCTGGGCTGACTGCCACAGCCCTCCCTCCTGCAAATCAGGTCAGGGAAAATGCTAATCCCCAATTCCCTATAAAGCCCCCATTACCGCCCCACCCTGATTTGCGGCACCAGCTTCCTGTAAATACCGCAATAAAAAAGGTACAATACAGACGAAAAACCGGCTTCCAGCCGGTTCGGCTGTTGTCGTAGCTGTTTTATCTGATTATTGATCGAGCGGTTTTGCAGTATTTTTCAACCTGGGTTCAACAGGTAATGCGTAAGACAACAGCCACTGAGCGCCTTCACCCCGTCTTTTCCATCATGACATCAAGAACGCGCTATCAGGTAAAAATAGCGTGAGCAAAAAAAGCAGAGCATTTTTCTCAATCATTCAACACAACATTATCCTGTGGTTTGTTCTTCCCGGTATTGTTTTTGTAATGTTGTTTGGACTCTGGGCATCCATGAACAGGATGGCGGATTTCAGACAGACCAGCGCGCTCCTGACCAAAACAACAAGCCAGATTGTATTAGAAAAAATAGATGCCGCACATAAGATTCTACGCGCATTCTCAGCAAAGCTGGATCGCAGCAGCAACGCTGCGGTAAAGTCAGATCTGGCTGCCTTTTACAATATCTATCCCCACTTTAAGCGGCTGATCTGGCTTACGCGCAACAAGCTGGTTCAGAATATGTATCCAGTGGGTATCCAGGGTGTGGATTTCCCTTTGATGATATGGGAGAGCGCAACCGATAATCTGATGGTCTCCCGCCCCATGTTTTCAGACAAAACGGAAGGCGTTGTTATCTATGTTGGCCATATTCTCTCCTCCGGCGAGATCCTTGCCGGGGAGTTAAGCCTAGGCTCGCTCAAGGGCCACATTAGCAGCGCTTTTCCCGATGACCTGATGGTTATTATTGCAGATGATGATGGCAACATGGTGCTCTCCACAGACAGGCAGCTGGCAGGCCAGAGTGATAATCTGCAAAACCTGGGGATTTTTGAAAGTAATCAAATCCCTTTTTTTAAGGGCTTTTTTGAAAACCGTGGGCAACTCTATTTTGGAGAGACAACCAAGTTCCCCAGGGTCAACTGGCTCATGGTTATCTATCAACCCTCTGCTGAGCTGTTCTATCCGGTGGCCAAAACGGTATTGGCCCTGCTCGTCATCCTGCTTGTTTTTAGCCTCTTCTTCTTCTTGAAATTCCGGCATGCACTGCAAAAATACCTGCTCACCCCGCTGAATCGGTTTGTCTGTGAAATCCAGGCAGCTGCGAAGGGAACCTACCGAAAAAGACGCACAACCGACAGATCGTTTGATGAGCTGGATATCGTGGCCGATGAGTTTGAAAACATGACACTGGAGGTGCTGGCGCGTGAAAAAAAATTCAGAAGCATATTTGAGAATGCATCGGAGGGGATCTATCAATCTTCATTTGACGGGCGGTTTTTAAAGGCCAACCCGTCGCTGGTGAGAATGCTGGGGTGCAGCAGCATGCAAGGTGTTATTGAGACCTATCCCAGCATCCCGGATGACCTGTATGTAAACCCGGCAGACTGGAATAAACTGCTGGAAAAACTGAAGCGAAACGGGCGGGTTGCTGAGTTTGAAACCAGGCTAAAACAGAAAGATGGCGGGATATTGCATGCCGCCATATCGGCATACCAGGTGCATGATGACCTGGAAGATACGGCCTATATCGAAGGTGGCATTACCGATATCAGAGAGCGCAAGCGTGTTCAGTACCTGCTGCTGAAGCATCGCGACAAGCTGCAAGAGGAGGTAAAGAGAAGGACGAACAGACTGACCGCCATCGTTACAGAGCTGAAACACCGGAACCGCGAGGCGGAACTCATCGCACACATGAGAGATCTGCTGCAGGCCTGCAATACAGAGCAGGAGAGCTTCGGCATTATGGCCTCTATTTGTGGCCAGATCTTCCCCAAATATTCTGGATTTATCGCAATAAAAAAAGAGACGACGGATATTGCGCAAGCGGTCGTTGGTTTTGGGGATTTCTCCTGGGAGGGGATTCAGTTCAACCTGAACGACTGCTGGGCTGTCAGGCGGGGTGGCGGACATCTCGTTATAGATCCTGAAACGGAACCGTCATGCCCTCAAATCAAGGATCTCTCCCGTTCAAACCTCTGCATTCCCATTACGGCGCGTAGTGAATGTTTGGGCATTATTCACCTTGGCTGTGACTACTCCGGGGTAGAGCCAAGATTCAGGGGAGCGGCTTTAAAGCGTATTGAAAACAAACTCAAGGGGATTACCGAGCTTTATGCGCTAAGCCTGGCAAATATCCGATTGAGAGAGCGGCTGCATCTGCAATCCATTGTCGACTCCCTTACGGGGCTGTTCAACCGGCGGCACATGGAGTATGCGCTAACGCGTGAATTTGACCGGGCAACGCGCAACAGCACCAATGTGGGGCTGATGATGCTGGATATTGACCACTTCAAACAGCTGAACGACACCTATGGTCATGAAGTGGGAGATAAAGTGCTGTGGAAGATTGGCATGTTCCTTAAAAACAGCATACGTGGTGAAGATATAGCGTGCCGCTATGGCGGGGAGGAGTTGATCGTTATTCTGCCCGGCTGCTCCCCGGAAGATTGCCTGCAGAAAGCGAATGAGATCCGGCAGGGCATAGAGAAGCTCACGGTTGTGGTAAAAAAGAGAGAGCATAAGGTTACGGTATCTATTGGCATCTCCTCGTTCCCCCAAAATGGTGAGTTGATCGATGAGGTTATTCGAGCGGCTGATGATGCAATGTACGAGGCAAAAAAAGCGGGCAGAAACTGCATTGTCTCTGCCATTTGAACGCCCCCTAATCCACATTCCGCTGCAACCAAAACTCCAGCAGTGCCAGATGCCAGAGCTTGCTGCCCTGCAGGCGGGTGTGGTGCTGTTCCGGCGCATCCAGCAGCATCTCGACATAGGCGCGCTGATAAAGCCCCCGCTCACGACAGCGCTGTGAATCCAGAATATCCCGCATAAGGTCCAGAAACTCACCCCGCACATACTTCAGTGCAGGCATCGGAAAGTAGCCTTTGGGGCGATCAATCACCGCATCGGGCAGCAGCCCCCGCGCCATCGCCTTGAGGGGGTATTTCCCGCCCTCCCGCAGCCTGAGCTGTGGAGGAGATTGCGCTGCCAGCTCCACCAGCTCATGATCCAGAAAGGGGACACGCGCCTCCAGACCCCAGGCCATGGTCATATTATCAACCCGCTTGACCGGGTCATCCACGATCAGTGTGGTGACATCCATCCGCAGCACGCCATCCATAAAGGTCTCAGCGCCTGGTTCGGCCAGCAGCCGGGCAACCAGCTGGCTGCTGTAGTCGGAACCGCAGTAATCGGCAGAGATCATCTGTAAAAATTCAGCGTGGTCCCGGTCAAAATAGTGTCTGGCAAAACGTTCCACAGCCGAGCCAGCGGTTTCGGCCATCATGCGCGGATACCAAAAATAGCCGCCGAAGAGCTCATCCGCCCCCTGCCCCGACTGCACCACCTTGATCTTTTGGGAGACCTGTTCCGCCAGCAGATAGAAGGCGATGGCATCCTGCCCAAACATTGGTTCGGCCATGGCATCCACCGCCTCGGGCAGGCGTTGCAGCACCTCGGCATTGGGTACACGATAGCGGTGGTGCCTGGTGGCATACTTTTTGGCCACCATGTCCGAAAATTCAAACTCACTGCCGGCCTCCTGCGGTGTATCCTCAAAACCAACCGAAAAGGTGTTGATCTCTGAGGCGCCAGTCTCTGCCAGCAGCGCCACCAGCAGGCTGGAGTCAAGCCCGCCGGAGAGCAGCACCCCAACCGGCACATCAGCAATCTCATTGCGACGACGCACCGCAGCACGCAGGGATTCATGGATCGCCGCCAGCCACTCATCATCACTGCGGGGCATTTCTGGCCGGGTTGCCGGCAGGCTCCAGTAACGCCGCTGCTGCTGTCTGCCATTGGCCTCAATCAATAGTGAGTGAGCGGGAGGCAGCTTTTTAACCCCGGAGAGAATGGTATGCGGTGCAGGAATAACCGCATGCAGGGTGAACTGGTGATGCAGCCCTACGGGGTTAATGCCCGTGTCAATGCCCCCTGCTGCCAGCAGCGCCTGCATATTGGAGGCAAAGCGAAATCGTGCAGCATCAGCGGCATAGTAGAGCGGCTTGATGCCGAACCGGTCCCGCGCCAGAAAGAGCTGGCGCCTGGCCTCATCCCAGATGGCAAAGGCAAACATCCCGTGCAGCCGCTGAACACAGCCCTCTCCCCAGGCGTGCCAGGCCTTGAGGATAACCTCGCTATCCCCTTCAGAGAAAAAGTGATACCCCTTGTCCTGAAGTTCACGGCGCAGCTCTTTATAGTTATAGATGGCGCCGTTAAAGACCAGCACCAGAGATAATGCGTGGTCGACCAGGGGCTGGTCGGAGTGCTCAGAGAGGTCGATAACCGCCAGCCGCCGGTGCCCAAACCCCAGTGAGCCATCGCTGAAACTGCCGCCGTGATCTGGGCCGCGCCGCTCCAGACAGGCTGTCATGCGCTGGATGGCCGCCAGATCAGCGGGCCGCTTGTCAAATCTCAATTCACCGCAAATGCCGCACATCGCCCCATCTATCTTCAAGATAACAAAATGAGATCGAAGAATACCCGAAGCATTGCATCAGTGCATTGTTTCAGCCGTAACCTCGCGTCATCTATATTTTTATGGGGCTGTGGGGCGGCTCATATTTTTCCGCAAGCGGCAGCGCAAAGTGGATGGACAGAGAGGTTAACCGGAGATCTCATCACCCACAAATGTGGCTGTGCCTGAGCCTGCAAAGAGCCGATAGGCCAGGTTGTCGGTCTCATCCGACCATGTATACCCCAGCTTGCGTAAAAATTGCTGGAATTCACGCTTTTTGCTGGCATCGACCTCTATGCCCATCAAGACGCGCCCAAAGGCCGCACCGTGGTTGCGGTAGTGAAAAAGCGTTATATTCCAGCGCCGCCCCATCTGGCTCAGAAAATCCAGCAGCGCGCCGGGGCGCTCTGGAAACTCAAATCGAAAGAGGTGCTCACGCTGCACTGTGGCGGCATGCCCCCCCACCATATATCGGATATGCAGTTTTGCAATCTCATTGTCTGTCATGTCAATCACGGGGTACCCCTTTTCAGAGAGGTGCCGGATCAGCTCAGTCCGCTCCGGGTCGCCATCCGCCAGCTCTACCCCCGCGAATACATGCGCCCGCGTGTGGTCGCTGTAACGGTAGTTAAACTCGGTAATGCTGCGCCGCCCCAGGGCACGGCAAAACCCAAGAAAGCTGCCGGGCCTCTCCGGGATCTCTACGGCCAGCAGGGCTTCACGGCGCTCGCCCACCTCTGCCCGCTCGGCCACATGGCGCAGCCGGTCAAAATTGATATTGGCGCCACTCTCGATCGCCAGCAGATGTTGATTTTCACACTGCTCTCTCTGCACATACCGTTTTACACCGGCAACCGCCAATGCCCCTGCTGGCTCGGGAACCGTCCGGGTATCGTCAAAGATATCCTTTATTGCGGCACATATCTCATCGGTGTTGACGAGTATCACCTCATCCACACAGGCCTTGGCGATACGAAAGGGCTCTTTGCCCACTTGCCGTACAGCCACACCATCAGCAAAGATGCCGACATGCTTCAATGTCACACGACGCCCGGCCTCCAGCGCACGATAAAGTGATGGTGCATCTTCAGGCTCCACGCCGATGACCTTTATCTCAGGGCGTACATATTTTATATAAGCCGCCACCCCGGCAATCAGCCCCCCGCCGCCAACGGGGACGAACACCGCTTTGATCTCATCCATGTGCTGACGCAGCAGCTCCATGGCAATCGTGCCCTGCCCTGCAATCACATCGGGGTCATCAAAGGGGTGGACAAAGGCCAGATCCTGCTCTTTTGTCAGTACCAGCGCCTGCGCATAGGCTTCATCATAAGAGTCGCCATGCAGCACAACCCGGGCACCCAGATCACGTACCGCCTGCACCTTGATGGGCGGCGTGGTTTTTGGCATCACAATCAGGGCCCGCAACCCCAATCGCTTTGCAGAGAGCGCAACCCCCTGGGCATGATTCCCTGCCGAAGCGGCAATCACACCCTTCTCGCGGGCAGCAGCTGGCAGATTGACAATCTTGTTGTAGGCGCCGCGCAGCTTAAAAGAGAATACCGGCTGCAGATCTTCTCGCTTAAGATAGACCTGGTTGTTCAACCGCCGTGATAGCCGTGAAGCCAGATCCAGTGGCGTCTCTTTTGCTACATCGTAAACTCGCGCTCTTAATATTCTTTCTATATACGTCTGGGGCATATACTGCGCCTCTGTCATTAAATCCGGTACGGGGATAGTGAACCCATGGAACCGGCATGACAATAGCTCTTCAACTTCACTTGCGACTTTATTTTTTTACGCCGAGAATAGGGCAACATTGCACCGACCACCCTGTTTGCTCACGGGAGCCAAAATGTCACAAGATGATCTAAAAAGATTGGCGGCAAAGGCCGCACTGGAATACGTTGTGGAGGGGAGCATCATAGGGGTAGGCACAGGCTCAACGGTCAACCACTTCATTGACCAGCTGGCGGGGATCAAACATCTCATTGATGGCGCTGTCTCCAGCTCAGAGGCATCCACCAAACGCATGAAGATGCACGGCATCCCGCTCTATGATCTCAATGCCTCAGGGCAGCTGGATCTCTATGTGGATGGCACGGATGAATCAACCCGCTACCTGCATCTGATCAAAGGCGGTGGCGGCGCCCTGACCCGGGAGAAGATTGTGGCTGCCGCCAGCAAAAGGTTTGTATGTATCGCAGATGACAGCAAACTGGTAGAGCGACTGGGGGCGTTCCCGCTGCCTATAGAGGTTATTCCAATGGCCCGCAGTTACGTTGCGCGAGAGCTGGTAAAACTTGGCGGCACCCCCATGTGGCGCGAAGGCTTTACCACGGACAACGGCAACCTGATTCTGGATATACACAACCTGGAGATTATGGAGCCTGTAGAGATGGAGAAGGAGCTGAACAATATTGCCGGCATCGTTACCGTCGGGCTCTTTGCCATTCGCCCCGCAGATATCTTGATTCTGGGGACGCAGGAGGGGATCAAAACCATTCAATAAAAGAGAGGCAAGCCATGAAGGGGCACCGGGCAGCCCGGCCGCTGCTATTTCGGCACTGGCTCTTCGCAGCAGATCGGTGCTGGCTGCTGCTTCAAGCCCTTCACCCTCTTCGGCGAGGGGGGTAGGGCGGCCTGCCATGGGAGCGCTCCTTGCTCCGTTGCAATGATCTCTGAAGTGAAGACCAGTTTGACACCGTGGGCCTCCAGCTGCTCCAGCTCCTCGGCCAGGGTGGCAATGGTCTCGGGGTAGGGGTGGCCGATGCCTATGGCCTTGCCCCGGCTCTTGGCCTGGCGGATGAGCTGCCGGAACTGCTCACGGATATATGCAGGCTCACGGACATTATCCAGGAAGATGTCGCGGCTGGCTGTGGGTATCTGGTGCTCACGGGCCAGCTCTTCGGCCACCGTCAGCGAGGTGGTGCGGCTGTCAACAAAAAAGAGATTGCCGCGTTGCCGGACATCCTGCATCAGCCAGTCCATGGCTCCGGGGTGCCGGGTCAACAGGCTGCCCATGTGGTTGTTCAGCCCGGCAACATGGGGCACCGAGGCCAGACTGCTGGCCAGCGCATCCTGAAACTGCCGTTGGGTCATGTGCAGTGACAGCCCGCCCGCCCCCAGCTCCTTGCCGCTGTGGGCATCCATCGGCAGATGCAGCATCACCTCTTTACCCGTTGCATGCGCCTGCTCCGCCATCTCGCGGGCATGCGGTGTATGTGGCAGAAAGGCGTAGGTGATCGCACCCGGCAGCGCCAGCGCCTCATTCCCGGCCTGGAGCTGGTACCCCATATCATCGATGATGATGGAGATAACCGGCTGTGCGGGCGCTATCGGCAGAGGCGCGGCCTCTTCAGCCGTTGCGCTCCAGCCAGGCAACAGCAGAAACAGCGCCAGAGAGAGGGGGGGCATACGGCGCATGACGATTTTATCGATCGGCCTGCCAGCCGCGCTGATTCAGAATATCCAGGCCTTTCAGCAGATTAAGCGCTTCGTTCAGTTGGTAGTCACGCTCAGCCAGCGGCTTCTCTTTGGTGCCGTTGTTGCTCTTTTTAGGGGCGGCCTTTTTACCATGCCCCTGATCCAGATGCCCTTTCAGGTTGACCTCTTTCAGGTGGTTGATCCCCCGCCCCTTTTTCGCTGACACCCTTACATGCTCAAGGATGATGTCCGGCGTGATCCCTTCCGCCTGGATGGAGCGGCCGGAGGGGGTGTAGTAACGTGCTGTTGTGAGTTTTACCGCCCGCTTTTGGGAGATGGGGATGACCGTCTGAACCGACCCCTTGCCAAAGGTCTCGGTTCCCATGATGATGGCGCGTTTTCGATCCTGCAATGCGCCTGCGACAATCTCGCTGGCGGAGGCGGACCCGCCATTGACCAGCACCACAATGGGCGCGCCATCCAGTACATCATCCGGTGCGGCATTGAATTTGAGCTGGGAGTCGGCAATCCGCCCCTCGGTGTAGACGATCAGCCCCTCTTCAAGAAAGGCGTCACTCACCGCCACGGCGCCGTTCAGCACCCCGCCCGGATTGTTGCGCAGATCCAGAATCAGCCCCTTTAGCGCGCCATTGTTCTCTTTTTTGAGGCGCTGGATATTCTTCAGCATATCCTCACTGGTATGCGCCTGAAAGTGGGAGATTCGGATATAGCCGAACCCCTCTGCCAGAATGCGCCCCTTGACGCTGGTTATCTTGATGATGTCACGGACAATCTCGATCTGAAACGGGGCATCCCGCCCTTCGCGCACCACCATGATGACAATCTTGCTGCCCGGTTTGCCACGCATGGCCTTGACCGCTTCGCCAAGAGTCATCCCTTTGACCGGCTTGTCACCCAGGCGGATAATCAGATCACCCGCCTCAACCCCGGCCCGTTGCGCCGGGGTGCCATCAATCGGGGAGATCACCTTTATGAAGCCATTCTCCATCCCCACTTCGATACCCAGGCCGCCAAACTCGCCGGTCGTGCCGACCTTCAGATCCCTGAACTCATCGTCGCCCAGATAGGCAGAGTGCGGGTCCAGCCCTGCCAGCATGCCGCGAATGGCGTACTCCAGCAGCAGCCGGTCATCCACCGGCTCGACATAATCACGCTTGATGCGGCCAAAGATCTCGGCAAAGGCGCGTAGCTCCTCCAGCGGCATATCCTGGGTTGCCGGGGTGCTCTCCTGAGCCTCTTCAGCAGCCACCACGCGATCTGGAGGGAAGGCTCCCATCATTAAACCAAGCACCAGTACCAGAATAACTTTCATCTTTTGATCCAAATCGTATTTAATTTCACTAAACAGTATAGAAGTCAGTAGCATAAGCTGATAATTATAATATTGCCTTAACTTTCTGCCTTGGTGGCGGTTTGAGCAACTCAGGTAATCCGGTTGCCTTTTATCTTTTTGCACCACTTTTTGGGATTCTCCGGCCTGCCTTTTTTGCGAATACTGAAATAGACGCCCGTCTCCAACTGTCCGCCACTGTTGCCCACCAGGGCAATGACCTCACCCGGCTGCACCCAGTCGCCCACCTCTTTGAAGAGACTCTGGTTGTGGCCATACAGGCTCATATAGCCATTGCCATGATCGAT
This sequence comes from Gammaproteobacteria bacterium, assembly GCA_015490795.1. Lineage (GTDB taxonomy): Bacteria > Pseudomonadota > Gammaproteobacteria > Chromatiales > Chromatiaceae > WFXD01. The sequence goes on from WFXD01000010.1 coordinate 33,705, forward strand.
GATCAGCAGCAACCCGAACCCCCGCAGCCAGTCGGCAAAGGCCACCCGCCCGTGATGCACCGCCTGCACCTCCTGCCCCTCCTGCCCGGCAATCACCACACCATCCCAGCGCAGCCCGGCCCCCTTTGCCATGCCAAAGCGGGCGGTGAGGCGACCCTTTGAGGGCCAGGGCAGGCGCCCCTTCAGCGCACGGAATGGCTTATGCTGGAGCGCCTCAGCCGGGGGTGCCGACAGCTCCTGTTGCAGACGCTGCATCAGTGATTTCAGCTGCGTCTCATTCTTCTTCAGCCCGCCCAGCTCCTGCCCCTTGCTGCTGATCTCTGCCGAGAGCGCCTTGATCACCTCATACCGGGCTAGCTGGGTCTGCTTCAGCTCGGCCTGCTGTTGCAGCTCTTTGGCTTGCAGCTCTTCCAGCTGGTGGGTTTCGCTGATGAGGTCGGACTCGGTCTCCTGCAGCTCGCTGATCAGCTTCTCAATCTGCGCCAGCTGCTCGGTTCTGGCGCGGCTAAAGTAGTCATAATAGGCCATTACCCGGCTGATGGTGGCGGGGTCTTGCTGGTTGAGCAGGATCTTTATCCGCTCCTGCCGTCCCATGGCATAGGCGGTACGGATCTGCTGTGACAGCAGTGAACGCTGGGTATCCAGCTCCTGCTCCTGCGCAGTGCGTCTCTGTTGCAGCTGTTGCAGCTGCTGTTTCTGGCGGCTCAAGCGGCCACCCAGTACCCGCAACCGGCGCGCCTGGTCTCCAATCTTCTGCTCTACTGCCTGTAGCTTTTTGTTCAGCTCCGACTGCTGGTTTTTGGCTGATTTCAGCGCGCTCTGAAGCTCGCTGATACGCCCCTGTATCTGTTGCAGCTCCTCCTTTTTTGTATCCAGTGGCGCTGCTGCCTGAGCCGGCACTGTGGTGCCCAGCAGCAGCAGAAGGGGGAGTTGGAGAGGTCGAAGCATAGCGCGGTTGGTGAGTGGTTACTTTCAACCGCACTCCACCAGTGGCCGCCCCTCCATCTCGGGTGGCTGCTCCAGGTCAAGCAGCTTCAGCAGCGTGGGGGCGAGGTCACAGAGCGACCCCTGCCCAGCCAGCCGGGCCGGTGCTCCGACATAGATCAGCGGTACCGGGTTGTGGGTATGTGCCGTGTGCGGCTGTCCGGTTCTGGCATCCCGCATCTGCTCGGCATTGCCGTGATCTGCGGTGATCAACATCTGTCCGCCTGCCGCCTCAAGTGCGCCGATAATCCTTCCCAGATTGCGGTCTATGGCCTCGATGGCGCGGACTGCCGCCTCATAGATGCCGGTGTGCCCCACCATATCCGGGTTGGCCAGGTTGCAGATGATTACGTCATACCGCCCCCCTTCAATCGACTCGACCAGCCGGTCAGTGACTTCATTGGCGCTCATCTCCGGTTGCAGGTCATAGGTTGCCACCTTGGGTGAGGGCACCAGGATGCGCTCTTCGTTGGCAAATGGCGCTTCCCGCCCGCCATTGAAGAAGAAGGTGACATGGGCATACTTTTCGGTCTCGGCCAGCCGCAGCTGCCGCAGGCCATGGTTGGCGATCACCTCGCCAAAGACATTGTGCAGCTCATGGGGGGGGAAGATCACCGGCACATCGAATGCCTTGTTGTATTGGGTGAGGGTTACGAAACCGGCCAGTTTTGGCCTGACCTGCCGCTCAAAGCCGCTGAAGTCCGGCTCGACAAAGGCCTGGGTGATTTCGCGCGCACGGTCAGAGCGGTAGTTCATAAAGACCACCGCATCACCATCTTCAATCAATGCAGGCTCGTCACCGGCCCCCTGGATGCGGGTGGGCGTGACAAACTCATCGGTCTCGCCCCGGGCATAGGCCTGGCGCAGCGCTGTAATCGCATCTGCTGCTGTAGATTCCGCCCGGCCCTGTGTCATGACCGCATAGCCTCGCTCTATCCGCTCCCAGCGCTGGTCACGATCCATTGTGTAGTAACGCCCGGTAAGGGTGGCGATGCGGCCAACCCCCTGCTCGGCAAACAGTGCATTCACCGCCTGTAGCGAAGGTTCAGCACTCTTTGGCGGCACATCCCGGCCATCCAGCAGGGCGTGCAGGTAGATCCTCTCTGCCCCCCGCTTTGCCGCCATTCGGATCATCGCGTGGATATGCGCCTCATGCGAATGCACCCCGCCCGGTGAGAGCAGCCCGATGATATGCACCGCCTTGCCCCCTTTCACCGCACGATCCACAACCGCTGTGAGGGTCGGGTTGGTGTAGAAATCACCCGAGTCGATGGCCTGGCTGATGCGGGATAGCTCCTGATAG
>WFXD01000011.1 GCA_015490795.1 Gammaproteobacteria bacterium
TCCGGATATTGATATAGGCTCCACCATCCCGCGCCCAAAAACCATACTTGGTTTTGAGCGTAACCTGCTTGGCCAGCGCTTGTGAACGCATCGTCTGCGCATATTGCTCTGTTTCAGGTGCAATAATCTCCCCAAAAAAGAGCGCCACCAGTAACATCAACACACCCGCCTGCAATACCGACAACGCAATACGCGCATACGACACGCCCGCCGCCCGCATGGCAATGAGTTCAGAGTTATTGGCCAATCCGCCCAATCCAATCAGGCTTCCCAGCAAAGCGGCTATGGGTGAGAGTTCATAGGCAAAGCGTGGCAGCGTCAGCAGCACAAACAGGAAGGCATCCCCAACCTGATAACGCCCCTCGCCCACATCACCCAGTTCATCCATTAACGTGAGAAACCCCAACAGCGTCAGCAGCACCGCCATCACTACGATGGTGCCCAGGATGACGGCTCGCCCGATATAGAGATCCAGAATCTTCATACTGCGCGCCTTGCCAGCCACCAACGCTTTATCGACCAGGTCCACATCGAATCCCGCAGTACCAGTGGGGCGGCCAGGCTCAACATCAGAACATGCACCCACCAACGCCCTATCCACTCCGGGGTAGTGCCATCCTTCATCCAGGTTCCCGAAACGCCCAGCAGATTAAAAAAGGTGAAATAGACCAGAAAGGCTATGAACAGCCGCCCATAGACTCCCTGGCGGGGGGACGATCTGCTTAGCGGCACACTCACCAGGGTAAAAACCACCACCGCCAGCGGGAATGCCAGACGATACTGGAACTCGGCTCTATCCTTGATGCTGTCTGAGTTCATCAAATCCTCTGAAGGCAGCGATTTGCGTCTGAATCTTGCCGACGACGGGCTCTCCTCCGCAACCCGCACCGCATACTTTTCAAACTCACTCACCGAATAGTCAGCCTGCCCGGCAATACCCTGATAACGATAGCCACGCTCCAGCACAATATAGCGGCTTCCAGTTTTCTCATCCTCATACTGATGCCCCTCTTCTGCGGTGATCAGCCCCACCTTTCCGTGTTGCCGGTTTTGTACGAAGACATTTTGCATGCGGTTATCCAACATTAGATTTTCCACATAGAAGATCAGATCGCCCCGGCTGAACTCGGTAAAGCGGCCTGCTGCCATACTGGTCACATTGGCCTCGGTCTTCTGTAGATGCCGGATCTCTTCAATATACTGATTGGCCCAGGGCAGCACTGACAACGTAAGCCATGCAACCACCCCTGCCAGCGGCACCATTGAGTAGAGAAAGGCACGGTAGATGCGGAACAGACTCAACCCGCAGGATGACATGGCCGTCATCTCGTTGTCCCGATACATCCGCCCCAGCGTATAGAGGATGGCAAAAAAATAGGCGGCAGGCAGCAAGATCCCAAGCGTCCGCAGCACCTCCAGCCCCAGCAGCTCCATGATGACACCATTGGTCAGGGTACCCATCGCCACACGCGCAAGATTATTGATGAAGGCATGTCCGACCAAAATCAGCAACAGCACAGTCAGTATCGTGAGTAACCCCTTTAGCGTCTCACTCAACAGGTATCGATCAATAATTGAAAACATAAAAAACGGGCGGTTGATTCTTGTAGATTTACCAGATTGTAGGCATCCTAACGAAAAACCCATGATGAGAGAACATAATCTTCAACCTAGAAAAATCCGTTGAGCCGTAGCGAGAGCGGCTAAGGTGCTTAAGATACAGGGTTTTTTTCCACATTTTGAACGATTGCGTATCACCCATACGGTGAGTTCAAAATGTGGGGGAAAACCCTGTAGATTGAGTGCATTAGGCGTTCGTAGTAGGCTCAACTGATTTTTCTAGGTTCAAAGGAGTTCAGATGAACTACAACACCAAAGCGGGCGACCCATCCAGGCAGCGCACCTCCTGCCTGGTGCTGGGCATATTTTCCAAACGCAAACTTTCAGATGCAGCCAAAGCAGTAGACAACGCCAGCAAAGGTTTTCTCACCAGCATCCTGAAAAAAGGGGATATGGATGGAGAACCCGGCCAGAGGCTCATGCTCTATGATCTACCCGGCACACTGTGCGAACGGGTGCTGCTGATAGGTTGCGGCAGAGAAAAAGAGTACAACCGGGTCGAACACAGCAAGGCCGTTGGCAAAGCCATATCAGAGCTAAACAACGGCCACACCATGGAGGCCACCCTCTGCCTGCCCGCACTGGACCCGGCAACAACTGACCTCTACACCCAGCTGCATGACGCCATCATCAAGAGCAACGAAGTGGTCTACCGCTTTGACCAGTGCAAAAGCAACCCCAAGCCACCCAGGCGGCCACTAAAAAAACTCACCCTGCTGGTCACCGACCGAAAAAACCTGAAGATTGCACAAAAGGCGGTCACTCACGGGCAGGCCATAACCAATGGCATCAATCTGGCCAAGGATCTGGGCAACATGCCCGGCAACATCTGCACCCCCAGCCACCTGGCCGAACAGGCACGCCGGCTGGGACGCAGATCGAGCAAGCTCAAGGTCAAGGTGCTGGATGAGAAGCAGATGGAGAGGCTGAAGATGGGGGCGCTGCTGTCCGTATCACGCGGCAGCCGCCAGCCAGCCAAACTGATTATTATGGAGTACCGCGGCAGCACCGCAAAAAGCAGGCCCGTGGTGCTGGTGGGAAAAGGACTCACCTTTGATGCTGGTGGCATCTCCATCAAACCCTCGCCCGCCATGGATGAGATGAAATATGACATGTGCGGTGGCGCCAGCGTCATCGGCACCCTGTCCGCCTGCGCAGGCCTTGAGCTGCCCATCAATGTTGTCGGCATCGTGCCCGCCTCGGAAAACCTGCCGGATGGCAACGCCAACAAACCGGGGGATATTGTCACCAGCATGTCAGGCCAAACCATCGAGATACTGAATACCGATGCCGAGGGGCGGCTGATACTCTGCGACGCCCTCACCTACAGCGAACGGTTCAACCCTGCCATCGTGATTGATATCGCCACCCTCACCGGCGCCTGCGTTGTCGCACTGGGCAGCCACGCTACCGGGCTGCTGAGCAACGATGACGCCCTGGCTGACGAGATCCTGAAGGCAGGAGAGCAGTGCAACGACAGGGCCTGGCGACTACCGCTCTGGGAGGAGTACCAAAAGCAGCTTGACAGCAACTTTGCCGACATGGCCAATATCGGCGGCAAGGGTGGTGGCACCATCACCGCAGCCTGTTTTCTCTCACGCTTTACCAAAAAACAGAAGTGGGCCCATCTGGACATTGCAGGTTCCGCCTGGAATTCAGGTGCCAAGAAGGGAGCCACCGGGCGCCCCGTCGCCTTGCTGACCCATCTGCTGCTCAAGCGCAGCAAACAGATCAGTTAACAATGACCAAAATCAGCTTCTACATACTGCCCGATGGTGCACGCAACAACCGCTACACCCTGGCCTGCCGCCTGGCTGACAAGGCCTACCAGCAGGGGCACCGGGTCTTTGTACACACCAGCTCGATGGATGAGGCGCGGCATATAGATCGCCTGTTGTGGACGTTTCGGGATGGCAGCTTTATCCCCCACGGCCTGCATGGCAAGGCAGATCCGGCACAGACGCCGGTATTGATTGGTCATGGCGAGGATGCCGAGGATGAACATGAGGTTCTGATCAACCTCAGCCCGGAGACCCCCGGTTTTTTCAGCCGCTTTGAGCGGGTTGCCGAGCCCATCGATCAGGATGCAGAGGTGCGCAAAACCGGCCGCCTCCGCTACCGCTTCTACAAGGATCGCGGTTACCCGCTGGAGACGCACAAACTCAACAACTGACCCCTCACCCCATCCGAACCGGCTGTCGGCGGGAGCCCCAACTGCCCGGCTCAGCCTCAAACAGGCCGGCGCAGCGGGTGCCACAGGCCTGGCATTCACCCTTGGCGGTTAAATTCCAGCCCCCCAGCTGATACCAGTCGCGCTGAATCAGCAGCTCGCCACACTGGTGGCACCAGGTGCTGTCCGCCCTCCAGTCATGGGCATTGCCGATGTAGGCGTAGCGCACCCCGTTTTTCATGGCAATCTCGCGCGCCTGAAGCAGCGTTTTTAGCGGGGTTGGTGGCACATCAAGCATCTTCCAGTCCGGGTGAAAGGCGCTGAAATGCATGGGGACATCCGGGCCAAGATGTTCAACCACCCATTGGGTCATCTCTTCAAGCTCTTTTTCAGAATCATTCTTGCCCGGAATCAGCAAGGTGGTCAGCTCAAGCCAGACATCCGTCTCCTGCCGCAGATAGAGCAGGGTATCCAGCACCACCTGTAGATGTCCGCCCGTCAGTCTGTGGTAAAAATCCTCGCTAAAGGCCTTGAGATCAACATTGGCCGCATCGATGTGGCTAAAGAACTGTTCACATGGCTTGCCAGCCGAGATATATCCAGCCGTAACCGCTACGGTCTTGACCCCCTGCGCACGACAGGCGATGGCGGTATCATCTGCATACTCAAGAAAGATAACAGGGTCATTGTAGGTAAAGGCGACGCTGCGACACCCCAGTTCACGGGCCTTTTGGGCAATCATCTCTGGGGAGGCGGCATCCGCAAGGGTATCGATCTCCCGTGACTTGCTCATATCCCAATTCTGGCAGAATTTACAGGCCAGGTTGCAGCCTGCCGTCCCAAACGACAACACCGGCGTGCCGGGCAAAAAATGGTTGAGTGGCTTTTTCTCGACAGGATCGATGCAGAAGCCGCTGGAACGGCCATAGGTGGTCAGCGCAATCCGGCCACTCTCGGCAGCCCGTACAAAACAGAACCCCTGCTGGCCATCCTTCAGTTTGCAGACTCTCGGGCAGAGATCGCACTGCAGGCGGCCATCTTCAAGTTTGTGCCAATATTTTGCTGAGAATAAACCCACAGAAAAGTCTTCGCATCCCGTATACTCACCTATAGTATAGGCATATGATGATTTAATTGTGGCAATAGTATAGAACCGATGAAAAATAACTCACTCAAGGCACCCGCTTTAATACTTAAACTGAAGGGCAATATTTTCCCCTTTTTTTCCATTGCCGAGTTGGCCTCCATCTCCAGATAGCGCCCGGGCATGACAAGGCATCTACTGCACCTGATCGGGTTTGCTTTATGCATCTTGCTGCCTGCTGCACAGGTATGCGCCGCTGGAATGGGCGAAATCACGCCTCACTCCAAACTTTTCCAGCCGCTCTCAGCCACAATCCCCCTGTTAAGGGTAGCCCCGGGCGAACATGATCAAATCACGGTCAAACTCGCCTCTCCGCAGGAGTTTAAACAAGCAGGCCTGAACTGGCTGCCCCTCTACCGCAGCATCACCCCGCATATAGCCATTGGGGGTGACAAAAAGCCCTCTATTCAGCTGAGCAGTCAGGTGGCAATGCATGAGCCTATCCTTCAGCTTCTGCTCAAGCTAACGACTCCCGAGAAAACGGTACTAAAGACCCATACAATCTTTCTGGACCCACCCACACCACAGCAGGGGATCTTAAATTCAGGCGGCCAGAGCGCCATAGCGCAAAGGAAGGAAAACAGCGCCCCACGGCCCAGCCCATCCATTGCACAAAGCGATACCACCGCAGACAATGCTCCTGACAGCCCCAGAGAACAACTGATTAAAAAAGGGCTGCTGCAGGGTAACATCTACGGCCCCGTGCGCGATGGCGACCGCATCAGCCTTATCGCCCAGAGGACACGGCAGAACAGCAAGATCAGTCTCAACCAGTTGATGCTGAGCATTCTCAAGGCCAACCCGGATGCCTTTGAACAAGGCAACCTGAATAAATTAAAACGTGGCGTTATGCTCAAACTGCCCGCTGAGCAGGAGGCACTTGGGATAGACAAAAAACAGGCCGCCCAGCTTGTACTCAATCACAGCTTGAAGGGGCAGCCTACCACCTCTTCTCATCAGCCATCCAGCGCCCACGCAGAAACATCAACAAAAAAACCTCCGCATCACAGAGATATGGCGTCCGGGCAAAGATCCATTTTGCAGATTACAGAGGCACCTGACCCCAAGCCACCTGCAAAGCCAGCGGCAGCAAAATCTCCGCCTTCGGCCCAGCCGCTGAATGCCTACACTGTTCCAGGCACAAATGACCCTGGAGTGCAGGCCGCACTAAATTCACTGCAGGAGCAATTTGAAAAAACCAAGCAGATTCTCATATTGCAGACAGATCTGATTGAAGCAGCTGAACGCACCAAACAAGCCAGGGCAAGAGCAAATCTCAACTTGAAGCGAGAGCTGGAGCAGCAGTCCAGAAGGCTGCGCACCCTTGAGCAACAACTGCAAAACCTGAAAACACCACCAACCGCTGAGCAGTTCATCGACGCAGCATGGGAGCGTTATGGACTCTATATCTGGGGGCTGCTGGCACTCTTGTTGCTGCTCACCATCGGCCTTGCCTGGCAGCTGATGCGCCGATCCAGATCTACGCCAGCACAGCAACCGACCCAAAGAACAAAGAGCCCCACCACTCTGCCAAAAACAGCTAAAAGCCCCCGCAGCCACCTGGTCATGGCGGACAATAGTATTGATCTGGAGTTCTCGGGAGAGGCCGATGCATCCATAACCAGCAGACCCACATCTCCTGCAAATGAAGAGACCGCCTCTCCTGGCCAAATGAACACCCCCAAAGCGGGGAAATCAAGTCAAATAGGGGATATCAATCTCAAGGAGATTGAGGTGCGCCTCTCCTACGGGCGCTTCGAGCAGTGCGTGGAGATGCTGGAGAGGGCAATAGCCCGGCAACCAGACTCCCCTGAGCTTATGCTGAAAATGCTGGAGACACATGCACGGGCCAGCAACGATAACGCATTTGCTGCATGTGCTGCTAAATACAGGCCTCTGCTCTCTGAAGGTAACTGGAAGGCAGTTATCTCCATGGCCAAAAGCATGGGGCTGGATGAATCCAAATTATCTTCAGCAGCAGCCAGCCTATAGCAGATCAACCATGGCGTTATGCTGAACCTAGAAAAATCAGTTGAGCCTACTACGAACGTCTAATGCACTCAATCTACAGAGTTTTTTCATATATTTTGAACTCACCGCATGGGTGATACGACTTCGTTCAAAATATATGAAAAAACCCTGTATCTTAAGCACCTTAGCCGCTCTCGCTACGGCTCAACTGAGTTTTCTAGGCTGAAAGATCCCATGAAAAAGACCAACACCCACCTTACTGCCGCTAACCTCAGAACCTTTTTTATCCTGAGGGATCTCACCGAAGCTCAGTTAGAGCAGCTGGCACAATCGGTTGATATCCAAACAGCAAAGCGCCGCACCCGAATTATTGAGCGGGGCAGCGAGGATGATTCTGTATATCTGCTGCTCAGCGGGACAATCGAACTGGTTGCAGAAGATGGGCGCAAAACCACCATTGAGGATAGCCACTCCAATGCAAAAACCCCCATCTCCCAGCTCATTCCACGAAAATATGATGTCATCGCACTTACCCCTATCCAGTACCTCAAACTGAACAAAGAGCTGCTGCCCGCTCAAGCAGAGGCCGCTGACACTATAGATAACGAGCTTCTGATAGCAGAAGAGCAGGACGACAATGAATGGGCAGAGGGCCAGCTGTGCTTCGCTCTCTATGAGGATATCAACACCAACCAACTCATACTGCCGACCCTTCCCGATATCGCCATTCAGATCCGCAAAGCTATAAAGGACAAGGTATCAGACGCGGGGGAAGTTGCTGCCATCATCCAGACCGACCCGGCTATTACCGCCAAATTAATGAGAGCCGCCAACAGCGCCCTCTATGCAGGCCGGCTACCAATAAATACCTGTCTTGCTGCAGTGGTGCGCCTGGGGCTGGATACCACCCAGAAGCTGGTGTTGAGCTTTTCCATGCAGGAGTTGTTTAAGAGCCAGTCCAAAGTTCTGCAGCTGCAAATGCGCCAGGCCCTGGGGCACAGCATCAAGATCTCCGCCCTCTGTTACTTGCTGGCACGAAGAATCGATCAATTCGATGCAGAGGAGGCTATGCTTGCCGGACTGTTACACGACATTGGCGTGGTGGCCATTCTCTGTTATGCCGAGATGTTTATAGACCCCTCGTCTGATCACCAGCAAATCAGCAATGCGATAACCCGGTTCCGGTCACAAATCAGCGGCATGATCCTGCGCCAGTGGGAATTTCCCGCTGAAATTATCGACGCATCCGTTGAAGCTGAAAATTGGGAGCGTGACCCAAGCAAGCCACTAGACTATGCCGACCTGATTATTGTCGCTCAGCGATACTGCCTGGAGGAGCATGCCGGGACCGGGGCCATCCCGGCAATGGAGGAGCTAAGCAGCTTCAAGAAGCTGCTACCCGGAAAGTCCCAGCCAGAAGAAAAGCTGGCGCTTATCCATGAAATATTTAGAGAAGCAGATCAGCTGGAGACCCTGCTACAGAGCAAATAATGCAACACGTTTCAACCCAGAAAAATCAGTCAAACTCTTTATAATCAAAGGTAAGCTCCTCATCCGGCTCGATTTTTTTGCGCGCATAGAGGTCAAAGCCATCGAACTCCGTATTACCCGGAACGGCATGATTGAGATAACGCAGCAGGTTTTTGCCACTACGACCAATCGGCTCTTCGCCCTCCTCTGCATAGACCCAGAGCACATAGGTGCCGTTACGCCTGGCCGTCGGCCCTTCATAGGTGCCGATATATTCGGCTTTTTTGATCTTGCGCCTGGCAAACAGCCCGGTGCCGTGGATGGTTGATTTACTGCTATATACCCTGTCTCTAAGTCGCTCTTTCGATCTCTTCATCTTTAATCCGGTCTCTCCTGGCTCTTTTTGGCAGCTTGATCCAGCACACACAGGCGGCTCAGTTTCTCTGCAATCTTTATCTCCAATCCACGGCCAACCGGCTCATAGAGGGTAACCCCTTCCAGCTCTTCCGGCAGGTAGCTTTCGCCTGCGGCATAGCCATCCGGTTCGTCGTGGGCGTACCGGTAGGCCTTGCCATGGCCCAGCTCCTTCATCAGCCTGGTTGGGGCGTTGCGCAGATGGATCGGTATCTCCAGCGAGCCAGCTGATCTGGCAAGCTCCATCGCCTTGTTGAATGCAGTATAGACGGCATTGCTTTTGGGGGCGCAGGCCAGATAGGTCACCGCCTGGGCAATGGCCAGCTCGCCCTCCGGGCTGCCCAGCCGCTCTTGGGTCTCCCAGGCGTTGAGCGCCAGGGTAAGCGCGCGAGGGTCGGCATTGCCAATATCTTCCGAGGCCATGCGCACTACCCGGCGGGCGATATAGAGTGGATCACAGCCACCGTCCAGCATCCTGGCCAGCCAGTAGAGTGCCGCATCCGGAGCTGTCCCCCGCACCGATTTGTGCAGCGCGGATATCTGATCATAGAAGGCATCACCCCCCTTATCAAAGCGGCGCAGCCCGCCTGCGGCTACCTCCTCCACCACGGCCCGGGATATCTCACCCTCCTCGGAGAGATCGGTAATGATCTCCAGCAGATTCAGGGCGCGGCGGGCATCGCCATCGGCCGCCTCTGCAATCAGCTGGCGCAGGCCGGGGGCAAGCCGGAAGCCCTGGCCGCCCAGCCCCCGCTCTTCATCTGCAAGGGCACTGTCCAAAACCTGTTCCAGTTCATCGACTTTCAGTGATTTAAGTACGTAGACCCTGGCGCGCGACAGCAGGGCGTTGTTGAGTTCAAATGAGGGGTTTTCGGTGGTGGCGCCAATAAAGACAAAGGTGCCATCCTCCACATGCGGCAGGAAGGCATCCTGCTGCGACTTGTTGAAGCGGTGCACCTCATCAATAAAGAGGATGGTGGATCTGTTTTCCGTCTGCCGGACAGCCCGCGCCTGCGCCACAGCCTGGCGGATCTCCTTTACCCCGGCCAGCACGGCGGAGAGGCTCAGAAAATGGGCGCCCGATCTGCGTGCAATCAATCTTGCGAGGGTAGTCTTGCCTGTGCCGGGCGGCCCCCAGAAGATCATTGAGTGCAGATGATCTGCCTCGATGGCCTCATGCAGCGGCTTGCCTGCTGCAACAATCTGCTGCTGGCCAAAGAAATCGGCCAGATTTTGAGGCCGCATCCGATCAGCCAGCGGACGTGTCGAGCGCTCCGGTTCAGCAGCGGCAAATAGGTCATCAGCAGCCATGAGCACCATTTATCACGCTAGACATTATGTCTAGTACAGCGTCAAGGTTATATTGACGGTGTTAGTAGTCGCCAAAACTATCCACTCCCTCTGGCGGCTCAAACTCAAACAGCTCATCCGGCAGCGGGATATTGCGCTGAATATCATGGAACCGGAAGCGGGTCACCTGGCCAAACTGATCCGCCATCTCCATGCGACGCAGCTCCTTCCCCATAAAGGCCAGCAGGATGCGCACGAACTGGCTCTCTCTGTCACGCGGAATCAGCTCTACCCAGGCCATCCCCTGGCGTTCACCAATATCAATCACCTCGAAGCTATCCTCAACCGGGCTGGCATCACTCAGCAGCTGGGCGGGCGTGCCGCTCAACACATCCTTTTGTGGCCGGTGGTTGGTCTGATCCAGGTCGCCGTCGTAGAGCCAGACCCGTTCACCATCCGCCACGATCAGCTGCTCATAGGGTTCAGTGTAGTCCCAACGAAACTGCCCGGGGCGGCGCAGGTAGAAGACCCCTTGAAACCGCTCAGGCTCACTATGTGCCGGGTCCAGCACAGACTGCTCAAATCTGGCCTGCAACGTGCCCAGATTATCCAGAAATGCATTCAGGTGGCTTGAGCCCGTCTCTGCCCACAGCAGGCTGGAAAAAAGCATGGGGACAATTCCAGCCAAAATAGATCTGATCAACAAGCTGTTACCTCGTTTCGATTACGAAAGAGACGATTATAGATGCAGAGCCGGTGCCGTATCGATAAATTTTTCTCTCTGCTACGTTGCCATGCTGTCTGTTTCGCAACCTGTATGGTTTGCCTGAACCTCACCAGCACCCGGAGTCTGGCCGGCCTGCTTCTCCAGGAACCGTCCGTACTGAAAATCGGCCTTCTGGATATGCTTGACCAGCCACTCCATCAGATACCGGGATACTTCAGAGGTGATGGCCAGTGGCGCGGTTTCCAGCTCGTTGAGGAACACCTCTGCCTGCCTGCTGAAGCCCTGGTGTAGTTGGATATGAGCCTTCAGGCCAGGATATCCATGCTGCCGCATCAGCTCCTCCTCTTCGGCAAAATGAACCTCGGCATAGGCATTCATATCAATGAGGGTCTCGACAATCTCCTTGGTATCAAGCCGCTCTGTCGCCAGGTGAATCCGGTTGATGAGGTTGATGAGGTATTGGTGCTGGCTGTCGATGAACTCCACACCGATGGAGAGCTCCTCCCGCCAGACCAACATTTCGTTTGAGACCGGCTTCTGCTCCAGGGTCTTTTTTGCTTTGCAGCCACTGTTGCTGTCACTGTAGGTCTCTCTGATCTCCAGGATTTCAGGCAGGCTGTCCATCAACGCATCCACCAGTGCCGGATCAAAGTGGCTGCCTGCATCTTTTGTTATCAAGGCGAGCACCTCGTCCAAGGGCCATGGCTCCTTGTAGGGGCGTTTTGTGGTCAGTGCATCAAAGACATCCGCCAGCGCGCAGATACGGCCAAACAGTGGGATATCCTCACCTGCCAGCCCCTGGGGATATCCGCTGCCATCCCACTTTTCGTGATGGGTCAGCGCAATCTCCCGGCTGGCCTCTATCAACGGGTGGTTGCCCGAGAGAATTTTCGCCCCAATCACCGTATGCTGCTGTACTGTTACAAACTCTTCAGCGGTCAGCCGCCCAGGCTTGAGGAGAATCTGGTCGGAGATGCCCACCTTCCCGACATCGTGCATCGGGGCCGCCTGTTCCAGTAGTTCGAGCCGGTCATCCCCCAGCCCGACCTTTCTGCCGATAATGACGGAATACTGGCTCATCCTTTTGATATGCTCGCCGGTTTCGTTGTCACGGAACTCGGAGGCAGCCACCAGTTTGTGCAGAATGTCCAATTGAGCCTTCTGTAGCCGGATACGGTTGATTTCCGCTTTGAGCTGAAGGCTTCTGTTCAACAGGATGCTGGAGACCGTGCGCCCCACCATCCCCATGAAACCTGCCTCTTCCGGGTGGGGTTGGTGGCCATGTTCAACGTATAGCACAATGACACCAATAACCTCATCGCCTTTGTCCAGCAACGGGATATTGTAGTGGCCGTGATCCGCCATTCCGTCATATTGAATATCGTGGTCCTGATCCACACAATTGCGGAACAGAACCGTCCCGCATTCGGCAGCCTTGCCACACAGACAGCAGCCAAACGGGATCTTTGCACATTTTTCCTGTAGCTGAGGGTCCAATCCATGCTGAACCACCAGCAGCAACTCCCGATGGCTGTTGGCAATAAAGATTGCCCCCCTCTTTTCCACCCTCAACCAGGAGATGGAGACGAGGATATCAAGCACCTCTTTGAGCTGCTGCTGGAAATTGATCGGCTTCAGGGCGGTATCCAGAATACAGGATACCGCTGTCTTCATCTCCCACTCAGGATCACAGTAATTGCCTCTCCCTCGATCCCCTTTCCGCCGTTCCAGGCGATGCCCCTCACCACTTGACGCGGAAGGGTCTGACTTCTTTTTAACTTGCATGGTTGTTTCCCCAGCGTGGCATCACATCCTTGGGAAATCTCTCTTACCAGAACTGCATTCCCGCTCCTGTATCGACATCAAGCAGATATACTTTAGGCAAGGCTCGCAAAAAGAGCAGCGACTGTTCCGCTAATCACCTACTGGCGGCGGCGCCAGCACTTCCCGGTTTCCGTTTGTTTCAGCAGGAGTGACGATGCCAATCCGCTCCATCTCCTCAATCATACGGGCGGCCCGGTTGTAGCCGATTTTCAGCCGGCGCTGCACATTGGATATGGAGGCACGACGGGTCTCTGTCACTATCTTTACCGCTTCATCGAACAGGGCATCGGTATCCTCCGTATCACCACTGGCATCGGGGGCGAGGCCAGGGATCTCCTCTGTCTGCTCCTGCACAACCTCATCAATATAGTCAGGTTCGCCCATCTTTTTCAGGTGATCGACTACGCGATGAACCTCATCATCACTGACAAAGGCACCGTGAATGCGTTGCGGGATGCTGCTGCCGGGCGGCAGGTAGAGCATGTCACCGTTACCCAGCAGATGCTCGGCTCCCATCTGATCGAGGATGGTGCGCGAGTCGATCCGGGAGGAGACCTGGAAGGCCAGGCGGGTTGGGATATTGGCCTTGATCAGGCCGGTGATGACATCTACGGAGGGGCGCTGGGTCGCCAGCAGCAGATGGATACCGGAGGCACGCGCCTTTTGCGCCAGACGGGCGATCAGCTGCTCTACCTTTTTGCCCACCACCATCATCATATCCGCCAGCTCGTCGATAATGACCACGATGACCGGCATCTCTTGCAGGATGGGGATGTGGGTGCTGTCCTGCCCCGGCTCCAGCGTGAAGAGAGGATCACGCAGCGGCTCTCCCGCCTTCTCTGCCTCCTGCACCTTGCGGTTGTAACCTGCCAGGTTACGCACACCCAGGGCGGACATCAGGCGATAGCGCCGCTCCATCTCACCGACAGACCAGCGCAGCGCATTGGCCGCCTCCTTCATATCCGTTACGACCGGCGTCAGCAGGTGTGGAATGCCTTCGTAGACCGACAGTTCCAGCATCTTCGGGTCAATCATAATCAGCCGCACTTCCTGTGGGCGGGCCTTGTAGAGCAGGCTCAAAATCATCGCATTGACGGCTACCGACTTGCCCGAACCCGTGGTGCCGGCAATCAGGGCATGCGGCATCTTGGCCAGATCAGCCACGGCGGGGTTGCCAGAGATATCCTTGCCCAGCGCCAGTGTCAGCACCGAGCGCGATTTGTCATAGGCCTCGGAGTGCAGCACCTCGCTGAGGTAGACCATCTCCCGTTGCTCGTTGGGGATCTCCAGCCCCACCACCGGCTTGCCGGGGATCACCTCCACCACTCGCACGCTGATGGTTGAGAGCGCACGGGCAAGATCCTTGGCCAGCCCGCTGATCTTTGCCGCCTTGGTACCAGGCGCCAGTTGCAGCTCGAACAGGGTAACGACCGGGCCAGGCCGGACAGCCACAACCTCCACCACCACACCGAAATCCTTCAGTTTGAGCTCCACCTGGCGGGATAGCGCCTCAAGCGCCTCTTTTGAGTAGCCGTAGCCGCTGGATTTGGCAGGGTCCAGCAGCACCAGCGGTGGGAGTTCAGAACCCGGCAGCGTATCAAACAGCGGTGCCTGCCGCTCCTTCTCTGCCCGGACGCTGGGTTTTATCTCCTGGATCACCGGCTCGATGCGCACCGGCGTGCGCGTCTCCGCTCTCTTTTTATCCTCTTTAACCAGCTCTGAGCGTTTGCGTTTGGCATCACGCCCTGCTTGCGCTTCAGCCGAGCGCCATTTGAATCTCATCAGCCAGGCGACCAGTGTCAACGTCACGCCGCCCAGCAGATCCATCACCTGTAGCCAGGAGACGCCGGTAAAGAGGGTAAAACCACCGAGAAACAGCGCCAACAGCAGCAGCGTACTGCCCGTCTGGCTGAATATGCTCACCAACTCTGCCTGCAAAAAGGCCCCTAATATTCCACCACTGCCCGCCCCCACTGGCATCGCTGCATTGAACTGGGAGACATACATGGCCGCCAGGGCGCAGCCGGAACCCAGGGTGATCAGAAAGCCCAGCCAGCGCAGTGCAATCAGGTGGATATTGACCGCATCCTCTGGCGTGCGCTCTTTTATAATCAGCCAACCGCTCCACCCCACCATGATGGGGAAGAGGTAGGCCAGAAAACCAAAGAGGTAGAGAAAGACATCCGCCAGCCAGGCACCAACCGGGCCACCGGAGTTCTGCACATGCTCACGCTGCCCGGTGAATGACCAGCCGGGGTCATCCGGCGAATAGGCCAGCAGTGATATGAGGAAGTAGGATGCAATCGCAACCAATAACAGTACAGCGCCCTCGCGCAGGCGCTTGTTCATTGTTGAAGCGGCTGATAGATCGGCCACACCCCGTTGTTTGGCTTGAGCCACTAATCCGCCCTCCTGACCAGATTTGGATAATATCAAAGAGAGGAGCTTACCCTATTTGGGCGGGCAATTGTCAGAGGGCACTTCAGCTTTTTTGGCAGGCCAATAGTGCCGGGTGGACAATCTTTCCGGCAGACAGATTGACCCCTTTTTGCAGCGCTGAATTGGATCTCCAGCCACCCGATGCCAGCTGTAGCAGGTAAGGGATCAGGCTGGCAGAGAGCGCCAGCGAGGCACTGCGTGGCACAGCCCCCGGCATATTGGTCACGCCAAAATGGGTAACGCCTGAGACGGTATAGGTTGGCTCTTCATAGGTGGTGGGCCTGATGGTCTCGATGCAGCCGCCCTGGTCGACTGAGATATCGACAATCACACTGCCCGGTTCCATTGCCGCCACCTGCTGCGCAGAGACCAGGTGCGGCGTGCGGGCACCCGTCACCAGAACCGCCCCAATCAGCAGATCAGCCCGCCGCACGGCCTCATCAATCTGGTGGGCATAGGCATGGAGCGCAGTCACGTTTGCACCCAGCTGCCGCAGGGCCAGCAACTGTTGGCGCTCTATGCCAAACACAGTGACATCAGCACCCAGCCCGGCGGCAACGACTGCCGCATTCATCCCGGCATTGCCTGTCCCCAGAATGACCACCCTCCCCCGCTCGGCCGCCGGAAGCCCACCCAGCAGCACCCCTTTTCCACCCTGTGGCCGGTGCAGCAGTGTGGTACCAATCTGCACTGAGAGACGGCCGGCAATATCGCTCATCGGCGCCAGAAGTGGCAACCCATGCGCAGTCTCGACCGTCTCAAAGGCTATTGCTGTAAGGCCAATCTGTTGCAGCCGCTCTATCAGGGCCGGCTCTGCCGCCAGATGCAAAAACGAGAAGAGCAGATGATCCTCCCGCAGCAGATCGAGTTCTGTGCCCACCGGCTCCTTTACCTTGACCACCAGCTTGGCTGCGCTATAGAGCGCCTCTGCATCGGGCACAATCTTGACGCCCACAGCGGCATAGAGCGCATCAGGAAAGCCACTGGCCTCACCCGCCCCCTGCTCCAAAAAGACCTGGTGGCCTGCATGGATCAATTCACCACAGGCCTGAGGCACCAACCCGACCCGTCCCTCAAGAGGCTTTATTTCACGCGGAACTCCAACCAGCATATTGACTCCTTTACCCATCAGACAACATTACGTACTATTCGCTCTGCATTTAAAGAATTCACTCCCCATCCTGCACAGCATTGAAACGGCTTGCAACACGATACAGCCAGCTGTTAAGCCTATATTAATTGAGTATAGACAGTTAGTTGCAGATAACAGGATTAGGATAAACAGCCAGGAGAAATCTCAGATGAGCGAAACAAAACATTGCCGACTACTCATTCTCGGCTCAGGCCCCGCAGGCTATACAGCAGCGGTATATGCCGCACGAGCCAACCTGAACCCGGTACTGATTACCGGCATCGAGCAGGGTGGCCAGCTCATGACTACCACCGAGGTGGACAACTGGCCGGGGGACAATGAAGGGGTCATGGGGCCAACCCTGATGGAGCGCATGCAAAAACACGCTGAGCGCTTCAATACCGAGATCATCTTTGATCACATCAACAAGGCCGAACTGACTGAACGCCCGTTCAAGCTGACCGGCGACTCCGGCACCTATACCTGCGACGCACTGATCATCTGCACAGGCGCCTCGGCACAATACCTGGGATTGCCCTCAGAAGAGGAGTTCAAAGGTCGCGGCGTATCCGCCTGTGCCACCTGCGACGGCTTCTTCTACCGGGGTAAAAAAGTGGCGGTAATCGGCGGTGGCAGCACAGCGGTTGAAGAGGCGCTCTATCTCTCCAACATCGCCTCCGAGGTTGTGGTGGTACATCGCCGGGATCAGTTCCGTTCGGAAAAGATCCTCTCTAATCAGCTGATCCAGAAATCCAAAACCGGCAATGTCACCATCGAATGGAACTGCGTTCTGGATGAGGTGCTGGGTGACCAGAGCGGCGTTACCGGCATGCGCATCAAAAACGTAAAAGATGGCTCCACCAAGGATATCGAACTGATGGGTGTCTTTGTCGCCATCGGCCATAAACCCAACACCGATCTCTTCACCGGCCAGTTGGAGATGGACAATGGCTACCTGAGGGTAGAGAGCGGACAGCAGGCCAACTCAAGCCAAACCAGCATCCCCGGCGTATTTGCCGCCGGTGACGTGCAGGATCAGATCTACCGGCAGGCTATCACCTCTGCCGGGGCTGGCTGCATGGCGGCTCTGGATGCCGAACGCTTTTTGGATGCCATGGACGCAGAGGGTTAGACAGGATATTTCATACACGAAAGCGGCAACCCGTGGCGGTAGATCACTCTGCCAGGAGCCTGTCGGTAATCAGCGGGGCGACGGCAAGGATTTGGCCCTCCATCTGCTTAAAAGTGAGAATGAGCACGTTGAGGCCCATGAATTGCGGGGCTTCGTTTCGGACAACCTCAAGGGGGTCTTGAACGAAGCCCGCACCATAAACCGGGGAACGTGCTGTAAGCAATTCCTGTTTTCACTGGTGCTTGTGTGTCTTGTTGCACTGTTGTCTTGGGCGTTACAAAGCGTATATTTGGGCGAATGACAGCTTCAGCTATTGCTAATGCGTCGTTATAGTCATTTTTATTGCCCTGCACAAAGGGCTTCACAAACTGTGCCGGAATAAGTTTTACCTGATGCCCCAGAGCGATGAATTGATGTGCCCAGTAGTGAGCACCTGAACAAGTTTCCATCCCCACCAAGCAGGGTGGCATTTGGGTGAAAAAGAGGATTACTTCTCTTCGTCTCAACCTCTTTTTTCTAATTACTTTGCCATGTTCATTGCAGCATATGACATGAAATACATTCTTTGCTAAATCCAGCCCGATTGTTGTAATCTTTTTCATGGTCTTCTCCTGCTTACGTTGATGGTCGCTTCTATCTCCATCATGGCGCATAGATGCCGAATTATAAGGGGGAGGAGACCATTACATCGTCCGTGCCACTCCTGTTAACGGCTGAGTAAAACTGCGCATAGATGGTGCACACAAAAGGCAAATTAGAAATTTGCATCATCTTGCTGAATCATAGAGAGTCAGAACGAGATATCGTCATTGAAATCATCCACATCAAGCTGAGGACTATCTGTTTTATCA
>WFXD01000012.1 GCA_015490795.1 Gammaproteobacteria bacterium
ACCTGGCTTCGGACTCCCGTTACCGGGTTTGCCCTCAGGTTTCTCTACTGCCCTGTCGGCTAGACTTTGAGCAGGTGGGACTTGTATCTTTCAATACGCACCCACTGGGTAACACTAACCAATTTCATCCCTTTCCAAGGAATCCCGAGGCACCGAGTTTAGCTCGGCACAAAATTGCTTTTGTTATGTGTTTTATGGCCTAAAAGCTTTGAGCTGCAATTCATTGACAACCTTGAAATGCTTTACGTTGCTGGAAACAAGCATCATATTATTTTCGACCGCTGTAGCAGCTATAATAGCATCACCCGCTCTCATGTTTGATGACAGAGCATACTCTTCCACATATATCAGCGCTCGGTGTCCTATGTTCTCGGTGAAAGGTAAAATTGAGAATTCAAATTCACTGATAAAACCTTTCACATATTTGTGGTGAACTTTGTTCTTTGCCCCTTGGAGCAATTCCATGTAGCTCTGAATGGAAAGATATCTGTCTTCATCCTTTTCAATGAGTTTGGCTGCTTTCTCACTCCCCCTTTGAACCCATATCAAAATATCGGTATCAAAGATCATGCCGAGGCTTTCTCAGATTTTCTAGCTCTTCTAGTACTGCAGTCTCCGACTCACTGCACATCCCAAAAAATGGATGGTCTTTGACTTTCAGCTCTGACTTCTCTCTAGCAGGTTTAATTATCCCTTTTACTTTACCGTGATAAAGAACCGTAACACTCTCATTCCTATCGAGAGCTTTTAGAATATCATTCGTCTTATACCTCAGGTCTACTATAGAAGCCTTCATAATCACCTCAGTAATAACTTTCAATATGACTATCTATTCTAGTCATTTTTACGAGTACATCAAGGGATATATTTTCTCTATTGGATTCAGTGCGTTACGACTATAGTTGGTGCTCGCGAACACATAACAGGGGGCTTTAAAACAGTTGGGTGTTGCAGGTGTGCTCAGTGCAGCGTTGCCAACAAGGTGTTGTTGATGTGAGATGATCTGAACGCAATCAGATCCTGATTGAGTTCATTTAGCTGCCTGGTGACACTGTGCAGCTGATTTTTTATCCTGGTATGGCGCAGCTTAATGATGGCGGCATAGAGCATTCCGCCAGGCAATATTATGCTTATTGCACTGTCTTTGGCAGTAAATCCACTCTCTTTTTCTGTTTTTGATAAAGCAGCTTTGCGCCTGCTCAAAGCCGACCTGGCACTGCTGATCTGCTGCAACACCTCTATTGTTGTCACATGAGGCAGGCTGGTAATAAAATCAGAATGTTGGTTCTGTTGTGCTCTGTCGCTCATTTTTCCATTGGTTGCAAGCATGCTGTTTGCATACGACAATTGGGTATAACAAAGCAACGGTATAAAAAAGATCATTACACTAAAATGTGAATGCAGCATGGTCGACCTCCAGACATTTTTATGATGCTGAAAGTCTAGTGAAGCTGTAATGAAAAGTTGTGAATGGGTTAACCATTGCATCTATCTGTCAAATTATTGAGATGATATTGCTTAAAATGCCACCTGTAACACGGAGCAGCTGTGTTTGAGTATGCATAAATAATGAACCTGGTTCACTCTATTTTTTAAAGTGTTGGTCAGCAGGGGCAGATGAATGATTTTCCATATCAAGAAAATACTGGACTAAGCGTTGGTCTGGGGGTAGTTTCTAAATGCTCTATCTGAATCTGCTTTGATTCAGGCTCCTAGGAGGCTGTCCGAGAATAGGTAAATATGCAATTTGTCAATAATTAACTCCTTACGAATCAATGAGTTAGAAATTGCATTTCGTAAAAAGCCGAGTTCTCGGACAGCCTCCTAGGCTATGCTTTTAATGGGGTTGAATCTGCTCGGAATGCATGCTGATTACAATGCAAGACAATATGTTACAAGAGGTTTCTGCTATGCAAACAAGTAAGTTATTTCTGCTGCTTGCCTTGGTGTGCACCTCTGCTCTACCTGTGCAGGCGTTTGAGCCAAAAGGTGGATTAACCGATATATGTAAAAACTTTTTGGGTACCGAATGTGATGCAGAGCAAGAGTCATTGCTGCGTCTGTATGTTGGCAATATAGATATCTACAGCCTGTCAAAGAATCTGGATCTCTTTGCTGGTGAACCAACGGCCTTTGAACTGCTGCCTAAGGATCATGCAGGCTTTGTCAATTGGAATAAAGCGGTAACAGAAGGCATTATTCGGCCAAGGGCCTCTCTTGCAGAACAAAAAGAGGAGGATGAGTATGAAGGGTACTTTGCCAATCTTATGGTCTTTCGAACAAAGGTGCCGCAGATACCGGATGTGATCTTTCCACATGGCATGCATACTTATTGGTTAAGTTGCGATAGTTGCCACCCCGAGCCTTTTAAAAAGGCTGTGGGAGCCAATAACTTCACAATGGGTGATGTGATTGCAGGCAGGTTTTGTGGAAAATGCCATGGGAAAGTATCCTTTCCTGCGGCTACATTTAAAAATTGTAATCGCTGCCATATGCTTAAAAAGACAAGGGCGCGGGTATGGAGTGAGGTGCCGTAGCAAAGCTGTGGCGGCAGGCTATCTGCTCTCCCCATCCCCTGTTGCTGGCTGGGTAAAATTAAAGCCAGTCATCTCCTCTTCGGCGCTCTCGGCTTCACTCTCGTCCTGTGGTTTTTCTATTGTTTCAAGGCTGAGTCCTGTGCCGTCTGCATCAGCATCTCCTGATTCAGACAGGTTGATGCGCAGCCTGAGGTTGTTGGGTGAATCGGCGTTTTTGAGGGCTTCATCCAGGGTGATTCTTTTCTCTTTGTAGAGTTTGAACAGTGCGCCATCAAAGGTCTGCATGCCGATCCCTTCTGATTTTTCCATAATCTCTTTAATGAGGGAGAAATCGCCTTTTTTGATCATATCCTGAATGGTTGAGCTGCCCAGCAGTATCTCAATAGCGGCTGTTCGTTTGCCATCGACTGTCTGCACCAGTCGCTGGGAGACAAAGGCTTGCAGATTGGTCGAGAGATCCTGAAACAGCTGTGATCTGCGTTCTTCAGGGAAGAAGTTGATGATACGATCCAATGCCTGATTGGAGTTGTTGGCGTGCAGGGTGGAGATTGCCAGATGGCCGGTTTCGGCAAAGGCCAGGGCATGTTCCATGGTCTCCCGGTCACGGATCTCACCGATCAGGATGACATCGGGTGCCTGCCGAAGTGTGTTTTTAAGGGCATCGGCGTAGGTCAGGGTGTCAACCCCCACCTCGCGCTGGTTCACGATGGAGCGCTTGTGCCGGTGCACAAATTCGATGGGGTCTTCAATGGTGATAATGTGGTCGCCACTGTTGGCATTGCGGTGGTCGATGAGGGCGGCCAGAGAGGTCGATTTACCAGAGCCGGTGCCGCCCACAAAGAGTATCAGGCCCCGTTTGACCATAATGATGTCGGTCAGTATTTTAGGGAGGTTGAGATCCTTTACCGTGGGGATCTCTGTTTTGATGTTGCGCACCACCATGGATACTTCATTGCGCTGCTTGAAGATGTTGACCCTGAACCGCCCGACGCCAGGTTCAGAGATTGCCAGGTTCATCTCCAGGGCTGTCTCAAACTCCCTGCGCTGATCCTCATTCATCACCTCGTTGGCTATCTGCTTGATTTTCCCCGGTTTAAGTGACTCCTTCTCCAGGGGGCGGAGTACGCCGTGAAACTTGGCGCAGGGTGGGGCGCCCGTGCTCAGATAGATGTCAGAACCGTCTTTAACAGCCAGGATTTTAAGGTAGTCTTTGAATTCCATTAAGGTGCCTCACTTCGTGATCGTTGATACAGCTTGTAGCGACGGAGAGAGGAAATACATTAGTGCTGCACGAGCTCTTCAATGCGCAGGTAAATCTGCCGGCTGTCTTCAACCTGGGTTGATTGGAAACGTGCCAGCCCGGCACCCCGTTGTTTGTGGTTTTGATGGGAACCCGCTACCGCAATCCACTCACCCAGACGACCGGAAAGCGTGGTGCTGGCCTGTTGGGTTTCCAGGCTGCCATTGGTCTGACCGGATCGATTCATGAATGGGCTGATCTGTAGTGTCACCCGGTTTTCATTGAGCCTGGGCGTTACATAGAACCCTGTGCGGGCATCTTGAAAGCGGGTTGTCTGTTGCTGGTACATGGCCCCGTTCGATATGTAAGCGCTATGTTCCTGGATTGGGATCAGCTTGCCCGTGGCAATGAATGCCGCTTCACCTTCAAGTGTCTGGATATGCTGGAGCGTCTCATGATCACGCTCTCTGTGATGGGTGCGTGCACGCAGGCGCATGCTGTTGTTTTTGGTTTGATCTCCGGCCTCTACGGTAACGTGCCTGCCAATATCGGCACGGATACCTGTGCTGATTTGCCGCTGCTTATCGTCCGTTAGATGCCCCTGGCGCAGATAGATCACTAAACGGCGTGGTGGCCGGTCAAACTTCTCTAATATTTTGTGAATGTCGGAAACCCCTTCGGGGGATGTGCGGATAATAAGCTGGTTCCCCATGCCGGTGATGGTGTCATGGGGGTTAATGAAGGGTTTGATCAGTGGGATAATCTCTTCAGCTGTGCGGCTTTTCAGTTTGATGATTGTCAGCTCATTTTCTGCATTGGCAGCGCTGGATGTCAGTACAAAAATGAGTAGAAACAGGTGCTTGATGTGCATTGTTCATATCTACAGTTTATGGGGTCATATAAAAAACATAGCCCATAAAAAAAGGCCTGCCGAGGAGAGCGAGGCAGACCAAATAAAGGAAGGGAGCTTAAACGCAGGTTTGAAGGCGCTCCCTATCGGGAAAAGCCTCAAACCAACTGCTGAAAAGTATGGCAAGGGGAGCGGGGGGCAGCTGTGAACCAGGTCACAAAACCGATGTTAACAACAGTTTTTTATTGTGTGCCATCTCTGATGCAGAAGGTGGATTAGATGTTTTTTGCCTGCTCTATCGCATTGCCGATATAGCTGGCGGGGGTCAATTCCCGCAGCGCCTCTTTGGCGGCCTCCGGCATATCCAGCCCATCAACAAAGGCGCGCAGGTCACCCTGGGTAATACGCTGGCCACGGGTCAACTCTTTGAGCTTTTCGTAGGGCTTTTCAATGCCATAACGGCGCATCACGGTCTGGATCGGCTCTGCCAATACCTCCCAGTTGTTATCCAGGTCTGCCGCCAGCTGGTCGGCATTGACCTCAAGTTTGGAGATACCACGTTGCAGGGATTGCAGTGCAATGCTGGTGTGAGCAATGCCAACGCCAAGGTTGCGCAGTACCGTGGAGTCGGTCAGATCACGCTGCCAGCGGGAGATAGGCAGTTTGGCCGCCAGATGGCCAAAAATCGCATTGGCGATTCCCAGGTTGCCCTCGGCATTCTCAAAATCAATGGGGTTGACCTTGTGCGGCATGGTTGATGAGCCGACTTCGCCTGCGATGGTCTTCTGCTTGAAATAGCCGATGGAGATGTAGCCCCAGACATCCCGGCTAAAATCAATAAGGATGGTGTTGAAGCGGGCCATGGCGTCGAACAGCTCTGCAATGTAGTCATGGGGTTCAATCTGGGTGGTGTAGGGGTTCCAGTCGAGTCCCAGGGAGGTGATGAAACGGTTTGCCAGGCTGACCCAGTCCACCTCGGGGTAAGCTGAAATGTGGGCATTGTAGTTGCCTACGGCGCCATTGATCTTGCCCAGCATCGCAACAGATGCAATCTGCTCACGTTGACGCTGTAGCCGGAAGACCACATTGGCCATCTCTTTGCCAAGGGTGGAGGGGGAGGCCGGTTGACCGTGGGTGCGGGAGAGCATCGGTCTGTCGGCATGCTCCTGTGCCAGCAATTTAACAGCACTGATTATGTCATCAATCTGGGGCAGAATGACCAGGCTCCGGCCTTCGCGCAGCATCAGCGCATGTGAGAGATTATTCACATCTTCCGAGGTGCAGGCAAAGTGGATAAACTCACTGATCGCTTCCAGCTCCTGATTGCCTGCAATTCTCTCTTTCAGGAAATACTCAACTGCCTTTACATCGTGGTTGGTGGTGCGCTCAATATTCTTGACCCGGTGGGCATCCTCTTCGCTGAAGTTGTCAGCGATATGGTTAAGGATGTTATTGGCATGCTCGCTCAGGGCAGGAACCTCGGTGATGCCCTCGTCCGCAGCCAGGGTCTGTAGCCAGCGAACCTCAACCAGAACCCGGTGTTTGATAAGACCAAATTCACTGAAAACAGGGCGAAGATCAATGCATTTGTTCCCGTAGCGGCCGTCAATGGGGGAGATGGCAGTTAGGCTGGAGAGTTCCATAGTGTCTGTACTCGAGGCTGGTGGATCAATTTGAGAGCGCCGCATTATACCCAAGATTGGCTATGGTTGGCGGGTAATTAGTTGATGATTTGGGGTAGCGAGGCGGTGCTTATCTCCATCTGTTAACGGTGACTTGAAAGCAAATGCAGAGGGTGTGAAGCGTTGCCAGTAATATCTGAGCCAATCCTGGGTTTGCACAAATGGGCATAAATACAAGTCACTAACATGTATACTGAGAGCCGATCAATAGTCATCGATAGTGATTTATGGGGCTCTTAAATGATTAGGCTGTTTAAAAAACCCACTTCATGGCGACTTGGTGTGGCGATGGCGGTGATTACGACGCTGGCATTTATTGGGATGCTGAGCTCTGTTTATACAGCGGAAACCGTTCGTGGTGATGCCGGTGCAATCAATCAGGCCGGTGCCTTGCGCATGCAGTCCTATCGCATTCTCTCAGCAATTGATCTGGATCAGGATATTAGCAGTAAAAATGTCTCAATAGCACGAGCCATTGAAGCCGAACTGCTTGAATTTGACTATCGCCTCACCCTCCCCTCGCTTGTTGAGATGCTTGCGACCAACTTTGAGCATGCTCAGCAAGTTGAATACAGGAATTTGAGCCAAAGATGGAACAATGAAATCAAGCCCATATTTTTAGCCTATGCTGCATCCCGCAGCCATGAGGGAGATACATCGGCACAGCAAACAGGAGGCATGCTGGGCCAGCGTAGCAATATCAGACAAAAACATCTCTCATTGGTCAATAATTTTGTTGTCGATATTGATAGTTTTGTAACCATGCTGGAAGAGGCATCTGAAGCAAAGATCCTGAACCTGAAGCTGATCATGGTTATCTCTCTTGCTTCAACGTTATGCGCTGTGCTGTTTACCGTATACCTGGTTGCAACAAGGGTGTTGGAACCGCTGGACAGGCTGTTGATCTGTGCCAATAGCGCAAGGCGGGGTGACTTTTCTGTTAGAACCCGGTACACCGCAGATGATGAGCTGGGGCAGTTGGGAATGGCTTTCAACATGATGTCTGAAGATCTTTCCAAGATGTATGCAAACCTGGAAGCAAGAGTGAAAGAGAAGACAGTGGATCTGGAACGCAGCAACCAGTCACTGGAGCTTTTGTACAATACGATTCAACGTTTAAGTGAGGCGCCTCTATCTGATACAACCTATGAAGAGCTGTTGAGAGACATTGAAAAACCACTGGGGTTTGGGCCGGGTGCTATCTGTCTGGGACAAAACGCACTTACCAGCCAGCATGTGCTGGCATCCACCAGAAAAGCCGTGGATGATATTCCAGATGTCTGTTCCCAGCTTAACTGCACGGGCTGTTATGAAGACGGTGCCACCCATACCTTTCAGGCGACGACTGACAGTGGTCAGGTGCAGCTGATCTCTACCCCCATTCAAGATCAGGATGTGCAGGTGGGTGTGCTGTTTATGGAGGTACTGCCTGAGGATGGATTGGAAGAGCGGCAAATACAGATGCTGGAAACTGTTGCCCGTCATGTGGGAATGGCGCTCAATCTTACCCAGCGAGTCACTGAATCCAGAAGATTGGCGCTGCTGGAAGAGCGCAGTGTTATTGCTCGTGAACTGCATGACTCGCTGGCGCAATCACTCTCCTACCTGAAAATCCAGGCAACACGCCTGGATGTGACCATTGCCAAATCCGACACAGAGCAGGAGGTGCAACTCATTATCGGCGAAATGCGGGAGGGTATCAGTTCCGCTTACCGCCAGTTGCGAGAGCTGTTAACAACCTTCCGCCTCAAGATTGAAGGCAGTGGCCTGATCAAGGTGTTAGAGACAACTGTTGAAGATTGGCGAAACCGAAGTGATATTAATATAATTTTGAAAAATGAGCTGGAGGGGTGTCACCTCAATGCACATCAGGAAATTCATGTTTTGCAGGTGGTGCGAGAGGCGCTCTCCAATGCAGTAAACCACTCCAAAGCTGAAAATATACAGGTTAAGCTCCTGTTTGATAGCAGCAGTTGCCGGGCCACCATCAGCATTGAAGATGATGGTATTGGAGTGCCTGAGCTGGCGCAGCGCCGCAATCATCATGGTTTGGCAATAATGAATGAGCGGGCAGAGAGCCTTGGCGGCGAGATTGATATATGCCGGCGCGAAGAGGGGGGAACTCGGGTAACATTAGTGTTCCCGACTGATGCCAGAAACATTGTGGACTTTAATAAAATGGTGCCACAAGAGATAGGCATGGATGTGGAAGTCGAGAAGATCGCACATAATAAATAAGCCATACAATGGGCAATATAATGAATAATGAAAGCAGACATACGGTTATCGCAATTGATGATCACCCTCTGTTTAGAAAAGGTGTTGCTGACCTTATTTCGTTGGTTGATTCACTGGTTTTAGTGGGGGAGGCGGCCTCTGGTCAAGAGGGGCTGGAGTTGGCTATTGAGCTTAATCCTGACCTGATTTTGCTCGATATGAACATGAAAGGCATGGGCGGGATTGAGGTGCTGGAAGCAATAAAAGCTACAGATATTGATTCCCGCGTCATTATGCTGACGGTTTCTGATAATGAATATAATGTTGTAGCAGCACTGCGTGCTGGAGCAGATGGGTATCTGCTCAAGGATATGGAGCCGGAAGATATCCTGGAGCAACTTCAAACAGCTGCAAGTGGCCAGTTTGTAATATGCAATAAGTTAACTGAACTGCTGGCGCACGCCTTGCGTGATGATGCGGCACTAAAAAACCCTTCACAAGCCGGGCTGACACAAAGAGAGGAGCAGATATTAAAGCTCATCGCTAAAGGATACAGTAATAAGCTGATTGCCCGCGAACTGGAGATTACAGAAGGAACTGTCAAGGTGCATGTGAAACACCTGTTGAAGAAATTAAATTTGAAATCCCGACTGGAGGCAGCGGTCTGGGTGGCAAACCGTAAAAAATAGTGGCCTTTCCATCTGTGGGAACCGGATGATGCAAGGGTCGCCATGCCTCTAAAGCGGCACCCCGTTTTCCAGCTCCGTCAATAGAAAAGAGAGCTCATCGGCAAACAGGTTCGAGCCATCTGCGCTGCGCCCCAGTCGCCCCTGCTCAAGGCGATAGCGCAGGGCTTGCAAAAGCGTCTCTTCTGGCTCCCACTGGCCGGTTACACCTCCTATAGAGTCATGACTGGCATTGACCTCATACAGCTTTCCATTCCGGCGAAACAGCACAAAGGCCTCGCCACCAAGCTCGTCATGCACATAGGTTGCCAGCAGAATAGTTACATTGGCCAGCTCATCTGCCGGCAACCCAAACTCCCTTTGCAATAGCGCCATATCACCGTTATGCCATTCATTAAGAAAGATGTTGTTTTGATAAGTACCCATTGTCAATCCATAAACCTAGGAGCCTGTCGGACTTAGGATGAACTGGCTGCGGAAGTGGGAGAGCGGCTCAAATATCCCCGGTTTTTCGTTGCATAGGCCCACTATGCGCCTCAAAACCGGGAATATTTGCGCTCACTCTCCCACTCCCTCGCTGCAATCCACCTAGGTCCGACAGACTCCTAGAAAAATCAGTTGAGCCTCTATTGCTGTTGCTGTGGTTCAGCTGCTGAGTCCAGATTAAAAGTTGCCCATATTGGGCAGTGGTCAGAGGGTTTCTCCATGCCTCTGATATCGTAGGCTATTCCTGCATCTGTACAAAGCGCCATCAAAGGCTCTGTTGCAAGGATGAGGTCAATACGCAATCCTCGTTTGGGTTCGCGGTCAAACCCCCGGCTACGGTAGTCAAACCAGCTGAAGTGATCATCAACATGGGGGTGCAGCTTGCGAAAGGTATCCTGTAGCCCCCAGTCAAATATACGCTGTAGCCATTCGCGCTCTTCAGGCAGAAAACAGCATTTACCCTCCCGCAGCCAGCGCTTGGCATTGGCAGGGCCAATGCCAATATCAATATCCAGGGGCGCAACATTCAGATCCCCCATGAGCAGCAACTTATCATCAGGGTTGAAATTTTCGTTAAGAAAATCCAGCAGATCAGCATAAAATTTGCGCTTATCAGGGTATTTGGTCTCATGGGAGTTGCTCTCCCCCTGGGGGAAATAGCCATTGATAACGGTAATCTCCTCACCTGCCCGGGTAGAGAAGGTGCCTGCGATCAATCGCCTTTGCGCATTCTCCTCATCAGTTGGAAAGCCCCGTTGCACGGATACCGGCTGCTGCCTTGACAGCAGGGCAACACCATAATGTCCCTTTTGTCCATGATAGGTCGCGTTATAACCCAGGGCCTCAACAGCGGCCTCGGGAAACTCCGAGTCCTGCACTTTGGTCTCCTGGATGCCGATAATATCCGGCGCGTACCTCTCTTTAAGTGCCAGGAGTTGATGGGGGCGGGCACGGATGCCATTGGTATTGAATGAGATGATTTTCATTTTTGTGGACAGCGCAGAGCCAGCTGCTACTCTGCTTTGCCTTGCTCCAGGTTTGAGAGTGATTTAATCAAAGAGACTGATGCTGTGAAAAAGTCCTCAGTAGGATGTTCATCACAATATAGCTGAATGCGCCGCATCGCCCCTGCCACCTCAACGCCGTGCAGCATATCCTCCCCCATCGCCAGATTGAGTCCTGAAATAAAACCTGTCAGCCAGTCACGATAGTGCAGATACTGCTCCATCTGCTCTTCCAGGCCGCTGTTCCAGCCTTCGTAGGCTTTGAGGTAGGCTTCGCAGGGCTTCACGCCATAGCCAAGCAACTGAGAGGGAGAGGCATTTGCAGAGCCCAGAGAGAGTAGAAGAGACGCCAGCAACAGCTGTTTTATCAAAGGCATATCTTGTTTCGATTTAGATTTAGATGGAATGGGAATCGCCTCCCTTAACCGGCATCAGAACGCTGTAGGTTGAAGCACAATATTCAGCAACCAAAACAGGAGGGCAATGTTACTGAACAAGGTTAGCGCAGTTGGTTTGGGTTTGGCAAAATAAATGCAAGTACAGCGCATTGATTGTCTTCTCTCCCATTTTAACGGGTTTCGCCGTAGTTGCCCCATCAGTTTTAGTCCGATAAGATTGCTGGTTTTTCCGTGAATATACTTCCATGGTGCCGAGATCAGAACCGGAACAGGGTGGCGGTATTCACACCCGCAGCCAACCCAGGCAGGACAAACAACCATGACGGATTCACTTATGGCCACCTACAAACGCTTGCCAGTCTGCTTTGAGCGGGGCGAAGGCGCCTGGCTTTGGGACGATAAGGGGACACGCTACCTGGATGCCCTCTCCGGCATCGCTGTCTGTGGATTGGGGCACGCCCACCCAACCGTGGCACAAGCGATCAGCCAGCAGGCAGAGACCCTGATCCACACATCAAACCTCTATGAGATAAAGCTACAGCGCACCCTGGGAGACCGGCTGACCCATCTGGCAAAGATGGATCGAGCCTTTTTCAGCAACTCTGGCGCTGAAGCCAACGAGGCAGCCATCAAGATTGCCCGTCTCTATGGCCACTCAAAAGGCATAGATGTCCCCACCATTATCGTCATGGAAAACAGCTTCCACGGGCGCACCATGGCCACCCTCTCTGCCACTGGCAGCCGCAAGGTCCAGGCGGGGTTTGAGCCGCTTGTGCAAGGCTTTGCGCGGGTTCCGTTCAATGATATCGAGAGCATGGAGAGGGCGGCCCAGGCCGATAAAAATATCGTGGCCGTGCTGGTTGAACCGATCCAGGGCGAAGGCGGCATCGCCATCCCCGCCCCTGACTATCTGAGCAGGGTGCGCAAGCTGTGTGACCAGAATGGGTGGCTCATGATGCTGGATGAGGTTCAGACCGGCATGGGGCGCACAGGCAAGATGTTTGCCCACCAACACAGCGAGATTATCCCGGATGTCATGACCCTGGCCAAAGCCCTGGGCAATGGCCTGCCCATTGGTGCCTGCCTTGCCAAAGGGGGCGCCGCAGAGATATTAGCCCCCGGCACCCACGGCTCCACATTCGGTGGCAACCCACTCGCCTGTGCCGCAGCCTGCGCCGTGCTGGATACCCTTGAAAAAGATCAGCTGACAGAGAGGGCCGCCATACTGGGCCACTATCTGCTAAAAGGGTTTCAGAACAGGCTGGAGGGGCAAGAGGGCATTAAAGAGATTCGCGGCTGCGGGCTGATGATCGGCATTGAGCTGGATCGCCCCTGTGGTGAGCTGGTCGGAGCCGCGCTGATGCTGGGCAGGATTCTGATCAATGTCACCGCAGAGCGTGTGATTCGTCTGCTGCCACCGCTTGTCCTCACCGATGAACAGGCCGATGAGCTGATTGCAACACTCAGCGGCATCATCAAAACCTTTCTTCAGAAATCAAACAGCAGCGAAAAATGACCTCAGCAACCACACAGCAGCCCCGGCACCTCCTCTCACTGCTGGATCTGACACCTGCCGAGCTGCACAGCATCATCGACCGGGCCATCGAGCTGAAGGCGCTGCTGCGCAGTGGCGAGTTGCACGAGTCGCTGAAGAACCGCACGCTCGGAATGATCTTTGAGAAATCATCCACCCGCACCCGGGTCTCATTCGAGGCCGGCATGACCCAGCTTGGCGGAAAGGCGATATTCCTCTCCCCCCGCGACACCCAGCTGGGGCGCGGCGAACCCATCGAAGACACCGCCCGCGTACTCTCACGCATGGTTGACTGCATCATGGTGCGCACCTACGAGCAGAGTGATCTGGCGCTTTTTGCAGCCCACTCCAGGGTGCCTGTTATCAACGCCCTAACCGACCTCTTTCACCCGCTGCAACTGCTGGCCGACATTCAGACCTGGTTTGAGCACCGTGGCGACATCAAAGGCAAAACCGTGCTCTGGGTGGGCGATGGCAACAACATGTGCCACTCTTACATCAACGCAGCCAGGCAGTTTGACTTCAGACTCCGTATTGCCTGCCCGGAGGGCTTTGACCCCGATCCGGCCATCCTGGCCTCGGCAAAGAATCACTGCGAGATTATCCGTGACTCACTGGCCGCAGCAGAGGGGGTAGACCTGGTTGTCACCGATGTCTGGGCCAGCATGGGGCAGGAGGATGAGCAGGCCAAGCGTGAAGTGGCCTTTGCCAACTACCAGGTCAATGACATACTGATGGAGCAGGCGGATAATGACGCCCTCTTCATGCACTGCCTGCCCGCCCACCGGGGTGAAGAGGTGACCGCCTCCGTTATCGACCGGGAGGATAGCGTGGTGTGGGAAGAGGCTGAAAACCGCATGCACTCACAGAAGGCTCTACTGGAGTTCTTAATCAATGGATAGCATGAACAGACACCTAACCATTCTCACTGCCCTGGTCATATTGGTCTGCTGCACCCAGGCCCAAGCCGAAACACGCTATGTTACCGACCAGTTCAAGGTCATGATGCGCTCCGGCGAAGGGGTAAGCCACAAAATCTTAAAGGCACTCCCTAGCGGCACGGCACTCTCACTGCTGGAGAGTGACCGTGAAACAGGCTACTCAAAGGTACGTACCGAAAATGGAATGGAGGGCTACATCCTCACCCGTCAACTCATGAAAACCCCAAGTGCCAGGGATCGTCTGGCTGCGGCCGAAACCAAACTGAAAGTCGCACAGAAAGAGCCGGAACGGCTCGGCAGTGAACTGATGGCAACCCAGTCTGAGCTAAAAGAGCTCAGCAGCAACTTCTCTCAACTACAGCAGACCAAAAACAGGATAGC
Organism: Gammaproteobacteria bacterium; assembly: GCA_015490795.1. Classification (GTDB taxonomy): domain Bacteria; phylum Pseudomonadota; class Gammaproteobacteria; order Chromatiales; family Chromatiaceae; genus WFXD01. The sequence goes on from WFXD01000012.1 coordinate 13,957, forward strand.
GGCAGAGCTGGAGAGCATCCGCCGCACCGCTGCCGATGCCATTCAAATGGCCGAAGAGCGCATAGAGCTTCGCAAGCGTGTGGCCAACCTCACACACCAGATAGAGGATCTGAAGCAGGAAAACCGGGATCTCAGCAACCAGAGCACGCGGGACTGGTTTCTAATCGGTGCTGCCGTCATCATTGCCGGCATTCTCATTGGCCTCATCCTGCCCCGGCTGCATGTACAGCGCCGAAAAGACTCCTGGGGATCACTGTAGCCCCAACTCAGATCGCCCTGATTTCACCAAATCAACAACCACCTGCAGAGCAGGCGTTTGTTGATTTGGTGAAATTAGGGGTACACTTGAACCAATTCTTCATTTATATTTCGCCTTTCAAAATCTCAAAGGGGCGGCGGCCGTTGGCTACCCGCCCTGAAAACTGACAACAAGGCTGGTTTTGGCAGCTGCTGCTGGCGCTGTATGAGCTGGTTCTTCTACTAACGCTAAAGGGGTAGAGAATATGTCCAGGAAGAAAATCGCTTTAATTGGAGGCGGTCAGATAGGAAGCATCCTAGCGCTCCTCATCACCCAGAAAGAGCTGGGGGATGTAGTAATACTGGATCGACCTGACTTCTCAGACCCCATGAAGGGCAAAGCCCTGGATATCATGGCCTTGAGACCGCATGGCGGGTATGATGTCAATCTGTCGGGCACGGGTGATTATGCCGATATCGAAGGTGCCGATGTGGTCGTGGTGACTGCCGGCCTGCCAAGAAAGCCGGGGATGACCCGTGATGATCTGCTGGAGATCAACCTGGGTATCATTCGGGATGTGGCAGAGAATATTCAGCAGTATGCCCCCGACGCCTTTGTTATCCTGACCACCAACCCGCTCGATGCCATGGTCTATGCCTTTTATAAGATATCAGGCCTGCCCAAAGAGCGCGTAGCGGGCATGGCAGGTGCTCTGGATAGCGGCCGCTTCAGGGCCTTTGTCTCTATGGAGACAGGGCTCTCATCTGAAGATGTCTCCGCCATTGTGCTGGGTGGACACGGCCCTACCATGATCCCTCTGGTGCGCACCGCAACGGTTGGCGGCGTGCCACTTGATGCGCTCCTGTCCAAAGAGAAGATTGATGCCATTGCGGACCGGACTCGTGAAGCCGGCACTGAAGTGGTCAAACTTCTGGGCAATGGCAGCGCCTACAACAGCCCTGCGGCCTCCTGCTGTGAAATGGTCGAGGCCTACCTCAAAGATAAAAAACGGGTCATCTCTTCTGCGGCCCTGTGTGAAGGCGAATACGGTATAGACGGTTACTTTATGGGTGTCCCCTGCGTCATCGGCTCGGGTGGCGTTGAAAAGATCCTCGAATTTGAGATGACCGCTGAAGAGCAGGCAATGCTCGACAAGACCCTCAAAGCGATTATCGACACCGTGAAAGAGACCGGTCTCTAAGATTTCATTTTGTAAGCTATCAACCTTTAAACTTTTAGGAGTCAACAGATGCAGATCACAGGCATGTTGTGGGGTTCCAGGCTGCTTGAGTATGTGGATTTTCCACGTGCTGAGGTGCTTGGGCCAGAAGCCAGTACCGATGAAATTAAAGCCCTGCTTGAGAAGTGGGGTCTGGTGCTGGTCAAACCCGTATTCAAGGGTGGTATTGGCAAGAAGGGCAAGGCAGGGCTGATCGGTTTTGCCAAAGATCTGGATACCGCTATCGCAGAGAAGGAGCGCCTCTACTTCGCAAAGCACACCCACGGCAACACAGTGGCCAAAGCGGAGGGGGTCACCTTCGAGAGTGGCATTCCTGCTGAATATGAGATCTACGTCTCTATTACAGACAGCACGATATATCGCGCACCGACCCTGACCATCACCCACCACGGCGGTGTCGATATTGAAGAGCTGCCTGAAGACAAGATTGCAACCGTACCTTTTGACCCGCTAACGGGGCTGAAGGGCTTTGTTATCTCAAACACCCTGCGCCAGCTGGGCGCCCCCAATGAGATCATCAGCCCACTGGTGCAGAATCTGCCAAAGCTGTGGGATCTCTACCACAACTATGGCATGAACATGCTGGAGCTGAACCCGATCCGCATGATGCCGAATGCCAAGGGTCGCCTGGTGCCGGTCGCCTGCGATTTCAAATGCTCCTTTGACACCGATGACCCAAACTGGAAGCGGCTGAAGCTGCCCGCCAGCCTGGACTCCGGCGAGCTGTCCGACTACGAGCAAGAGGTAAACCAGCTGCGCACCTATCAGGGCCAGTCTGATGTATTCGTCACCAATGACCAGGGCACCATCACGGCGATGACCTTTGGCGGCGGCGCCAATGCGCTGGTGACCGAACTGCTGGGGGATGCCGGCATTATCTCCTCTGATTTTGGCGGTAACCCACCTTACGAGAAGATGTATGACATCAGCCGTATCACCTACAAGTACTGGCTGGAGCAGAGCAACGTCCTGTTCATCATCGGTGGCAAGGCCAACAATACCGATATCTATGAGACCTTCCGCGCCATGGCCGATGCCCTGCGTGACTATATGAACAGCAATGAGCTCAAACCGCTCTATGTGGTGGTAGGGCGCGGTGGCCCCAATCTGATTCGCGGAATGGGGTACATGAAAGATACCCTGGATGGATTGAAAATCCCCTACCGCATGTTCGGTTTCGACTCTTCCATGAGCGCAGTAGTGAACTATGCCAGGGATATTGATGACTGGATGGAAAACAAGGGCGGCAAAGCCACAATCGCCAAGGCGATGGGGATTGGTTGCCAATCCAACACAGCGGCCTGAGTTCGATAAGACTCAGCACACCCTTCAGTATCGAATATAAAGCAAATGAATAGAGGTTCAGAATGTCATCATTAACAAGTTCTGGAAAGTATAGCCGGGCACCACGCGGTGTTGCAGCCTTCGAACATTATTATGTCGGGATCGACTCCCTGGATCAGGTCGCAACTACAGAAGACCGGGTCTGTGTTCTCAATATCGCTGGCGGTGAAAGCCGCACCGTAACGCCTGTCAGCCATGTCTACTCCGGTGGCAATATCGTCTGTGGCACCATGCCGGGGCGCTCTGGCTCCTCCATGAAGACCGAGGCGGGCGATATCCCCATCTACAACAATGTGGCCGAAGCCATGGATGCCGGGCACCACTTCAATGTGGCGGTGGTCTATGTGCCGCCATCCGGTGTAAAGGACTCTGTGATTGAGGCGGTGCGGGTCAACCCTGAAATCACTAAAGTGGTCATCCTCACCGAGAAGGTGCCGCTCTCCGACTCCCGCATTATCCGTCAATACTGCCAGCAGCAGGGGGTCGATGTCTTCGGTGCCAACTGCCTGGGTATTGCCGATGCGCACAAACATGTCCGCATCGGTGGCGCACTGGGTGGCAATGCCCCTGAAGAGTCACTGGTGCCGGGCTCTATTGCCCTGTTCTCAAACTCAGGTAACTTCACCACCACCATTGCAACCTACATGCTGACCGCAGGCTGGGGTACCACGGTATCTGTCTCCTCAGGCAAGGATGTCTATATCCACTTCTCTGCGCCTGAGTTTACCCACGCATTCCATAATGATGATCGCAGCAAAGCGGCTGTCATGTATATCGAGCCGGGTGGTTACTACGAGCACGACATTGAGCTGAAGAAGCCTGTTGTCGCCTGTATCGTGGGCCGCTGGAAGGCCAAGCTGACCCGCGCCTGCGGGCATGCAGGCGCTATCGCTGGTTCAGGTGACAATGCTGAGGCCAAAGAGAAGTGGTTCATGGATAAATTTGGTGTGGATGCTATCTACACCCCCGAGAATCCGGTGGTATCCGCCAAGGGCGCTGTGGTTGTCAATATTGCCCACATCCCGGAAGCGCTGACTGCGGTTATGGCCCTGAACGATGTTCAGCCGGATTTTGAGCCCAGAGGTGACCTTTCATTGAAGCCCTGGTTTGCCAGTGATCTGGATATTGGTCTGCCGGCAGAGCTGGATGCCCCGCTCGTTACCGCGATGGAGCCCTACAACCAGCAGATTGCTGCGCTTTTGGAGCAGGTGGGTGTGGTCTTCCCGCGTCAGACAATGAAGGATGCCTCCGGCGCCTCCATGATGGATCCAAAAACCCAGGTGAGCCGTCTGCAGGGCGTCAGTGTACTGGATGCCTCTACGCACACCTTTGAAGATAACCTGGTGCTCTCACTGGCGCGCGAGTACCCGGATGCCAATGGCGCTGCGCTGGTCAATGTCATTCTTAACGCCTATGTCAACCAGGCGAATGAGATAACCGTGGCCGCAGCCGATGCAGCGCGCGAGGCCGGCAACAGCCCCAATACGGTACTGGCCTCTGCGGTGGCCATTGTCGGGCCTAACAAGGCGGCGGGTGCCAAGGCAGCCGCTGAAGCGTTTAAGGATCTGTTTGGGCAGTCCGGTCTGGCAGATCCTGCCGATGAGGCCTTTGACATCAGCGCTATCGTCGACAAGGCCGCTTCCGGCCCTGCGGCCGAAGCGCTGCTGGCGGAGAGCGCCACGGCGCGCAGTGAAGGGATGCTGGCCGCACTCAAGGCGCGCGGCGTAAGCTCTGTCTTTCTGCGCACCCTGGAGGCATTGGCCGAGCGTACCGGCAAGGCGATTGCTGAGGATGCCATCACCGCTGCCGCCGCAGCTCACCTGGTATGGAAGCCGTTGATGCATAAGCGGGTCTCTGTGACCACCCTGGTTAACATGCCATGGCATCTGCGTGTCTTCAGCACCCTGATCGGCTCTGCTGCATCGAGTGACCAGCAGCAACCGGGCAGCTTCTGTGGTGTATCTGATCAGGAGCTGATGAATGAGTGGAGCTTCACCGAGACCGCATACCTGGCACTGCTGGGCACCAAGCCCAGTGAAGAGGAGCTGTTTTCACTCTCCATTCTGTTGGGCCTGCTGACCACCAATGGCCCCGGCACCATCTCTGGCCAGGGTGCCAAAGGTGCTGTCAGTGCCGATGGCCCTGAGGTTCCTGAGCGGGTGCAGGTCAACAAATCCTATATCGGTTTCCTGACTCATACCGGCTTTGCCCACGGCGGCAACGGCTTTGAGGCGATGGCCTTTCTGATGCAGCAGTTCAAGGAGAGCGGCCTGAAAGACCCGGGCAACCCCAGCCATGGGCTGGATCTTGCGGCTATGGCGCTGAGCTATGCCAAAGAGTACAAGGCCTATAAAACCAAGGCCAAGGCGGCGGGTGATCTCTCCTATGCCAAGATCCCCTGCATCAACCACCCTGTCTTCAAGGGCAGGGATGTCAACTATGATCCGCGTGAAGTCTTTGTAAACAACCTGATCAAAGAGAAGGGCCAGTATAATGTCTTCCTGGACTACTACCACAATATGGTTGAGGCGCTGGCCAAGACCGGTGTCAGCAAGAATGTCTACTGCGTTAACGTCGATGCCGTTATTGCCGTGATCCTGCTGAAGATGCTGTGGCAACCTTACGCGGAAGGCAAGGTCAGTGAGCGTCAGCTGGAGTCTGCAGCATTCACCGTGTTCCTCTTTGGACGCATGATCGGCAGTGCCGCAGAGATCGACGACCACACCAACCGTGGCCGCAATATGGACACCCGCACCCCAGCCAGCAAAGTGAGCTATGTCGGGTAATCTGTAGGGGTTTACATTGTAGTTGTAAACATTCATTATTGCGCACCCTCTCCCTTACTGGGGGCGGGTGCGTTTTAATGAGTATGACGCGATTGTCCTGAGCAGTCTGTTAGGCAGTGCCGCAACTGAATCCAGAGAATGCCGATGGAAAAATCCAGAGCCAAAAACGCCATTGCTGAATGGAATGGCGAAAGTATGACTCGCACGATCTGTGGCCTCTTCAATATCTTCAAGAAGAGGGCGGCCGTTCCCTGTATGGATCTGAATTCCAAATGTCACGACCTGGCTTGCCAGAGCCGTTGTACTCGTAATGACCGCGCCAATGCGCAATGCCTCTCCAGCTTCCCTGTCGAGGGGCCTGCTGCAATGAAGAGTTTCTTACCTGATTTGACGATAAACCCTCCGCGAGACTGGATAACGGTATCTCGCTTGAGAGGGGTATCTTCACTTTTTTCATCCTGAATTTATATGCCGCTTTTATTAAACTGAGGAAAAACCATGACAACATCAAAGATCATTTGGACCAAGATTGATGAAGCACCCGCTTTAGCAACCTACTCTTTGCTGCCGATCGTTAATGCCTTCACGCAAGCTGCAGGCGTAAACGTAGAGGCAAGGGATATCTCCCTTGCTGGCCGCATCATCGCCACTTTCCCGGAGAACCTGACAGAAGAGCAGAGAATTCCCGATGAACTGGCTCGTCTGGGCGAACTGGCCAAGACCCCCGAAGCCAACATCATCAAGCTGCCTAATATCAGCGCCTCCCTGCCGCAGCTGAAAGCGGCAATCAAAGAGCTGCAAGAGAAGGGCTACGACCTTCCGGATTACCCGGAAGAGCCACAAAATGCGGCTGAGGAAGAGATTAAAGAGCGTTACTCAAAGGTACTGGGAAGCGCGGTAAACCCTGTGTTGCGTGAGGGTAACTCTGACCGTCGTGCTCCTGGCGCGGTAAAGAACTTCGCCAAGAAGCATCCGCACTCAATGGGCGCCTGGAGCCAGGACTCCAAGTCACACGTTGCCACCATGAGCAGTGGTGACTACCGTTCCAACGAGGTCTCAACCACTATGGCTGAAGCCACTGATGCCAGGGTTGAGTTTGTTGCTAAAGACGGCACCGTTACCGTGCTGAAAGAGAGCGTGCCACTGGAGGCAGGTGAGATTGTTGATACCACCTTCATGAGCAAAAAAGCCCTGGTAAATTTTCTTAGTGAGCAGATTGAGGATGCCAAAGAGAAGGACATTCTCTTCTCACTGCACATGAAAGCAACCATGATGAAGGTTGCCGATCCGATCGTTTTTGGCCACTGTGTAAAGGTCTTCTACAAAGATGCCATTGAGAAAAATGCAGCGGTTCTTGAAGAGCTGGGGGTCAACTTCAACAACGGCCTGGGTGATCTCTACAGCAAGATCCAGAGTCTGCCTGAAGATCAGCGGGCAGCCATCGAGGCGGATATTGAGGCTGTTTACGCCAAACGTCCTGCTATCGCCATGGTTGACTCTGACAAAGGCATCACCAACCTGCATGTGCCAAGCGATGTGATCATCGACGCATCCATGCCTGCTGCTATCCGTGCATCGGGGCAGATGTGGGGGCCGGACGGTCAGCAGAAAGATACCAAATTTGTCATCCCTGACCACAGCTACTCACCGCTTTACACCGCAACGGTTGAGAACTGCATTGCCCATGGCGCACTTGATCCGACCACCATGGGCACCGTGCCCAATGTTGGCCTGATGGCGAAAAAAGCGGAAGAGTACGGTTCACACCCAACCACCTTCGAAGCTCCGGCTGACGGCACCATGCGCGTGGTCGATGCCAATGGCAACACCATCCTTGAGAACGATGTAGAAGAGGGTGATATCTGGCGTATGGTGATGGTCAAAGACGCCCCCATTCAGGATTGGGTGAAGCTGGCAGTGACTCGCGCCCGTGCAACGGGTTGGCCTGCTATCTTCTGGCTGGATGCTGACCGTCCTCACCACCAGGAGGTCAGGAAGAAGGTTGATCGCTACCTGAAGGATCATGACACCTCAGGTCTGGACATCCGCATCATGTCGGTCTATGACGCTGCCAAGCTCTCGATTGAGCGTATGCGTGCCGGTGAGAACACCATCTCTGTTACCGGCAACGTGCTGCGTGACTACAACACCGACCTCTACCCCATTCTTGAGGTGGGAACCAGTGCCAAGATGCTCTCCATCGTACCTCTGATGAATGGCGGCGGCCTGTTCGAGACGGGAGCCGGTGGCTCTGCACCCAAGCACGTTCAGCAGTTGGTGAAAGAGAATCACCTGCGTTGGGATTCACTGGGTGAATTTCTGGCCCTTTGTCCCTCCCTGGAGCAGGTCAGCACCCTGACTGGCAATGCCCGGGCCAAAGTTCTGGCGGCAGCACTGGACCAGGCGACTGGCAAGCTGCTAGACAACAACAAGTCACCCTCTCGCAAGTGTGGTGAGCTGGACAACCGCGGCAGCCACTTCTATCTGGCTCTGTACTGGGCTGAGGCACTGGCAGAACAGACGGATGATGCTGAACTTCAGGCGAAATTCGCCCCCATTGCCAAAAAGCTTGCAGAGAATGAGGCCAAGATTATTGAGGAGCTGAATGCTGTTCAGGGCAAGCCGGTTGATCTTGGTGGTTACTTCCAGGTAGATGATGCAAAGGCAGAAGCAGTCATGCGCCCCAGCGCATCCTTGAATGCAATTGTTGATGCTGTCTAAATCAGCTTAGTCTGTTGAGTGCTGATGGCCAGGGAGTGGCCATCAGCATCTTCTTTGGGCTTTTCCATCCAGCTGCTAACCATAGCACGCTGCTCCCCGCCAAACCCCTTTCTCTGTTTTTCGATTCAACCCAAAGGACTCAGCCTCTATCGGGGGTTTTGAAGTCATCCAGTATGCTAAACAGTGCGGGTACCACCAGCAGTACCAGCAGGGTGGTGGCCAGCAGGCCAAAGATGATACTGACCGCCAGCGGGATGAGGATCTGCGCCTGCGTGCTCTTCTCCAATAGCAGCGGGAAGAGACCCGCAATGGTGGTGATTGAGGTGAGCAGCACCGCACGGAAACGCGCCCGGCTGGCAATCTTCGCCGCTTCGATCGTACTGTGCCCCTTGCGTACCTGCCGTTTTAGGAATTCCACCAGCAGGATGGAGTCATTCACCACGATCCCCGCCAGTGAAGTGAAGCCGATAATGCCCGGCATGGAGAGCGCAACCCCCATCAACAGATGCCCCCAGATGACGCCAATCAGCGATAGCGGGATGACAAACATCACCACCAGCGGCTCCAGATAGCTGCGAAACTGAAAACTGAGCAGGATGAAGATGCAGACCAGTCCAATGGCAAAGCTGCGCGCCATTGAGCTGCCGGTCTTGTCCGACTCCCTGGACTGCCCTTCAATCCCGATCTGCACGCCAGGGTAGCGCTGCTGCAACTCAGGCAGAAAGAGCTGGCGGGTGTGGTTGACCAGCTCCTGGGCATTGGCGATGCGGGAGTCCAGATCGCCGGTAATGGTCACCGTGCGCACCCCGTCCACCCGCTTGATGCGGGAGAAGCCACGGTCTGACTCGATATGTACCAGGGTGCTCAGGGGGATCTGGTCGCCTTGTTCTGTAACGATCCGAAAGGTCTCCAGGTCTGCCAGTGTGGATTGGTCATGCTGCGCCAGCCTGACATCAATCTCATAGGCCTCGCCCCCCACCAGGATTTCGCTGGCCGTCACGCCAAAAAAGGCCGCACGCAGCTGATTGGCGATGGTTGTGGCATCCAGTCCCAGTGCCAGCGTCCCCTCCCGCAGGCGCATGCGCAGCTCGGGCTTGCCCGGTCGCAGGTCATCAGAGAGATCAAATACCCCCCGGTAGCGCCCCAGCCACTCTTGCAGCTCCAGCGAGGCCTGTTTCAGCTGCTCCAGACTGGGGCCTTTGAGGCGTATCTCCAGCGGGATGCCGCCCGGCCCGATCACCGGCTCCTTGTAGTTGAGGGCGATCAGATCGGGGATCTCGCCTACATTGTTGCGCCAGTGGTTGATGATGTCATCCAGCCGCCCCTGACGCTCTTCAGCGGTAATCAGATCTGCCGTTATCGTGGCCAGGTGAGGGCCGGACTCACCGGCATCCTGATTGGTGCTGTAGCGCACCTGGATGTTCTGTACCAGCCGCTTCCCATCGGGCTGAAAGGGGGAGAAGTGCTCATCCACCGCCTTGAGTCCATCGGTAATCCGCTGCACGGCGGCCTCCGTGCGCCACAGCGGTGTGCCCTGGGGCAGCAGAATCCGCGCCTCAATGATGTCACCCTCAATATTGGGAAAGACCTGATACTTGAGCTTGCCACTGAGCACCATGCCCATGCTCAGCAGGAAGAGCCCAATGACACTGCCAACAAACCAGTAGCGCTGGTGTACGGCAAAATCGACGGCGCGCCCCAGGATCTGCTGGCGAAAATAGTCCAGCTGCCCTTCAAAGCGCTGGCGGAAACGGCTCGTCTTTTTGTCCTGATTCTGTAAAGAGTGCGCCAGATGGTATGGCAGGATCATAAAGGCCTCAATCAGACTCACCACCAGCACCAGGCAGAGCACCATCGGGATGAACTTCAGCACACTGCCCATGTGGCCGGAGAGAAAGGCGAGCGGCCCAAAGACCGCTATGGTTGTCAAAAAGGAGGAGATGACCCCTGGCGCAACCTGCTTGGCACCATCGATCGCCGCCTGCACAGGGGGTTTCCCTTTACGCAGATGGGCCGCAATATTCTCGGAGATGACAATGGCATCATCCATCAGCAGGCCGATGGCGATGAGCAGCGCCACCATGGTGATCATGTTGATGGTCAGCCCCAGCATGCCCATGATAAAGAGCGCACCCAGGAAGGAGATCGGCAGCCCCATGGCGACCCAAAAGGCAAAACGCAGCTGAAAGAAGAGCCACATGGTGAGAAATACCAGAATCAGCCCCTGGCCACCGTTTATCAGCAGCAGGTTAAGGCGGTCACTCACGATAGAGGAGCGGTCCTGGGTAACGGTAAACTCCACTCCAGGCGGGGCGCGCTGTCGCTCAGCTGCAAGGAATCGGCTGACCGATGCCATCACCACCAGTGAGTCCTGCTGTTTGCTCTTGATCACCTGCAATACGGCAGCCCGGCGGCCATTGAAGAGGGTCTTCCGCTCATCCAGCTCAAAGCGGTCGCTGATCTGTGCAATATCCCCCAGCCTGATCTCTGCGCCGCTGCTGGCGCTGACCACCACCAGATTGGCCAGCTCCTGCGGTGAACGGCGCAGGTCGGCAAAGCGCAGCAGCAGATCCTGATCATGTGTCTGCAGGGTTCCGGCAGGCAGGTCTATGCCCTGCCGCCGCACCGCATTGGCCACATCCGACATGCTCACCCCAAAGCCACGCATCGCCCGTGCTGAGACCTCGATGCGCAGTTGATGGTCGGAGAAGCCCAGCACCTCGACCTGTGAGATCTCGGGTGTCTGCTGCATGCGCTGCTTGATCTGTTCCGCATAGGCCTTCAGATCATTGACCGACATGGGACCGGTGATCGCCACTGCGACCACTTTGTCTGTTCGCCCCAGCTCGTTGATCACCGGCAGCTCCACCTGCTCCGGGAAATCACTGATGGCCTCGACCTCACTCTTCACCTCATCCATAAAGCGGGCCATATCCGAGTCGTCCATCATCTCGACCACAACCGTGCCCAGCCCCTCCCTGGCGACACAGACCACCTCTTCTACCTCGCTGATGCTCTCCAGGGCATCCTCCACCCGCTGGCAAACGGCCTCCTCCACATCTTCCGCGCTGGCGCCGGGGTAGGTGAGGCGGATCTCCAGCTTCTGTGCCGCAAAATCGGGGAAGGTCTCACGCCGCAGCTCTGGTAGTGCGCTCAGGCCGATGATCACCATCAAGGCCATCAGCAGATTGGCTCCGGTGGGGTGGCATACAAAATAGCGGATCATGGGAGGGCGCCAGCCTGCTGTTTCAGGCGTGCCACTGCCTGTTGATCCTCCTGTGGTTGCAGCAGCATCCCCTCGATTGCCGGTACCAGATCAGAGAGTACAACCTGCTCGCCAGGCTCCAGGCCGGAGCTGATCACCGCAAACTCCGGTTGCAGCAGGGAGAGCGTAACCGGGCGGAGCACCAGACGGTTGTCTGCATCAATGATAAGGAGATGGCCTTGATGCAGGGCAGAGCGGGGCACGATCAGACGATTGCTGAGTGGTTTGCCCAGCAGCGTGACCTCGACAAACAGCCCCTTTACCAGTGGTGGGCGCTCATCGGGGCGCATCCCGGCATAGGGGGCGTCCACCTCGATAATAACGCCCACGGTGCGGGTCTTGGGGTCCAGCGTATCGCTCATGCGGGCAAAACGACCCTGCCAGCTGGCGTTGATTATCCCCTCTTTCAGGTCAACCCTGGCGGTAAGCCCCAATTGGCTGTGCAGCGCGGGTGAGGGCGTATTGAGCAGATCAACCGGCCCTTCTGCATGCAGCACACTGCGCATCTGCTCGATGGGGATGGGGACCTCTATCTCAGCCAGTTGCAGATCATCGGCAACCACCAGTTCCTCCCCTTCCCGCACATACTGATCCTGCTCTGCATAGACGGCAGCAATGCGCCCGGCAAAGGGTAATCGAATCTCAGTATTGGCCAGATCGCGCTGTGCCGCACTCAGCTGGGCCGCCTGCCGCGCCAGCTGCGCACGTAGCAGCGCCCGCTGGCTTGGCACAAGGTTCAGGGTGTTGCGCTGAATTTGAACCGCCTGCTGCTGCATCAGCAGGGCGCGCTCCTGATCCTCCACCTTTGAGCGGCTGATGCTGCCATCATTCATCAGCTGTTTTTTGCGGGCCAGCTCCTTTTTGCTCAGCGCCAGGGTCTGCTCCTCGATCACCAGCGATTTGCGGGTATTGGCCTCACGCACACTCAGCTCTGCAAGCTGCGCCCTGGTGGCTGAGATATCGGCCTCACTCTGGGCAATGGCCAGCTGGTAATCTGCCGGGTCAATCTGCAACAGCAGGCTCCCCGCCTCAAGGATAGCGCCCTTTTTCAGCTCAGGATGTTTTTGCAGGATCTCGCCCTTGACCTGGGCAACCGCCTCCCAGGTTTTGGCGGGCCTGACCGTGCCATGCCCGATGGCCTGGGGGATCACCGTTGCCTCAAATGCCGTCATCACCCGCACCAGGCGTGGCTGCTCCTTGGCTGTCTCCTGCAGGGGTTCGCTCTGGTTTTGCTTGAGCAGAGCCAAGGCAGCAAACCCTGCCAAAATGGGCAGCAGGATTATCCATCTGTTTGGTTTTTCTATCGCCACGGCAGCTCCCGGTATCATTTTGGCCTAGCTTTGCCAAGTGCAAATCTATATCAAAAGAAGCTAAATCGCACGCTGTTAAAGCAGCCGCCTAAATTTGACAAATGCCTTTGTGAAAAAACATGCAATAGCCGATGATCGGCCTGGGTTTTTTGATAACAACTATATTGGGAAGAGATATTATGAAAAAGCTGGCTACAATCTGTTTGATTCTATTGGCAACGCTTGTTGTTGGTTGCAGTGCAAACAAAGCAAATGTTGCGAAGGCTCTGGATGCGGGCGCAGATCCGACAGCTGTCTCCCAAAGCCCTGCTGCGGGTGCCGTTGGCTATATTGCTCAGGCCGATCAACCCTATGCCTGTCAGGCCATGCGCAGCCATAACTCAGAGATGTTCTGCAGCAAGTAGCGCCCTTTCCGCGATCCAAAGCCCATGGGATCGGCACTCCGCTGATCCCATGGGTTTATGGTTTAGGCAGCGTTACCCCCTGCTGCCCCTGATACTTTCCGGCCCGATCACCGTATGAGGTGTCACACACCTCATCGGATTCAAAAAAGAGCAGTTGCGCCACCCCTTCATTGGCATAGATCTTGGCCGGCAGCGGTGTGGTGTTAGAGAACTCCAGCGTCACATGCCCTTCCCACTCCGGCTCCAGCGGGGTGACATTGACAATAATGCCGCAGCGGGCATAGGTGGATTTGCCCAAACAGATGACCAGTACATTGCGGGGAATGCGCAGATACTCAACGGTACGCGCCAGGGCAAAGGAGTTGGGAGGAATGATGCAGACATCTGACTGCACATCGACAAAGCTGTTGTCATCAAAGTTTTTGGGGTCAACCACAGCCGAGTTGATATTGGTGAAGATCTTAAACTCATCCGCGCAGCGGATGTCGTAACCGTAGCTTGATGTGCCATACGAGATCACGCGGCCACTCTCTCCGTCCCTTATCTGGCCGGGAATAAAGGGGTCAATCATCTTCTGCTGTTCCGCCATGCGGCGAATCCAGTTGTCTGACTTAATGCTCATAGTATGGTCTGTGGGTTGGGAAGAGAGTAGGGCGCATTTTACACGATTCCATAGCGGGTTGGAGCCGTAGCCGCCAGCAAAACCAATAAAGGCGCAGCTGATAATCAGCTGCGCCTTGCTCTAATCCCTGCTGTTATTATTCAATGACAATGCTGGGGAATTTGTCGGCATAGTCCTTGGCTGTGAGTGAGAGTTTGGCTGCCGTCTTGCGGGCAATATCACGGTAGAGCATGGCGATACTTGAGTCAGGCTCGGCAGCCACGGTGGGCACGCCGCCGTCGGTCTCCTCCCGGATGCGGATATCCAGCGGCAGGCAACCCAACAGATCAATGCCATACTCTTTGGCCATCCCGGCACCGCCATCTTTGCCGAAAATATGCTCCTCATGGCCACAGTTGGAGCAGATATGGGTGCTCATGTTTTCAATGATGCCCAGCACGGGTATTTCAACTTTTTCAAACATCTTCAGCCCTTTGCGGGCATCCAGCAGCGCAATGTCTTGCGGGGTAGTGACGATGACTGCGCCTGACACTGGCACCTTCTGTGCCAGTGTCAGCTGGGTATCACCCGTGCCAGGCGGCAGGTCAATAACGAGGTAATCCAGCTCTTTCCAGTTGGTATCGTTCAATAGCTGTTCCAGCGCCTGGGTCACCATAGGGCCACGCCAGATCATGGCGGTATCCTCTTCAATCAGATAACCAATGGACATGGATTGCAGACCCAGGCTCTCCATCGGCTCGATGGTTTTGCCATCTTTGGTCTCAGGCCGGCCAGAGGCGCCCAGCATGCGAGGCTGCGATGGCCCGTAGATATCGGCATCGAGCACGCCAACTGTGGCACCCTCAGCCAGCAGCGCCAGCGCCAGGTTTGCAGAGGTGGTCGATTTGCCCACACCACCTTTGCCCGAAGCGACAGCAATCACATTTTTTACATTCTTGATGGGGGTCAGCCCCTTTTGCACGGTGTGCGCAGTGATCTTCCAGTCAACACGCACATCAGCTGCTGCTACGCCTTCGACAGCTTCAACCTTCTCTCTGACAGCGGCTCCCAGCGTAACGCCAATCCCTTTTGCCGGGAAACCCAGCAGAATCTCGACCTTGACCTTATCACCGTTTATAG
>WFXD01000013.1 GCA_015490795.1 Gammaproteobacteria bacterium
CGTGCGCTGATATAAAAATGTCCAACAACCGCATAAAACCCAGCCAGCTTTGTGTCGGTCTCTATATCCAGCTGGATCTGTCATGGATGCAGCACTCCTTCATATCGAGCAGTTTTAAAATCAAAAACAAAAAACAGCTGGCGGAGCTGAAAAAACTGAATCTCTCCAGCATCCAGTATGACCCTGCCCGAAGTGATGTGGAACCGCTGCCCCTGGCCGAACAGGTTGAAGAGATTGCTGACCCTGAGGCCGAGGCGCAGGCTGAACGGGAGGCGGCTCAAGAGCGGGACAAACAGGAGCGCATCGAGAAGATGAAGGAGCGCACCGTCACGCTCAACCGCTGCGAAAAGGCCTACGCAGAAACGGCGGCCTCACTGCGGGAGGTGATGCGCAATATCATGTCGCAACCCAAGGCTGCCGTTGCGGAGGCGGAGGAGATTGTGTCGGGAATGGTGGAGTCTCTGATGGAGAATCAGGAGGCCACCATGCATCTGGTCAACATGAAAGGCAAGAGTGAGAGCACCTATTACCACGCCATCAATGTCACCATTCTGGCGTTGATGCTAGGCAGACAGCTGGGGCTGGATGAGCAGCAGATGCAGGATCTGGGAACAGGCGCGATGTTTCATGACCTTGGATACAGTGAGATCCCGGACAAGGTTCTGTTGAAGCAGGGGCCGTTAAATCAGGCGGAGCTGAATCTGATTCGCATGCACCCTGTATATGGCGTCCGTCAGGCAGACCAGATTGGCACCATCCCGCCGGAAGCGGTGAAGATCATTGAGCAGCACCACGAGATGAGTGATGGCAGCGGCTATCCAAAAGGGCTGGTGGAGAGCCAGATCTCAGAGCTTGCCCAGATCGTTGCGCTGGTTAATGCCTATGACAACCTGTGCAACCAGAAAGATCCAAGCAAATCCTGCTCGCCTTATGAAGCGATCTCCATCCTGTTTGCCAAAGAGCGGCACAAGTTCAACAAAGAGAAGATCACGCTGTTTATTACCAGCATGGGGGTCTATCCCCCTGGCACGGTGGTCAAGCTATCGGATGAGAGCATCGCTGTTGTGATGTCCATCAATCCCAATGCGCTGCTGGCGCCAAAGGTGATGCTCTATGATGCGGATATCCCAAGCGCTGAAGCGCGCATGCTGGATCTTGATGCCGCCGGGCTAAAGATTGTTGACAGCATCCGCGTGAGCAACCTGCCAGAGGAGATACGCAACTATTTCAATCTGGGAGATGCGGTTAATGTGTTTATTGATTCCGAGCGATAATCAAAGCCGCTATTGCCCAGAAGAGAGCACCTGCTCACGCAGCCCCTCAAGCACTTTATAGGGCCATGCCCTTTGAACGATATTGGTGATCCAGTTGGGAATCCAGCCCTTCGGATCGGCCTGAAACAGCAGTTCAACCTCTGTCTCTCCTGATGGCAGCCGGGTCAGCTTGAAGCGGCTCTCGTGCAGCGTGCCCCGTACAATATTCTCCTGCTCCGGCATGAGTGGGCTGGACTCGGATCGCATGCTGTAGAGCAGGATATTTTTATCGTTGCCGGGGACGGCATGCACCCGGAAGACAAAATCGCGATGGGAGGCCGGCCAGGGGGCATCGAACAGATTGTACTCCAGCCGCTGCGTATCGGAGATGGCCTGCAGCTGCCGTGACTCCTGTAGATAGGGTATCCACTTTGGGTGCTCGCTGTTGTTGTCCAGCACCCTTAATATGGCCTCCGGGCTGGCATCAATAGTGACAATGCCCTTTGCCATGATGATCGCGGCCCCCGGAACCTCCCGGGTGTAGATTTTAATCCCCTCGCTATCCTTCACCTCCACCCAGTCCGCCGCGCTGTGGCCTGGCAGCAGCGCCAACAGCAGCCCAAGCACCAGGCTGCCCAGCGAGCTCTTCAGGGCGCGATCAGCGCCACACTTCGGGTAAAATTCTGCCAGGGTCGGCAATCTTCTATACAATGAGCTGCTCTGTCCAAAGCCAGGAACCCAAATAGAGTGACACTGTGTCCCCTTTTCTGCAAGTAGACAATCTGACTCGACACTATCAGGGCGTAAAAGCTGTGGACGGGATCAGTTTTGCCATTGAGCGTGGCCGCTGTTTTGGGCTGCTGGGGCCAAACGGGGCGGGCAAGACCACCACGGTTGAGATGCTGGAGGGGATCAACGAACCCACCAGCGGCACCATTCTCTACCAGGGCCGGCCACTGGGGCGCCGCTTCAGGGATGAGGCCGGCATCATGTTTCAGACCACGGCGCTGCAGGACTACATCACAGTGCATGAGACACTGAAGATGTTCCAGCAGATGTACCCGCGCACCATTCCACTGCCCGATCTGATCGAGAGCTGCTCACTGGGGGAGTTTCTGGATCGGGATACCCGCAAGCTCTCGGGTGGCCAGCGCCAACGGCTGCTGCTGGCCATTGCGCTGGTCAATGACCCGGAGGTGATCTTTCTGGATGAGCCAACCACCGGGCTTGACCCCCAGGCCAGGCGCAACTTCTGGGAGCTGGTACAGCGCATCAAACAGCAGGGCAAGAGCATTGTGCTCACCACCCACTACATGGAGGAGGCCTACCGGCTCTGTGACGATATCATCATCATGGATCATGGCCAGATCATTGCCCAGGGCACGCCGGATGCACTGCTGGCCAAGCATTTTGCAGAGGTGGTGCTGCAACTGCCGGCAGCCGATTTCCCGGCGAGCTGCCCGGAGCTGGAGATGCAGGTGAGCGGTGATCTGGTCGAGATCCTGTCGAGTGACCTCAACCACACGATTCGTCGGCTGATTGAGCTGAAGGTCTCACTGGCCGGGCTGCGTATCCGGCAGCACACCCTGGAGGATCTCTTTCTGGCGCTGACCGGCCGGGAGCTGCGAACATGAGTTTCAGACGTTTTCTTGCCATTATGCAGGCCAGGAACAAGGAGTTCTGGCGTGACCGTGCAGCGCTGGCCTGGAATTTTATCTTCCCCATCATGGTGATTGGCGGCTTTGCAGTGGCCTTCTCGGGCGACGGGCCGGATCTCTACAAAGTGGGCATCACGGATGCGGAAGAGCACCAGAAGCTGCACTTTGAGACGATCCGCTACATCCAGTTCATACCCGTTAGCGACCTCTCTGATGCCATTGTAAAGGTAGAGCGCCACCAGCTGGACATGCTGATTTCACCATCCACCCGGCAGTTCTGGATCAATAAGAGTTCACCGGCAGGCTACCTGCTGGAGCGGCTGCTCAACGGCAGTGACGAGGGGTTCAGGCGCGAGGCGGTAGAGGGCGAGGGGATACGCTATGTGGATTGGCTGATCTCCGGCATTCTGGCGATGAACCTGATGTTCAGCGCCCTGTTTGGAGTCGGCTTCGTGATTGTGCGATACCGTAAAAACGGCATGCTCAAACGGATCAAGGCGACGCCAGTCACCGCATTCGAATTTATTACAGCGCAGGTGGCCTCCCGGCTCTGGCTGCTGCTGTCGGTCAGCGCGCTGGTCTTCCTCTGCACCGATCTGGTGCTCGATTTCCGCATGTACGGCAGCTACCTTGACCTGCTCATTGTCTTCGCCCTGGGGGCCATCTGCCTGATCAGCCTGGGCCTGTTGATTGCCGCCCGGCTGGCCAGCGAGGAGCTGGCCGGTGGTCTGCTCAACGCCATCAGCTGGCCGATGATGTTCCTCTCCGGTGTCTGGTTTTCACTGGAGGGGGTCAACCCCTGGCTGGTAAAACTGGCGCAGATTTTACCCCTGACACATGTGATTGACGGGGCACGCGCCATCATGATCGATGGCGCCGGTCTCATGGAGATCATGCCAAACCTGATGGCGCTGGTGGCGATGACAGCGGTTTTTCTGATCATCGCGGCCCGCACCTTTCGCTGGGAGTAAACTTTTTGCAACAAAATCTGCCGGGTTGAGGTCATAACATCTTCTGGAGGGCGGTCAATATGGAACCATTTATACGCTATCTGCTGGGGGCACTCACTTTGATTTCCATGACAGGACATGCGGCACCGCAACCCACCACCACAGCCACCTTTGCCGGGGGGTGCTTCTGGTGCATGGAGAGCGACTTTGAAAAGGTAGCGGGGGTAACGGATGTGCTCTCAGGATACACCGGTGGCCACCTGCAAAACCCAACCTATCAGCAGGTCTCTGCCGGGGAGAGCGGCCATACCGAGGCGATTCAGATCACCTTTGACCCCTCCGTAATAGACTATGTCGGCCTGCTGGAGCTATTCTGGCGCAGCATCGACCCGACCCGGTCTGACCAGCAGTTTTGCGATGTAGGCAGCCAGTACCGCCCTGGCATCTTCTATCATGACGAGCAGCAGCGGGCCTGGGCGGAGGCGTCAAAGCAGATGCTGGAGCAGACCAAGCCCTTTGAGGAGCCGATAGTGGTCGAGATCACAGCAGCGAGCACCTTCTATCCAGCAGAGGATTACCATCAGGGCTACCATAGGAAAAACCCGATCCGCTACCAATACTACCGCTACCGCTGTGGGCGCGATGAGCGCCTTAAAGCGCTTTGGGGGAGCTGATGGAGAGGGCATTGAACCGTCGCCATTTTCTCTCCCTGCTGGGGGTGGGCAGCTTGGCGCTGACAGCATCACCGCTCTTTGCCGGCAATCGAGGGAGAAAAACCATGATCACAAAGATAACCAGAACCAGAGCGGAGTGGGCAGCCATTCTGACCCCTGAACAGTTTGACATTCTGCGTGATGAGGGGACAGAGCCGCCGCGCAGCAGCCCTCTGGACAGCGAGTACCGGAAGGGTATCTACCACTGTGCAGGCTGTGATCTGGAGCTGTTCCGTTCCGATATGAAATTTGACAGCGGCACCGGCTGGCCCAGCTTTTTCACCACTATTGAGGGGCATCTGGAGACCAGGCGCGACTTCAAGATGGTCTGGCCCCGAACCGAGTACCACTGCGCCCGCTGTGGCGGCCATCAGGGGCATGTTTTTGATGACGGGCCGGAACCCACGGGAGAGCGCTGGTGCAATAATGGTCTGGCGCTGCGGTTTGAACTTCAGGAAGAGGAAAACAGCTATACTGTCACCCCCACATCAAGAGAGAGCGGCAGCACGTGAATCAAGCACACGACACCTCACAGCAGGAGGCCATCTGGGCGGCACTGAAGACGGTGATGGACCCTGAGGTCGGGATCGACATCGTTGAGATGGGCATGGTCTATACCGTAACCGTTACCGACAACCGGGCAGTGATCGAGATCACCATGACCTCACCCAGCTGCCCGCTGCATGTCAGCATTACCAATGAAGCCCGCCAGGCCGTTACGCGTGCGCTGCCTTCACTGGCAGAGGTTGATGTGCAGGTGGTCTGGGAACCTGCCTGGACGCCGGAGCGGATGTCGGATACTGCCAGGAAAATGCTGGGGGGCATGGGCTGAGAACCCTCAAGTTTCTGTCTGCCCCCTCTCTCTGATAACACAATGGTAACACTATGAACCTGAAGCCGAACCATCGCCTGCCGCTGATGGCGATGGGCATGTTCTCACTGTTGATGGCGCTGTTTGGCGGTGTCCAGCGCCTGGGTTGGGAGCTACCGACACTGACTGTGGCACTGCCAGCCAACCACGGCTCACTGATGGTGGGCGCCTTTCTGGGAACGGTCATCGGGCTGGAGCGGGCGGTTGCACTGGGCCGGCTGTGGGGGTTTTTCGGGCCACTATCCACCGGCCTGGGCGGCCTGCTGCTGATCGCCGGGGTGGCTCCGCCGTTGGCGCAGCTGTTGATCGTTACCGGCAGCCTCATGCTCTGTGCGCTGTTTGTCGCCTTTCTGCGGCGTCAGTTCGCCTGGTTTACTGTGATTATGCTGGTGGGTGCGCTCTCCTGGCTGGTTGGTAATCTGCTCTGGTTGCTGGGCAACAGTATCTTTGTGGTGGTCTGGTGGTGGATGGGGTTTCTGCTGCTGACGATTGCAGGCGAGCGGATGGAGCTGGGGCGGATGCTCTTCATCTCAAAACAGCGGCAGAGGCAGATGAGCGCGGCGGTGATCCTCTCCATGCTGGGGATTGCGGTTACCCTGCTGGACCTGGATGCCGGGGTGCGCCTGCTGGGCGTGGGCATGGTGGCTATTGCCCTCTGGCTGGGGCTTAATGATGTGGCGCGGCGCACGGTTCGGCAGCAAGGGCTGACCCGCTTTATCGCCGTCAACCTGCTGGCAGGTTATGTTTGGCTGGCCTGCTGCGGTCTGCTGTTGCTGCTGTTTGGGGCCGACTTTAGTGGTCTGCGCTACGATGCCGTGCTGCACAGCTTCTTTTTGGGCTTTATCTTCTCAATGATCTTTGGCCATGCCCCGGTGATCTTTCCCGCAGTGCTGGGGCGGGGGATGATCTACCGACCCGCCTTCTATATCCATGTGGTGCTGCTGCACGTTTTTCTTACGGTTCGCGTTGTGGGTGATCTGACGGTAGAGCTGCTCTCCCGCAACATCAGCGGGCTGATCAATGCGCTGACGCTGCTGGTTTTTGTGCTCAATACGGTACTGGCCATTCGCGCCTATCACATCAGAGAGCGGTCGGAGGCAGCGCCGGGCGAAAGCGCTTAGCCGGTTGCAGGCAGTATCAGCTTCAGAACCTCTGCGGCCTGCTGTGGAATGCCATCCAGAACAGACTCTACATCCGGTTGGGTCAGCCCGGTGATCTGCCAGGCATAGGGGTCGACCCGCGCCAGGATCTCATCGATGCTCTCATCCAGGGTTTCGCACTCTGCCAGGATGCTGCTGATGTGGATGAGCGAGGTCTCGATTTTATATTCGGCTGCCCGTTCCGGCTGATGATGGCAGCGGGTGATGGTTTGAATGCTCTCGGGCAGGTTCCAGGCGCGGGTCAGCTCTGCGCCCACCTCGGTGTGGGTGAAGCCGAGTATCTTCTGCTCTGTGGCAGAGAGGGTGTCATAGCTGCCGTTGGTGATAAGCAGGATCTCGCGCGCCCTCTCCGGCAGCCGAAGGTAGATGGGGAGACGGCCAATATCGTGCAGCATCCCCTGCACAAAGAGCCGCTCACAGTGCAGGATGTTGCACCGCTCCGCCAGTGTGCTGGCGACAATGCCGGTGTAGACCGACATACCCCAAAACTCGCCCATATCCATCAGCTCACCCGGAATATCCTTAAAGATACGGCTGGCTGAGGTGGCAAGCACCAGATCGTGCAGATCGGATGTACCCACAATGGTGACCGCCCGGGAGATGGTCTCAACAGGGACGGGGATGCCGTAAAAGGCGCTGTTTACAATCCTCAGCAGCCGTGCGGAGAGGTCGGTATCCTGCGCGATGATCTTGCCGATGTCGAGGGCGGAGTGCCTGGGTGAGTTGATCATCTGGCTGATCTGGAGGTAGGCCTGTGGCAGTGCAACCAGATTGTCGAGGTCTTTTACGAGTCTTTCTGCGGTCATCTGTCAACTCTATTGCTGGGGCGTGTTTGGTTTTTTGCGCCGGGGTTAAGTGCGGCTCTCTAACGTGGGGTATCGGCAGCGGGGGCTGAAACTTTAGCTGCCGCACCGTCCAAGCGCGTACTGTTCCACCCTGTTTATAAAGGCATTTCGGCGTTTTGCATCTGCAATGCTGACCTCGTCATCCACTGGCAGTTGGGGGTAGTGCCGGGTCAACACCCGGGTGAAGAGGCCTGCGCCGCTGCTCTGAACCGCTCCATGCCGGTCAAAAACAGGGGTGTCCCGCAGACCGCAACTGGGTGAGCGTGATTTAAGAACCACTCCCGAGAGGGTTTTGGCCTGAGCCAGCCAGCTGTCAGAAAAGCGCAACAGCGCCGCGGTGACATCCAGGCTGGCATCCTCAACCCCCAACGCCAAAGGGTGCCGGGGGTTGCCGGTTAATCTGACGGGAGGGCGGGGGGTGCCCAGACCCGCCTCCACCTCGGGGCAGACAGCGACTATCTCGAACTGCCTGGCGAGGTGGGTGCAGATGGTTTCGCTGAACCTGCCCGTACCATCGTAACGGACGGGGTTGCCCAGCAGACAGCTGCTGACGGCTATCCGGGGGCGGGAGGCCATGGCGGCCTGACCTGACCCCGATATGTCTTAGCGGTTACGCCGGGCGGCGACGCGCAGGCGCAAGGCATTGAGTTTGATGAAGCCTTCGGCATCGGCCTGATGGTATGCACCATCATCCTCTTCGAAGGTGGCGATGGACTCATCAAACAGGCTGTGGGATGCCGACTTGCGGCCAGTCACCATAACGGTGCCTTTGTAGAGCTTGAGGCGCACCATGCCGTTGACCACCTTTTGGGTCTGGTCGATGGCCGTTTGCAGCATCTCCCGTTCGGGGCTCCACCAGTAGCCGTTATAGATCAGGCTGGCGTAGCGCGGCATTAGCTCATCTTTGAGGTGGGCGGACTCCCGATCCAGGGTGAGTGATTCGATGGCGCGGTGCGCCTTGAGCATGATGGTGCCACCGGGGGTCTCGTAGCAGCCGCGTGATTTCATGCCGACGTAGCGGTTTTCGACAATGTCGTCGCGGCCAATGCCATTCTCGCCACCGACCTTGTTCAGGGCTTCCAGCACAGTGGCTGGGCTCATCCTCTTGCCGTCGATGGCGGTGATATCGCCCTGCTCAAAGGTCAGCTCGATATAGGTGGGTTGATCCGGGGCCTTTTCGGGGGAGACGGTCCAGCGCCACATCTCATCGGCCGGCTCCTGCCAGGGGTCTTCCAGCTCGTTGCCCTCGTAGGAGATGTGCAGCAGGTTGGCATCCATAGAGTAGGGTGAGCTGCCATCCTTGCGTTTGGCATCGACGGAGATGCCGTGCTTTTCTGCGTAGTTAAGCAGTTTTTCGCGGGAGTTGAGATCCCATTCGCGCCAGGGGGCGATAACATGCACATCTGGCTTGAGGGCGTAGGCGCCCAGCTCAAAACGCACCTGATCGTTACCTTTGCCGGTGGCGCCGTGGGAGATGGCGTCTGCGCCGGTCTCGTTGGCGATCTCCACCAGCCGCTTGGCAATCAGGGGGCGGGCGATGGAGGTGCCCAGCAGGTACTCCCCTTCGTAGATGGCGTTGGCGCGAAACATGGGGAAGACATAGTCGCGGACAAACTCTTCGCGCAGATCGTCGATGTAGATCTCTTTTACGCCGCAGGCCTGGGCTTTGGTGCGAGCCGGTTCGACCTCTTCACCCTGTCCGATGTCGGCGGTAAAGGTGACCACTTCGCAGTTGTAGCTCTCCTGCAACCACTTCAGGATAACGGAGGTATCCAGCCCGCCTGAATAGGCCAGTACCACTTTTTTAATACCCGACTCTGACATCTGATCTGCTCCAAATGGGTGTGTGATGGTGCGCTTGAAAGCGGTGGATTATCCTAGAATCCGCAGTTGAACGGGGTGGAGTGTGCGCTTGCGGGGGTGCAGGGCAAGGCGCAACGACGTAGAATAGCTGTTCTATTCCAAGGAGTTGCAACGCAGCCATGCGCCTCCGCAAGCGTGCAATCCGCCTCGTAGCGTGGTTCACTTGGCAGATGAACTGGCTAAAAGCACAAAACATCAAGCACATCAATATGTTGATACATCCTCAAAGCGGTCAACTGCGGAATCTAGGATTATAGCTTATTATCGCAAGTGGAGGGGCTATCCTCGCAGGCACTGCTGTTGCCAGTTTTTGGCGATGATCTCTACATCAACGGTTTCGGAGGTTGCACTCCAGTGGCGATGGAGGTCGGTATCACTGCTGTTGGGCTTTGGGTCCGGGGCGTGCATCTGGAATCGCAGGGGTATCGGCAGCGCCTCGCCGAGCGCCATCACTTCGCCCCGTCCCAATGCGGCCAGGGTGTCAATCAGGTTGCTCTCGCCATCGGGCACCAGGCTGCGTATATAGGCCTGGTCATCCGGGTTGGTGATGCGAAAACAGAGAAAATTGGCACACTGTGCCAGCACGGTTTCAGAGAGTTCGTGGGGGCGCTGGCTGATGATGGCGAGTGAAAGCCCATATTTTCGCCCCTCTTTGGCGATGCGTTCAATGGACTTGCGGGTGCCGGCAAAGGCGGTCTGCTGCTCACGCGGCACATAGACGTGCGCCTCTTCACAGACCAGCAGGATGGGGAACTGGCTGCGGTTGGGGTTCCAGTAGTTGAACTCAAAGACCAGGCGGCCTATCTGGGCGGAGACCGTGGGGCGCACATCGAAAGGGATTGAGCTGAGGTCAATGATGGTGATCTGGCTCCTCTTCTGACCCAGCCCGACAAGCTCGCGCAGCAGGGCGGAGAGCGATGCGCTATTTGTGCGCTGCCTGGGTTTGAAGAGGAAGTCGTAGCGTACATCGTTCAGCCGGCTCTGCATGCGCATCAGCAGGTCATCGAATTTGCCATGCAGTGTCCCTTTGCGTTTGCCAAAGTCCAGATTCTGCTCGTTGGCTGCTTTGGTGTGGCGGTACAGGTCGGCCAGGGAGAAGTAGACCGGGGTATCGATAGAGATTTTGGCCGGATCCATATCGGCATTGGCCTTCCGGCGCAGGCTGTGAATAACCTCCTGAAAAAAGGCGATCTGGGTCGATGCACCCTGCTCTGTGCGGTCGATAAATAGATCTACCAGTTCGGCAAAGGTCAGCAGCCAGTACGGGATTTCGAGCCTGCGTGCATCCAGATGCTGGGCGATCCTGTCATCAAATGCTGAGTGTTCAATGCCGATGTCATCAACCCAGTGATACTCGCCATGCAGGTCAAGCACCACCACATGGGCGTTGGGCATTGTGCGTACGGCCTGTTGCAGCAGGTTGGTGACACCCCACGATTTGCCGGAGCCGGATTGCCCCAGGATGGCGCTGTGCCTGCCAAAGAGTGCCGTGGCATCGAGTGAGACGGGAACCGCAGGCTGCGATGGCAGGTGGCCCAGTTCGACCCCTTTGGCCGAGAGACTTGAGAAGAGCTGTGCAAGCTGATTTTGGGTAGTGAGGTGAACCTGGGCGCCAGGGGTTGGGAAGCTGTGGATACCGCGATGAAATTTTTCTGCTGCCAGCACTCCCAGTGGTGTCATGGCCAGCCATCCACCCGGCTGAGATGGCGTATCTGTCGTGCTGCCCGCGCGATTAACCCGTGCCAGGATGCAGATATCCCCCTGCTGGATGGTGAGGTATGAGCCAATCTGCCCTGCAAGGATCTGCTCACCCTGTAGTGAAATAACCGGGAAATTGCCGCTGCTGTCCAGGGTAACCGAGGCCATGAACTCGCTGCTTTGAACGTGGGTGATATATCCGATTAAGGTATCTGTTTTTGAATCCATAAATTATTATCCTAGAAAAATCAGTTGAGCCGTAGCGAGAGCGGCTAAGGTGCTTAAGATACAGGATTTTTTCCCGCATTTTGAACGATTGCGTATCACCCATACGGTGAGTTCAAAATGCGGGAAAAATCCTGTAGATTGAGTGCATTAGACGTTCACAGTAGGCTCAACTGATTTTTCTAGGATTATCTGCGGAGCTGTCCAGGGATCTCTCCAAGAGTATGTAGCTTACTCAGGTGCGGTGGGTACGGCAATAAAAACCCCCTTCGCAGGGAAGGGGGATTTGACGGGATGTTGAGTGGCGTTATTCGAAATCTTCGAATGGCGGATCGCCATCGTAGACATCGCTCCGGCGCTTTTGCAGATAGGCATCCCGGTGAAATTCATATTTATCCAGCGCGGCCTCTTCCATCACTTTACTGGCGGAGAGGAGATCTGCACGCTGATCAAGCCCGCGCAGCCCGGCCGCACCCCAGCTTGCCCTTTCGGGATTGATCTGGCGAAGTGGGTCGATATACCAGTCGGCCAGCAGTCCAAAGGCATCGCGGACATCACTGGGCCCCAGGAGTGGCAACACGATGTAGGGGCCTGGGGCTACGCCCCAGCTTCCCAGGGTTTGTCCAAAATCCTCCCTGTATCTTGGCATATCATGCACGCTTGCAACGTCAATCAGGCCGAGGATGCCAAAGGTGCTGTTGACCATTACGCGCCCCAGCCCTGATGCGGCATGCTCAAATTTGAACTGGAGTATGTTGTTCAGGATTGAGGTGATATCAACAAGATTGTTAAAGAGGTTGGTGATGCCGCGATCAACAGGGGTCGGGACTACGGCCTTATATCCTTTGGCCAGGGGCTTGACGATGGTATCGTCCAGTGTGTCATTCACCTCATACATGAAGCGGTTGTAGCTTTCGAATGGGTCGCGCGGGTCGGCATAATCGGCATGGGTTGTGGCGCATCCGACAAACAGTGAAGATGAGACCAGAAGGAAGAGTGCCCCCAGTTGACGATAAAAACGCTTGTAACCCATTGTGTTGCCCTTTGATCTTCCGAATTGTTTTTTTTATGCGTTCAGCCCCGGCTCCTGCGTCAGGGCACATAGGTTCGGTAGCATAAATCGCCGGTGAGGGTAAAGCAAGAATCAATATATGTGTAATTGCTTAAGGCATCTTGCCTGACCCCTTGGGGATTCTGTTCTGCCTCTGTTCATGGTGGCACGCTTATCTTATTCTGTAGCGATATGAATGATTGCCCTTATAACCCAAAAATCGCACACCGTTTCCGGGGTTTTCTCCCGATTGTGGTGGATGTGGAGACGGCCGGTTTCGATTCAGACAGAGATGCGCTGCTTGAGATTGCAGCGGTCATTATCTGCATGGATGATGATGGGCTTCTGCGACCGGCAGAGACCCATGCATGCCATGTTGAGCCTTTTCCCGGCGCCAACCTTGATCCGAGGGCGCTGGCCTTTACGGGTATTGACCCTGGCCACCCGTTTCGCATGGCGCTATCGGAAGCGCAGGCGTTGCAGAAGATATTTACCCCCATTCGCAAGGCCGTCAAGGCCAGCCACTGTAATCGAGCCATTCTGGTCGGGCATAATGCGAGCTTTGACCTTGGCTTTATCAATGCAGCGGTGGCACGTACCAAATTTAAACGCAACCCTTTTCACCCTTTCAGCACCTTTGATACGGTCTCTTTTTCTGCCCTGGTCTATGGGCAGACTGTTTTGGCGCGTTCGGCAGAGGCTGCGGGTATTGATTGGGATGAGCAAGAGGCACACTCGGCCATCTATGATGCGCAGAAGACAGCGGAGCTTTTCTGCCATATCGTCAATCACTGGCAGGAGCTGCTGCCGAATGCAATTGAAGGTGTGTTATAAAAGGGCCGTTTTGTAACGGTACTTGATGAGTGAAAATCTAAAGGGTTGAATAGATCTATGCGTACAATCATGTTGATGAACTCCAAAGGAGGGTGTGGCAAAACCACGCTGGCAACCAACATCGCCACCTGGTTTGCCGATGAGGACAACAAGGTTGCACTGGTTGATTTTGACCCGCAAGGCTCTACGCTGGACTGGCTGGAGGCCCGCCAGGACTATACCGGCATTCCATCCATTACGGGCATTAATGCGGTTGAGGGCGGTGTCCGTGCGCCCAAAGGCACGGAGTACCTGATTATGGATGTGCCCGCAGGTATTCATGGTAAAGAGATTGATGCTGTTTTACGGCGGGTTCAAACGCTGATCATTCCGGTTATGCCGTCACCGATTGATATTCGGGCCTGTTCGCGATTTATACAGGAGCTGCTGGTCAGCCGTCAGGTATCGCGCCATCGTACGCGCATTGCCGTTGTAGCCAACCGGGTGAGGGAAAATACAATCATCTACCAGCAGCTGGAGAAGTTTCTAGACAGTCTGGGCATCCCTTTTCTCTCCTCTTTGCGCGAGAGCCAGAACTACATCCGCTCAGCGGAACGGGGGCTGGGGATCTTTGAGATGGCACCTTCAAGCGTCTACCAGGATCTGGTGCAGTGGGACCCTATCCTTGAGTGGCTGAGCAGCAAGGAGAGCCTGCCGTTGCCAATAAAGAAAAAGGCGGCAAAAAAGCGCAGGAGGGGCTGACCCTTTTTGGGGATAGCGCCGAGTACCGCCACTGGTATCCGTATGGCCTGGACAGCCTCCTAGGAGGCTGTCCGAGAACTCGACTTTTTACGAAATGCAATTTCTAACTCATTGATTCGTAAGGAGTTAATTATTGACAAATTGCATATTTACCTATTCTCGGACAGCCTCCTAGGCGCTCTTCTGCTCCAGCTGCGGAATGGGCTCTTCCTCCCCCCCTTGTTCTGCTTCAGCAGGCGGGGGCAGGTCTAGCGTTGGGTCTTCAACATGCAGCTCAAGGCCTGCACGGTAGCACTCCATGGCCTTTGCCGGCTCTTCCAGCTGCTCCAGCAGCGCGCCCAGTTCACGGTAGGTGGCTGAGGATGCGCAGATATTGAGGCTGGACTCCAGATAGCTTCGCGCCTTACCCCAAAGTTTGCAGCGCAGGCAGAGCCGGCCCAGGGTAAGCAGCAGTACGGCATCGTCGGCCTTTCTGCTCAACCACCCTTCGGCAGCCGAGAGCTGCTTGCTGGGGTTGCTGGATTTGATATGCCCGTAAAGCTCTATCAGTATTTCACTCCACTGTTTGCGCATGGCATTGAATACGACCTCCTGGGCCTGGTCATGGCGATCCCTCTCCATCAGGTGCTGTGCATAGCAGGCCACCAGCTCTTCATTGGTCTGAAGCTTGCGGGGTATCTCTTCCCATGATTGACGCAGCCTTGCGGGGTCGTCATCGGTTGCTGCCTGCCCCAGGAGCGCTTTGTATATATTGATTTCAAGCGCCTTCAGCTCGTCCTCGCCAATGACATTGCGTTTGCGCAGTTCGGGCAGCAGTTCACGCAGACCCTTCCAGTCTCCCAACTGCTCGTAGAGCGTCTTCAGCAGCTTGAGTACCTGTGTGTGGTGCGGGGCGATGCTGCGCAGGTGTTGCAGTGTTGCCAGTGCCTGTTCCTGCTGTTCATCAGCCATCTGCAGCTCGGCCTGGGTCAGGCCAACAGCAACATCAGCGCTTGGCATGCAGGCGTGCGCCAGCCGGAGGTAGTGATCACGCCGGTCATAGGCCCGCTGCTGCTGCGCTGAGCGGGCAGCCGCCAGGTAGTTGAGCATGGGAGTTTCCGAGTGATCCGCCAGGCGCAACAGGTGTTTTTCTGCCCCTTTCCAGTCACCTTCTGATAGTTCCAGCAGCCCACGGTTCAACGCCTTGCGTGCCCGCTTGGCACTAAGGCGGGAACCCCAGCTGCGCATTTTTTCCGGGGCAGAGAGCAGGTTGTCTATAGCGCGCAGTGTTGCATACAGGGTGACAAAAACAATAACGAGGGCAAGTACAAACAGCGCCAGGCTGGATTCGAATGTCCAGACACCGTAGCCAATCAGGACATAGCCGCTATCTTCGCGGATGCCCAGCGCAACAAAAGCCGCGATGCCCAGCGCGATCAGGCAGAAGAAGAGTAGTTTCATGGTGCAGGTGCCTCCATCCCGACAACCTTCATCTTTTCACGCAGCAGGCGTAGTGAGCCTGAGATATCAGGCAGTTCAGGTCGAATGTTGACTTTAAGCAGGCCTTCGATCTCCTCTGCCATGGCTTGGGCCGTGGGGTCTTTCACTACGAACTCATCCAGCCACTCTTTAACTGTCGTCAGGCTGGATTTGTAGAGTTCGGCATCTGCACGCAGGATGGCAAAGCGCGCAGCCTCCAGCTGCATGCGCAGGTTCTGGTAGATGAAGTAGCGGTGCTCTGGCGGCATCATTGCGGTGACGGGGGCATCGTGGCGACGAACAATAACCAGCGATTTAAAGCCGGCCCACCCCTGTTCCAGCAGCTCTTTTGCTTTGGCGATAGCACTGTTCAGATCCAGCGCCTCGGAGGTTTTGGTTTCTACATGGATCTCTGGGGCCGAGGCATCCAGCAGCTTGAGCTTGTCAACCTGCTTGATCATGCTGGCCAGGGTGGCGGCCTTGCCTATAGTATCCAGCTTTACCAACGCCAGCAGGTCGGACATCTCCTTTGCAAGGGCTTCACGAACCTCTGTCCAGAGTGGGTCGCCGGTTGCCTTCAGGCGTTCGTCTGCGGCCCGGAGGGCAGAGAGGGCGGTCTTCTCATCGCGCTCCAGGCGTAACCGATGGTTGGCTACCCGCATCAGGTATTCTGCTTCAGCTGCCATCCACTGACTGCCTGTGCGACCAATGCTGCGGCGAACATCCTCCAGGGTAGTCTGTAGCTCGGCCTCTCTCTGCTGCAGGCGCTTACTCTCGGCTTCAAACTGTTGCTGCTGCTTTTCGAAGGCCTCTGTCTGCTTATTGAAGGCGGCTTTCTGAATATCCACTATCTCCCGGTGTGCAACAATGTCCCTTTCGCTGCCAGCCAGCCCGGCGCTGATCGTATCAACTTTGGCACGCAGGTCATTGCGATCCGATTCGGCGCTTTTTGCGCTCTCTGCAATCTGACCTTGCAGCTGCTGCTGCTGGCTCTGTAGCAGTGCCTGCTGTTCGAGTAGCAGGCGTTGCTGCTCATTGGCAAACCAGTACCCGCCAGCGCCCAGCAGGACGACGCCCAGAATAGCCAGGATGGAGAAGGCCAGGGGGAGCGGTGATGCGCTTTTTGATTCGTTGGTGGACGCGGCCTCAGCAGGCTCTCTCTCTTGCGGCTCATTATCGACGGCAGCTGCTTCAGCCTCTTTTGCAGCCTCTTCCGCTTCGTTGGTGGACTCAATTGCCTCTGATTCCGCTGCCTTCTCTTTGTCTTTGCTGTCGGTCATTTTTTTTACCGTTGCTGTCAGTCGTTCTTTGGGTACCTGAATGGGGGCATTCAATCAGGGATTTGGGAGAAATGATTTATCTCAAACTATCGGCGTTTGGGCATTGACCTGGACGCTGTTCTGTCTGCTCAGATTTGCGCCGGGCTGTTGTCAAACGCCTTCTGGATATGCGGTTAGGCTTGACCAGAGTGACAGACGACTCATCCCGCTCCAAACTGGAATATGAAATAGATCACATTTTCCAAATTTCTAAACTGGTTATGCTCCGAGCATATTTTTTAGTTGGATACGATAAAGCAACACGATTAAATGATCAATAGAAACTCTCTCTACCGTGATTTTTTTGTGGCAACCCAGCGGCATAGCGCTTTTACTACGGATGGGTCATCTGCACGCTGCGCGAGGATGATATTCCGGCACCCCAGTTTTTGCGCTGCACTTTGCATGCGTTTGCTGACAACGAGCAGTGGGGTGCTGCGTAATCTGTGCATCCCTTCTCTCCCCAACAGGGTGACAAGGTTATTCAGGATATCGATGCTGGTGGTGGTGACAACCTGTACTGCGGTTGACCATCTGCTCAGCAGTTCGGCCGGGTCTGCTGCGGGGCAGGTGCGCCGGTAGACCTCTGCGTAGGTGACGGCTGCGCCGCGTTGCCGCAGGGTGTCGCCAAGCAGGGGGCGGCCGCCATTACCTCGAAAGATGATGATTTGAAGCCCTTTAACCTGCTGTAGTTCAGGCATCTCCAGCAGCGCTTCACTGTCAAATCTGCCGCTTGGGACAGTTGCAACGGTCAGGCCTGCTTGTTCCAGTGAGTGGGTTGTGCTTTTTCCGACGGCGGCTATCTTCAGCCGATCCAGCTGGCTCTTCTCTTCCAGTATGGCCAGGCTGTGGGTGACGGCATTTGGGCTGATGAAGATGGCCATATCAAAACGGTCAAGCCGGGCAAGCTGTGACCGGATAACCGCCGGGGCCTCCGGGCCGCATATTTCAAGCGCAGGAAAGGCGACGGGGCGCCCCCCGTGGCTGCGGATCAGCTCGCACAGGGGGGCAGACTGGTGTGCTGCCCGGGTGACCAGCACCCCTGTTCCCGCAAGATCCGTGTCTGATTTTGGCAATGAGGTGTCCAGCGCCGACTTTGGCTATTCAGGCGCTATTCGCCATACAGTGCTTTGAGTATGCGGTCTGCGCCACGACTCAGCAGCTCGTCGGCCACCTGGATGCCCAGCTGTTCGGTTTGGGCGGCATCCCCCCGCGCTTCTGCGCGCAGGATATGTGACCCATCCGGCTCGCCAACCAGCCCACGCATCTGTATCTTTCCATCTTGCAGTTCAGCGTAGCCGGCTATCGGCACCTGGCAGCCGCCATTCAGGCGATGGTTCATGGCGCGTTCCGCGCCTACGCAGATGGCGGTCTCTTCGTGGTGGAGCGGCTTGAGCAGGCGGTTTATGCGCTCGTCATCTATGCGGCATTCGATGCCGACGGCACCCTGGCCAATGGCGGGCAGGCTCTGTTCTGCGCTGATGAATGAGGCGATGCGTTCTGCAAAGCCCAGGCGAATCAGGCCGGCTGAAGCAAGAATGATGGCATCAAATTCACCCGCATCCAGCTTTGCCAGCCGGGTGTTGACGTTGCCTCGCAGCGGTTTTATCACCAGGTCGGGGCGCCTCTCACTGAGCTGGGATTGGCGGCGCAGGCTTGAGGTGCCAACGCAGGCGCCCTGGGGAAGCTCCTCCAGGGTGGTGCAGTGGTTGGAGACAAAGGCGTCGCGCGGATCTTCGCGCTGCATAATGATCGGCAGGTGCAGCCCCGCTGGCAGCTCAACCGGGACATCCTTCATGGAGTGGACGGCAATATCGGCGCTGCCTTCCAGCATCCCCTGCTCCAACTCTTTGACGAACAGCCCCTTGCCGCCGATCTTGGCCAGCGGTGCATCCAGAATGCGGTCGCCCTTGGTGCTCATGCCGAGCAGTTCGACCATGAGCCCAGGGTGGGCCTTTTTCAGCTCGGCGGCAACATGCTCAGCCTGCCAGATGGCAAGCGGCGATTTACGGGTGGCAATGCGGATGGTCTGTTCAGACATGCGTCGTGCTCAATATTAATAGAAAGGGCGCAATGTTATCGGTTAACGCGCAAAGGTTAAAGGCTGGATTGCTTATCCGCCCTTTAGCCACTGCCGTACCCTGGGCAGGTGCCGCCGGCTGATCTGTAGCCGTTGATGGGTGCCGTGGAGTTTGGCAACCGCCTGGCCGTCACGGTTTTTCTCGATCCCTATCAGGTGCCTGCTGGATACCAATGCATTGCGGTGGATGCGTATGAACTGCTCGCCAAAGCGCTCTTCAAATGAGCAGAGAGGCTCCTCCAGCAGTACCTCTCCGCCTTGATAGTAGGCGCTCACATACTTCTGATCTGCTATAAAGTAGATGATTTCTGCGGTAGGGATGCGCTGAATGCCACCTCGGATATTGGCACAGATGTAGCTGTTGGCGGCTGCCTGCTCTTTTTTCCGGGCCTGCTCTATGACCTGGATTTGAACACGGTTGATGGCATGGGCCTTCTCCAGCGCCTTGCGCAGCCGGGCAAGCCGGATGGGTTTGAGCAGATAGTCCACTGCGCTGCCTTCAAATGCCTCCAGGGCGTGGTCACTATAGGCCGTGGTAAAGATAACCGCAGGGGGCGTTTTGCTCTCTGCCAGCCGGGCGGCTGCGGTCAGGCCATCCATGCCGGGCATGCTGATATCCATTAGCACCAGGTCGGCACCAGTGGATGCGCATTTTTGCAGCGCATCGGCACCGTTTTCTGCCTCTCCGACGACCTCGTAAGGGGCGCCAATCTCATCCATAAGGCTGCGCAGTAGTGCGCGTGCCAGGGGTTCGTCATCAACAATCAGTATTTTCATTTTGGCTCAGGGCTTCCAGGGGTGGGGGAAGACCAGCCGAACCTGATAATCACCCTCGATCTCACTCATGGTCAGATGGGCTTCACCGCCAAACAGCCCATCGAGGCGCTGGCGGATATTCTCCAGCGCCATGTGGTTGCCGTGGTTGTGCTGGGTGCTCTTTTCAGGTGGCTGGGAGTTTCTGATCCCCAGGTTGATCCGGTTGCGGCGATAGCGGCCGGTGATCTTAATTCTCCCCCCTTCGGGTGACGGCTCAATGCCATGGTAGACCGCATTCTCCAGCAGGGGTTGCAGTATCAGCTGCGGTATGGCGGCATTTTCTGGCAGCTCGTCCAGATCCCACTCGATTCGAATGCGATCCCCCAGGCGCTGTTTTTCAATACGCAGATAGCCGCGCGCCAGCTCCAGCTCGTCCCCCAGGGTGGTCTGGGTTGCTGCCGATGAGAGCGATGCCCGGAACAGATCGGCCAGATCGAGTATCGCCTCCTCCGCCACCTCGGGTCGCGTGCGGGTCAGGCTGGCGATGGTGTTCATGCTGTTGAACAGAAAGTGTGGCCGGATGCGTGACTGCAGCGCCTGCAGGCGGGCCTGCGATTCCGCCACGGCCTGTTGCCGCCAGAGAAACTGGATATGGAGGTAGTGCAGCCCCAGGGCTGTGACGATGATGCTGATGCCAAGGCTGCGAAAAAGAAAGTCGGAATGGCTGCTGATTATGCCGATCGACGGGATGCTGCTGCTAAACAGCTGAAAGGCGATTTCACTGACCGTCAGAGTGACGCATTGGATGATGAGCCAGGCCAGAGCAGCCGCCTTGATGCTGCCTTGCCGGTTCAGCCAGGGACGAAACAGGCAGAGCAGGGCGGCACTGGTGAGGGCTATCCACTGGATAAAGAGCGAGCGCAGGCTGAGTTCATGCAGGATATGGCTGGATGCAACATTGGCGCTCAATGTAAGCATCATGGTCAGCAGCTCGGCAGAGACGATGGTGATCAGCAGACTGCGCAGCGTACAGAAATCGGGCAGGAAGCCGGTCTCCTGCGCACTTTGGGGCGAGGGTTTTTTCTGCTTTTTACGCATTTCGCTTCTGACTCTTGGGTATAATCCCCGGCATCAATCCTTCAGGAAGCCTTCTCTAATGAGTGACAGTAATATACCTGCAAAACCGTGGTCCGGCCGATTTAATGAGCCAACGGATGCCTTTGTCGAGGCCTTTACCGCCTCGGTAGACTTTGACCGGCGACTCTACCGCTATGATATTCAAGGCTCGATTGCCCATGCCACCATGCTGGCCAGGGCCGGCATTCTGACTGCGACCGAGCGGGATGAGATCATCTCCGGCCTGGAGACAGTTTGTGACCAGATCGAGCGGGGTGAATTTCAGTGGTCGGTTGCACTGGAAGATGTCCACATGAACATCGAATCCGCCCTTACCCAGCGTATCGGCAACACCGGCAAAAAGTTGCATACCGGGCGCTCCCGCAATGACCAGGTGGCGACCGACATCCGGCTCTATATGCGTGATGAGATTGAGATCATCCGTGCCGAGATCCTGCGCCTGCAACAGGCGCTGCTGGATATTGCCGAGCGGGAGGCGGATACGGTGATGCCCGGTTTTACCCATCTACAGACGGCCCAGCCGGTCACCTTTGGCCACCACATGATGGCCTGGTTCGAGATGTTGCAGCGTGACCGGGAGCGGCTGGCCGACTGTAACAAGCGGGTCAACATCATGCCGCTGGGCGCCGCTGCCCTGGCCGGCACCACCTACCCCATCGACCGCCACTACACGGCCACACTGCTGGGGTTTGAGCGGCCTGCCGAAAACTCGCTGGATGCCGTGAGTGATCGTGATTTTGCGATAGAGTTCAGCGCAGCGGCAGCGCTTGTCATGATGCATCTCTCCCGCTTCTCTGAAGAGCTGGTGATCTGGTCATCGGCCCAGTTTGGTTTTGTTGAACTCTCAGACAGCTTCTGCACCGGCTCCTCCATTATGCCGCAGAAGAAAAACCCCGATGTACCCGAGCTGGTGCGCGGAAAAACCGGGCGGATCTTTGGTCACCTGATGTCGCTGCTGACGCTGATGAAGGGGCAGCCGCTGGCCTACAACAAGGACAATCAGGAGGACAAGGAGCCGCTGTTTGATACCATCGACAACCTCAAGGGGTGCCTCAAGGTCTTTGCCGATATGATCCCCGCCATAGCATGCCGGCGTGACAACATGCGCCATGCCGCCATGCAGGGCTTTGCAACGGCGACCGACCTGGCGGACTATCTGGTCTGCAAAGGGACGCCATTTCGGGATGCGCATGAGGTGGTCGGCAAAGCGGTGGCCTTCTGTATTGAGAAGGGCAAGGATCTCCCGGCCTGCACGCTGGACGAGTTGCAGCAGTTCTCCAGCAATATTGAGCAGGATGTATTTGATGTGCTGACGCTGGAGGGTTCGGTGGCAGCCCGAAATCATATTGGAGGCACTGCTCCGAAGCAGGTTCGACAGGCCATTGCCCGGGCGCGCCAAAACATGGCGCCAGCGGCATAAATTACACTCAAGTTTCATCTGAAATGGCCGCTAAAATCCCCGTACAATGCACGATCATATCGTGCCTGCTCCCAATGCTAGGCTGAAGGATTTAATGAGATGGCAACAAATCAAACCAACATTTCAAAACAAGCGTGGTTCAAATCATGCCCCGTCGGCTTGATGGCACTGAACAGCCAAGGCACCATCTGCGGGGTGAACCCCGCGCTTGAGGCCATGACCGGGCTCTCGGCAGAGCTCTTTCTGGGACAGAGCCGGGAGGGGCTCTCCTCAGCGGCTCACTGCCCGCTTCTGGAAAAGAGTGATCTGGTGCATCTACAGGGTTCAGGGGTTGACCGCTGGTTGCAGCGGGAGACGCGTGAGTTGAAAGGTGACGGGATTACGCTGCTCTATTTTCAGGATGTTACAGAGCTGTACCGGCTGCGGCAGAAAAATGAGCAGCTGATACACCGGATGGAAGAGCTCTCCATCACCGACACGCTGACCGGCCTGACCAATCGCCGTGCACTGACGCGGATGCTCGATGCACAGGTGACACGCAGCCGCCGCTACCAAAACCCGCTCACTCTGGCGCTTGTAGAGATTATTCCACAGAACTCAGAGACCATTTCAGACGAGCTGGTACTCACCGTGAGCAACTACCTGCGTGACCGGCTGAGATGGGCCGATGTCCTGGGCCGCTGGAATGACAACCGGTTTATGCTGATGCTGCCGGAGACCTCTGAAGAGGCGGCCAGCGCCCTGATTGAAAATATCAGCAATGGGGTGGCGGATCTTGCATCAACGGATAGAGAGCAGGCGCCAGGGTTTTACCTGCGCTTTGGCCTGGTTGAGTGGGGCAAAGGGTTGGATTCAGCACGCCTGACCCGGCAGGTTGAGCATGCACTGGATGCAGCAGAAGCATCCATGGCCTCCTGACCGGCAATCGGCAGCAAGCAGTGGCGGCCTCTACCCCCGGACAGCCTCCCAAGGGGGACATTGACCGCAAGGCGCTGCAAAAAATCCGCCGCCGCTTCGAAAGCCTGCACCAGGAGCGCCTTCAGCGCATACAGAGAGAGCTGCCGCCCCATCAGCAGAACTACATCAAGCTCTTGTCCCTGCTGTTTCATATCAACCACCCGATGCTGCCGGGATATGTCAACAGCGAAACGCCCGCCGGGCTATCTGACTTTTCGCCCTCCAATGAGCAGCTCCGTATTGCCAAATCGATCAGCCGGAGCTTTGCCTACCGGAGGCGCGCCCATCGCCGCCACCTGATCCATGGCATCTATCTTATGGGCAGCATGGGCAGCATTGCACATACCGACCACAGCGACTTTGACATCTGGCTGATTCATGACCCGCAACTGGATGCGGAGCAGTGCAATGCACTGAGCACCAAGGCGAGCCTGCTGGAGTCCTGGGGTGATGAGCTGGGGCTGGAGGTACACTTTTTTGTCATGGATGTGGACTCCTTTCGGCGCGGGGATCGGGCGGCCATCTCGCATGAGAGCAGCGGCACCACTCAGCAGCGCCTGCTGCTGGAGGAGTTCTACCGCACCGGCATACGGATTGCCGGGCGCTACCCGCTGTGGTGGCTGGTGCCCCCGGAGCATGAGTCCGACTATCGAAGCTATGCCGACCGGCTGCTTGAGAAGCGCTTTGTCAACCAGCATGAGTGCCTCGACTTTGGCGGGTTGCAGAAGATCCCGGTGGCAGAGTTTTTCAGTGCGGCACACTGGCAGCTCTTTAAGGGTATTGAGTCGCCCTATAAGGCGGTGCTCAAGATCCTTTTGATGGAGGCCTATGCGCGTGAGTACCCTGATATCCGCTGGTTGTGCCAGCAGACCAAGGCCGCCATCTATGGTGGTTGCACGGATCTTGCCAAGCTGGACCCGTATGTACGCCTCTACCAGCGGGTTGAGCAGTATCTGCTTGAGCGTGGGGAGCAGGGGCGGCTGGAGCTGGCGCGGCGCTGCTTCTACTTTAAAACCGAACAGGCGCTTAGCCACCAGCAGAGCCAGCAGAAAGAGAACTGGAAGGCCGCACTGCTGCTGTCGCTATCCAGCGAGTGGGGCTGGGGGCAGGAGGAGTTTGCCTCACTGGATACCCGGGACAGCTGGAAGATTGACCGAGTGACAGAAGAGCGAAACCGGCTGGTGCAGGAGCTTTCGTACAGCTATCGCCTGCTGACAACCTTTGCACGCGAGCATGCGCAGGAGCACCGCGTAGACCCGGCGGAGCTTAATCTGCTGGGGCGCAAACTCTATGCCGCCCTGGAGCGCCGCCCCGGCAAAATTGAGTATCTGAACCCCGGGATTTCCAAAGATATGCTGGAGGAGCATCTCACCCTGCACCAAGTGATACGCAAGAGCGGGGAGGAGAGCTGGTTTCTCTACCGGGGTGAGATCAATGTGCCGGAGCGAGATTACCATAAGCCACTAAAGACCGGCACCGGGCTGGTTGAGCTGCTGGCCTGGTGTCATCTGAACCAGATCACCAGCCGGAGCACCCACTTCAGGCTCTATCCCGAGAGCTGTCCGATTACCGCCACGGATGTCAGTGCCCTGTCGGATGCACTGCGCAGCCTCTGCCCACACAACCAACAGCCCGAGGTGCCGCTGACAGCGCTGGCTAATGCGCCCTATGTCGTCTCGTGCGTGCTGTTTGTCAATGTGGGGCATGACCCGATGGCGCACCTGGCAAAACAGGGGAAGCAGCTGACCAGCAACCGCTGCAATCCGCTTAGCTTCGGCGCCATGCATGTCAGTCTGCTGCGCAGCCTGGAGCAGCTCATTACCACCAGCTGGGGCGAGCTGCTGGTCGTCCGGCACGATGGCAAGGCGGGGCTGCTGGATAGTATCTGCCACTATCTGCAGCTTGCCATGCAGGCGCCCCCGGGGGTGCCGGTGCCGGTGGTCAATGCACGGGGCTTCTCATCCACTCGGGCCAGCCGTATTGCACAGCGGGTCGAGGAGGTATACCGGGATATCTATCACAACTTCAGCCAGAGCGAGCATGGGGCTGACAGCCGCTACATCATCCAGATTGATGATAATTACTATCTGATCCAGCGCGGCGAGCAGGAGTTCTCATGGTTTGAGATGGCGGACATGCAGGCGCTGCTGGAGGAGCTTGGGCAACCATTGAGCCGCTATCGCCCAACGGTGATTGACCCGCAGACATTGATGGATAGCCCGATTCCCACCATTTTGCAACAGAACCGGGCCGGGCAGATTCAACTCTTCTTTTACACAGCAAGGGGTTATACGGATCTCTACATTCTCGATGAGCAGGGCGCGCTGTTCTGCCAGCAGATAGGGGGGGCCGATGAGCACCACCTGCTGGTTCAGCAACAACGCTTTTTTGAGCAGCACCTGGATCGACGTGATCTGCTGTCGGCTGCGGGAGCGCCGCATACCCGTGAATCTGCGCAGTACTACCGCCTCTCAAAGGGTGCAGGTGGCCGGTGGCGGCTAACAAATCGGCGTCCGCCGGTTGGCGAGATCCCCTTTAACTATCTTGAACTGCGCCTGCTCAGTGACAGCGCTGACCTGGCGAAAGGGCACTATAGCCTGGTCTGCCGCAACAAAGAGTTCAGTGCAGTGGAGTATGGTGAACAGCTCTACGCTGCGGTAGCGGAACAGGTGCAGGCCTGGAGGCGGGGCAATAAAAACTACCCGCTATACCTCACCGGCGTAGAGCTCTCCGGGGTGACGACAAATCGCAGCAACAGCACCATCGAGATGTTGCACCTCAAGAAACGCCTGGAGGCGAAGCTCAACCAGGCGCTGGCAAGGTTTTCAGAGTAGGTAATCTGTAGCCATTCTTGGGTTATACTCCCCCCCTCTTACGCAAAGCAGAGGGTTTTTCCGATGAAAACCACACATACCCTTCTCATCCTGTTACTTGTGATGAGCAGCCTGCTGACAGCCTGCGGGCAAAAAGGCGCGCTGTATATGCCGGAGACACCACAGCAGGAACAAGAGAAGCGGTAGAGCAGCAAATTATGGATCACTTCAAATACCACAATGGCCGACTGTATGCCGAAGATGTGCCATTGGAGCAGATCGCCCGGCGCTGGGGTACGCCCTGTTATGTCTACTCAAGAGCGACCCTTGAGCGCCATTGGCGCGCCTTTGACGAGGCATTCAAGAAACAGCCGCATCAGATCTGCTTCGCCGTCAAGGCCAACTCCAATCTGGCGGTATTGAATGTGCTGGCCCGGCTGGGTTCCGGTTTTGATATTGTTTCGGTGGGTGAGCTGGAGCGGGTATTAGCGGCCGGTGGTGATGCCGGCAAAGTGGTCTTTTCCGGCGTAGGCAAACGGGCCGATGAGATGCGCCGGGCGCTGGAGGTGGGCATCCGCTGCTTCAACATCGAGTCTGCCCCCGAGCTGGAGTGCCTCGACCGGGTTGCAGGTGAGATGGGGCTTCAGGCCCCCATCTCCGTGCGGGTCAATCCTGATGTTGATGCCGGCACACACCCCTATATCTCGACCGGATTGAAAGAGAACAAGTTTGGCCTGGAGGTTGATCAGGCGCTGGCGGTCTACAGCCGCGCTGTTCAGCTGAAGAACATCCGAATCGCTGGGATTGATTGCCATATTGGCTCCCAGCTTACCTCTATGGCCCCCTTTCTGGATGCGCTGGATCGCATCCTGCTGCTGGTCAAAAAGCTGAAATCCAGGGGCATTGTGCTGGACCATCTGGACCTGGGTGGCGGCCTGGGTATCCGCTACACTGATGAAGAGCCACCGCTGCCCGCCGACTATGCAGCAGCACTGTGTACACGCCTGGGTGACTCCGCACTCGAGATCTGCATCGAACCGGGCCGTGCCATTGCCGGCAATGCCGGTGTTTTACTGACCCGGGTCGAGTATATCAAGCCGACCCCAAACAAGGATTTTGCCATCGTTGATGCCGCCATGAATGACCTGCTGCGCCCCTCACTCTACCAGGCTGTTCAGGAGATCGTCCCGGTCGTGCAGAGTGACGACGGCATACCGGGCTGTTTTGATCTGGTTGGCCCGGTCTGTGAGACTGGCGATTTTCTGGGTAAGGCGCGCGAGATGAAGCTCAAAAATGGTGAACTGCTTGCGGTGCGATCCAGTGGTGCCTACGGGTTTACCATGAGCTCCAACTACAACTCCAGGCCGCGAGTGGCCGAGGTTATGGTCGATGGCGACCAGATGCATCTTGTGCGGGAACGGGAGGTGGTTGCAGAGCTCTACCGGGGTGAATCCATACTGCCCTGACCCCATGCCCCACAGCAGGCAGACCCTGTTTTTGGAAGCGGAACGTCCTTAAAATATGCGACGCTTTTTTTTCAGTCTGTTGTTGCTATCACTGCTGCCGCTGGGTCTGGGGTTGCTGGTACTGCTTGCGCTCGAACCCGCGCCAACGGTTAAGGCTGCCGACGCCCTGACGCATCAGGATATTGAGCGGGCACGCACGATCATTGCGCAGCACAACCCCTATCGACTCAAAGCAGGCACGCTCCAGCGCCTGACCCTGAGTGAAAAAGATCTTACCCTGGCCGCCAACTACCTGATAAAAAATACAGGTTCGGGTGGTGCTGTCATTAAACTATTGCCTGGCCAACTGAACCTCAGAGCCAGCATTCGCCTCCCGGAAAATCCCATCAACCCCTATATAAACTTACAGCTGTTTATTGCAGAAACCCAAGGAAAAACCACTGTTTCTGAACTGCATGTTGGCAAGATTCCCGTACCAGGCCGCCTTGCAGATCTTGTTTTGATTGAGATTGTGCGCTATCTGCTGCATACCGAAGAGAGAGCGCTGATCAAAGAGATGATTAAAAAATTAACCTTTTTGAACGGTACTATGCAGATTGTCTACAGGTGGCAGCCAGAGTTGATTGCCACGATCAAATCACGCCTGATTTCACCGCAGGAGAGTGATCGCATCCGCAGCTACTACAGCAAGATGGCTGAGCTAACGCGACAGCCAGGGTTAAGGCACCGTACATCGCTCATGTACATCATGCGCCCCCTGTTTGCCTATGCCCGGCAACGTTCAATAAACGGCGATCCGGTTGCGGAAAACCGGGCCGCGCTGACGGTACTGGCCGCCTATGTTATCCCAAGGGCCTTCAATGCGCTGATGCCCAAGGTGTCAGACCTGCCTCAACCCCGCAGATTTATTCTGACGCTGGATCGGCGCAAGGATTTTACCGAACACTTTGTGGGGTCAGCGGCATTGGCGGCAACGGGTGATGCAAAACTGGCAGATGCGGTGGGGCTGTACAAAGAGGTTGCCGATTTCAAGAGGCGAAGTGGCTTTAGTTTTACCGATCTGGCCGCAGACCGGGCCGGTGCACGCTTTGGAGAGATAGCAACCGCATCGGCCGGCCAGGCTCGCCAGGTGCAACAGCTGCTTGCCAGTGGTGCGCAGGAAAGGGATCTGATGCCCAGGGTAGATGATCTGCCAGAAAACATGACCGCGAGGGAATTCAAGCAGCGCTTCAAAGAGATTGGCAGCCCTGCATTCAATAGATTAAAACAGCAGATTGAGCAGCGGATTGCCGCCTGTAGACTCTATCGTGAGGCGGGCTGATTTCAGCAGGGAGCCGAGCAAGTTATTTGATGAGAAAACCCAAGCCCCTGCTCCTGATTCCACCAAAATGGTGGTTCGGAGCGGGCTTATATCTGATGCACTGCCTGAGTGACAGTCAACTGGACAGTGCTGTTTGGGCGTAATGCAGGATTTCCGCCCTGATGCGTGAACGGAAAGGCTCGGGAAG
The DNA here is from genome assembly GCA_015490795.1 of Gammaproteobacteria bacterium. Classification (GTDB taxonomy): domain Bacteria; phylum Pseudomonadota; class Gammaproteobacteria; order Chromatiales; family Chromatiaceae; genus WFXD01. The sequence continues at coordinate 28,777 of WFXD01000013.1, forward strand.
GCGCGACCAGGCCTCTGCAACCGTGCGCGCCTCGGTACTCAGGCTGTTGTTTGGCTCTTCTCCAAACATCAGCCAGGAGGGCGTAACCTCAAGTGCAGAGGCGATTTCATTAATCTTTCTTGGGCGCAGGCTGCGGCCATTCTCAATCTTCTGGATAACGGCCTGATTAGTGCCAGCGTGCGCTGCCAGCTGATCCTGTGTCCAGCCTTTTTCGCGGCGCCTGCAACGCAATCTCTCACCAAGTGAAACTTGATAATTGGCTATTCGATGCATATCACTCATAAGCAACTTCCTCTCTGAGACAATGACAATTTTGTATTAACTCAAGTGTCATTGAAGCTAACGGCATAAAAGTAAGGGATCTTTAGGTACCCTAAACGGCATGAAAAATGAGAAAACCCAGGGTTTGATCAAGTTCAAGACGTGAAACAAGCGGTAAAATTTTGCTCGGTCTCAATGGGTTTATATATTGCTGATGAGCATAGAGAGGCCGGTCAGATCTTCTTTGCAGCAATTTCAGGCAAGATGAATAAAGATGCCTTGTAATCTGTAAATTTATAATAAAAACATACAGATACAACTCAGCCTAAGGTGTATTACTGGCATTTAATTTGTTTTTGTTTTAGAAAACGCAGGCTGGAAAGTGATTGGGAAGAGGCAGGATCTAGCCTGGTAATTAATGCAGTATGAGAGTGTGGTTTGCGCTCTCCATCCTTTTTTTTTGCGGTAAAAAAGTAAGTTTTTTGTGAGGTGGTTTTGTGATCAGCATCACACTTTTTGGGGTATTTAAACCGCCGGTCAGCGCAGGCAGACCGAAGTAAAATACTATTTTGCCATGCTTTATTGCATATAATGCAGCTCTTGGTTTGAGTGGTTAGAGGAAGCCTTCCATAGGAGGTGCGATTTTAAGGACTGGTTATGTTCAAGATTGTTACCGCGTTACCAATATACTATGCAGGTTTAGCTGGTTTTTATCTCTTTAATCTTACTAATTATGTGAGATGCATTGGTGACTAACGCGGGATCAGAATTTAGAGATGGCAATAAAAAGAATGTTATTCATTAAGCGTTGTGCTCTGGCGATAATTCTGCTTGCCACGGCTTTAGCTGCTCATGGCCTGGATTACCCTCACGAACCAGCCAACCCGATACTCCCCGACATCAGCTGTCTCAGCTGCCATGATCTACATGGTTCGTTGGGGGGGCTGCTCAAGACATCAGCGCCTAACCCCGGTATGGGTGGTGATAATACCGAGGCAAACAACCTCTGCTGGAGCTGCCACACCGGCCCGGCACTGGCGCCCTATCGGGCACCCCACTCCAGTGACCAGATCAGCCAACAACACGGCACCTGGAACATGGAGTGCAAGAATTGCCATAATCCCCACAGTCAGGACCAGATACAGACCTATGGCAGTGCAGCCTATCTGGCCAGCGGCACGTTGAGTGCGGTCACCTCAGGCACGCCAATCAGCACCCTGACCGATGCAGATGCAACCTGGGCTATTGATGAACATGCAGGCCGTGTGGTCTTCCCGGATGTCAATGCACGTGACCGCCGGGGCCGCCCCATTGGCAACCTCAGCTACCGGGTGCTGAGCAATACCGCCACCACGCTGACGGTGGATGGCGCCATTAACACCTCCTATATCGCCGCAGGTGATACCTATGCCATCATCTACGGAAAAGCCATCCGGGACAAGATCAAGGTACCGGGCACCAACACTTGGAAGCAGGTCAAGTTCTTCCGCCAGACCGGAAGCAACTCCTTTGCCGATGAGGATGCGGTATATGACGGGGTATGCCAGGTCTGCCATACAAAGACATGGCATATGCGCAATGATGGGAGTGCAGCAGACCAGACCCATGAAAATGTAGGTGTGGGCCGGGCTGTCGGACAGAACTGCACAGAGCTGTGCCATCTGCACACCAACGGCTTTGGCCACTACAAGGGGGTCACAACGGATGGCTGTATCGAGTGTCACGGCCACGAGGCGGGGACGCTCTATGATGCGGATATGACCCCATCCTATACAGCAGGTACCCTGGCAAGCCAGGGGCGGGGCAGCATAGCACCCCACTCCACCCACACGGAGAGCGGCACCATGTCACCGGCCCCGGCTGGGGATGATGATGTGCGTGGACCTGGGCTCTATTGCGCAGATTGCCACAACATCAGCAATATGGCGTTTTTCAAGACCGGCACAGATCAGAACGGTGACGGATTTTTTAATCTGAACGAAACGGATGTCTGCGATATTTGCCACAGCCCGGACGGTGCCTATGATGGCGTTGATGACCCGGTTATCGGCGCCAAAAACAACTGGCGCACAGGCGGCGTCTACGCTGCGGACGGCACCCTCAAGGCAGGCAAGGAGAAGTGGTGTGTCGGCTGCCATGACCAGGGCACAGCTGTAATTAACGGCCGGCAGGCGCCAGATGTGGGTGGTAACGGCACCACCTATGGGTTCTATGTATCAGGCCACGGCTCAAAGGCGCAAGAGTGCCAGGATTGCCACGACCTGACCGTCAACCACAACTTTGACGGGCAGAAAACCTACCGGGCAGCATTGGACAATTACCAGGCAGGCTACCGCTTGAAGGATGTCAATGGCCAGCCACCAATGAACATCCCCCTGGATGAAGCACCCTATGACACAAGAAGCTGTGATTTCGATGAAAACAACTACCGCCTCTGCCTGACCTGTCATGCAGAGCAGGGCCCGACCACCATGGGCACAGCGCAAAACCTGTTCACCAATACAGACGATGGCGGGCAGGAGTGCGAAACCAACTACCCTGGGAGCAACCCCTATTATGTTGGCCCGGCGGGGGAGATGATTACCGGCTTTCGGAATGAGTCCAGCGCTGGGTTCAGCTTTGGCTCAGATGTACCTGCCAACGGACACTGGGATCACCTGGTCGATTTCTCCTACCTCTTTGGCCCACTGCTCTGGAAATCGGACGACACGGGCATACCGAACTCCCGCATGAGCTGCCCCGCCTGCCACAACCCGCATGGGGCGGGCTATGGCGTGGATACACCAACCATCCGCATGACGCGCAAGGCCCTTGAGATCAAGTGGGGAACGGACGGAAACGGCGACTATGGCCTGCTGAGCAACCCCACCGCTCTTTCAAGCACCTGCGCTGTATCCTGCCACTTTTCCTCGGACCCCGGGGTCTATAGATACTACCGTGATCACACCAGCCCGCAACTAACCAGCATCGCGGTGGCAGACAGCAACAATGCAGACCCATCACCTGCCGAAGCAGGCTACACCAACGGCCGAACCGTTACTGTCACCCTCAACCTCGGCATAGGTGCCGCCCCGACCCAGATGCAGTGTGCTGAAGATGTATCCTTCGGGGTTAACCCAACCGGCTGGGTCACCTACACCGGCCCAACCATCAGCTACACCCTCTCCGACAGTGATGGCAGTAAAGCGGTATTTTGCCAACTGCGCACCGCAGGTGGTTCATCACACATCAAATCCAGCTCCATCATCCTTGACCGGGCTGCTCCCACCATAGCCATCGACACGCTGACCGCCCCCAACGGCGGTGAAGTCTGGCTTCGTGGAACGACCCAGAACATCACCTGGAATGCCGGTGCTATCAGCGATGACAACCTGAAGAGTGGCTCCATTATCAGCCTTGATTACTCCACCGATGGCGGCACCAGCTTCCCCAACAACATTGCCACAAACGAGGCCGATGACGGCACCTATGCCTGGGTCACTCCAGCTGTCGACAGCTCCACGGCACGGGTGCGGATATCAGCCTACGACAAAGCAGGCAACTGGGGCAGCGACAGCTCCAATGCCGACTTCACCATTATGCCGATTGCGCCGATACTCAGCAGCATCTCGGTGGTGGATAACAACAGTGCCGACCCTGCGGCAGCAGAGGCTGGCTACACCAATAACCAGTCGGTAGCGGTAACCCTCACAACGAGCAACCTCCCCAACCAGATGATGCTGGCTGAAGATGCCGGGTTCAGTGTCAACTCCACCGGCTGGATCACCTACAGCAGCAGCTCCATCTACACCCTGAGCAGTGCAAATGAGACAAAGAGCGTGTTTGCCAAGGTGAAAAACAGCGCAGGAGAGACAGCGGCCCTGAGCGACACCATCACGCTTGACACAAACAGCCCGGCCATGCTCACAACCACCTTGTCGGCACCAAATGGTGGAGAGTCCTGGCTATCAGGCAGCTTGCAGGGGATTACCTGGAACAGTGCCGAGATTACCGATGCCAACCTGAGGCTGAACCCAATTGAGCTGAACTACTCTGCCGATGGCGGCAGCTCCTACGAGCTGGTATCGGGCACTGAGGCAAATGATGGCGCCTACAGCTGGACAGTGCCAAATACCATAAGCTCCCAGGGCATGATAAAGATGGTGGCCTATGACCGGGCAGGCAACACCTCGCTGGACCTGTCTGACAGCACCTTCTCTATCAGCTCATCCTATATCGTAACCAACACCAATGACTCCGGGGCAGGCAGTCTGCGCCAGGTGCTGACCGACCTGATTGCCACAGGCGGAAACGGCACCCTTGTTTTCGATATCCCGACAGGCCTGCTGACAAATGGCGTGGCCGTTATCAATATTGCCACCGCCCTGCCGGCCATTACAGCCCCTGGTATCACGGTAGATGGTACATCACAGACATCCACCGCAGGCAACACCAACAGCAATGGCCCGGAGATTCGCCTGAATGGCCCCTGCACAGGCACATCCTGTCTGTTTGGTGGAGGGTTCAACGGATTAGACATTACCAGCACCGGGACAGACACCCTTATCAAGGGCATGCAGTTTACGCAATTTTTAACAGGCATCAACGTTGCCGGGGCGCGCACGGTCTTACAGGGCAACCATATTGGTTTCTCATCTGACAGCACAGGATATGCCATAGCAAGGAACAACTACAACATTCAAATCACCAGTGCAGACGTCACCGTTGGTGGCGCGCTCCCTGCCGATGGAAACCATGACGGTTGTGCCTGGTATGCCGGAATCACCCTCTCAGGTTCAGGCGCACAAATTATCAACAATGCCACCGGACTCAGACCCGATGGCGTGGCATGCAGCAACAGCCATCTTAGTGTGGGGGCATCTATCAGCCTCGCTACAGGCGCTAATAATGCACTCATTCAGGGTAATGTATTTGCCGGTGCAAGCATCGGCCTCGACATCTCTGGAACCATTGATGGCACATCGATCAAAGGCAACACCTTCGGTGTCTACTACGACAGTGGCCCAGGTGTTTGGGCTGCAGTCTCCGGCCCGGTTACCGGGATACGGCTCAATAGCGCCGGTGTAATAAACACCACCATTGGTGGCCCCAATATGGCATCCAGTGATGCCAGCCTGAAGGACAGTAATGTATTCAATACCAACACCTATGGCCTCAGACTTTACGAAGCAACAGATTACACCACCAGGGTTTTTGGCAACTTTATCGGCACCAACCCTGAGCAGGATGAGCTGTTTGCTGGCAGCGTGGGCATCTATGTCGGTCGTATCCTGGGCGTAACCATTGGCGGTGGTGATGCAGGTGAGGCAGGCAATGTGATCACCAATATGTCTAACTATGGTGTGGAACTCTATATCGACAGCTACGATGGCAGCGAGTATGTAGAGATCAGCAGAAACTCTTTCTACAACAATGGCTCCAATTCTGGTGATGATGCCATCTTCCTGGCAGGTGGAAATAATGGCTATCTCCGCCCGACCATCAGTGCTGCCAGCGCCTCAACCGTTACAGTAAATGGTGTTGTGAGCGGTGATATTGTCGAAGTCTATATTGCGGAGTTCGGCGGCACGGAATACGGTGAAGGCAAAACCTTCATTGGCTCCGCAGTAGCCAGTGGCACCTCGGTAAATGTCCCGGTATCGGGCGTTAGCGCAGGGCAGTGGGTGACCGCCACCCGGACTAAAGATATTACAACAGCAAAAGAGACCTCAGCCTTTAGCTCAAATGTCCAGGTTCAATGATTGCAGCTTCTGTTCACCCCTGAAACCTGTCTTCAGGAATGCAAAAGAACAGGCTTAAAAAGCATTGGAGGAGTCTGTTTGATTAGCATCATAATGACATGATGGGGGCGGGTTGCACTACTACCGGGCTAGCCCATCTTTCGATTTCACAGATAAGAATGCCATAAAAAACATATAGTTACCCTGCATGCAGTGCTTCTTATGGCACTACATATTTGATTATTTACACTATTACAAGATCAGGCGTATGTGTTTTGAACTGAGCCAGGCTGTGAAG
>WFXD01000014.1 GCA_015490795.1 Gammaproteobacteria bacterium
AGAAGCTAAGCAGGATATATTCGAGTATATCGAGGTGTTCTATAATCGCCAGAGACGCCACTCAACTATCGGCTATCAAACGCCATTGGGCTATGAGAAAAAGAACCGAGAAATTGTGTGATTTTTTGTCCGGAAAAGTCTTGCCACATCAAGTCGTCTTTCCTGTCCCCGCGGCTCCCATGACTAGAATTCTTTCAATATTTGTCGGCGTTGGTGTCATGCCATCTATCCAGTTACCGTATATCCCTGTACTCAATATCATGCAAATGGAGGGTGTTCAATATTCTGTGTCAGCCATTAATTACAGAGCAAGATGGTCATCCAGTCTGCCCTCAAAATGAATCGCCAGTTGCGATAGCATGAGGTTCCAGTTTTGCACCGGATGGGTCCATCGCTCTGACGAGCGGTGACCTGCTTGACGATCCATTCCATCGTTGAGATATGACAAATGATACTATTCTCCTCCATCGACAGACTGTTATTTACCCGCCTGCTAAACATTTTTCCTTTGCTCATCAAATTGGCACCGTGCTAAAGTTTTAGCACGACCAATATCACCGCCCTGGACAGCACAGGGCTGTCAGTTAACGAGATGAGCTAATGAGCGACGGAGACCGAACCTTACCGGGCAAAACCCTGATCAACCGGAAGACCCTGCGGGCCATGATACCGCTATCGGATCGAGCCATTTTCAATATGGAGAAGCGCGGGGACTTCCCGCGGCGGATCGCGCTTACAAGCCGTAACGTCGCATGGGACCTGGCAGAAATAGAAGAATGGATCGAGTCGAGAAAACGATCCGGCGCACGGGCTGACCGCCCTGGTGTTACTGCCGTTGCTTGATAGTCCACTCATCGATCATGTCGGCCCAGTCTTGCAACATCTCCGTACGCTGCTCTCGGTACTCGGCCTTGTTATAGATGGCCCTCACTCCCCTCTGCTCATGAGCGAGACACTTCTCGATCCAGTCCGTGTTGTAACCCGCTTCATGTAATAGCGTGCTGGCTGTGCGGCGAAGATCATGCGGGCCAAATTTTGCCAGTGACTCGCCATCCTTCTGGGCAGCCTTATACGTCGAAGTTAGAACACGATTCAGCGTTGCGGCGCTCATCGGCAAGTCCGAATCATACCGGGAGGGAAGCACGTACTCAGATCCACCGGCGAAGGTCTTCAACGCGATGAAGATATCGAGCGCCTGGCGTGACAGGAATACCAAGTGCGGCGTTCTTCGTTTCATCCGTTCTTTCGGAATCGTCCAAAGCGCCTCGCTGAAATTGATCTCCGACCATGTTGCATTGGACAGTTCGGACTTTCTCACCATGGTCAGTAATAGCAGCTTGATCGCAGCCCGGTATTGCGGCGATGTCCCAACCCGGTCCATGTACCGATACATCAGTCCAATCTCTGCCGGTGTCAGCGCGCGGTCACGCGGCTCAAATCTGGCAATCGTGGATGGACGCACCATTTCCGCAGGGTTTTCCACGTTCTGCCCACGTTCAATTGCCCAACGATAGACCTGCAACACCACTTCCCGGACATGCACCGCCGTTGCTGGTGCCCCCCTTTCGACGATGGCATCGGTCAATGCGCGCAAATCCTCATGCGTGATTTCGGTCAGCTTTTTGTTGCCAAACTGCTTTTTCAACTCGCGTTCGTATACCGACTTGCGCATGTCGCGTGTCGAGTCAGCCATCTGATAACCACGTAGCCATTTGCTAGCCCAGGCACCGAACGTCTCGGCATTCTTCACACGCTTCTTGTCGCGCGCCTTTTCCTTTGCCGGTGATTTTCCGGCCGCGATCATCTTCTTTGCTTCGCTGAGTCGTTCCCGTGCTTCTGAAAGCGTGACGCCACGCTTGCCATACCGGCCTATCGTCAGCGTCTCCTGACGCCCGTTAACCGAGTAGTTGTATCTGAAAGAGATGGTTCCGGCTGGTGTCACCGCCACATAGAGCCCATCACGGTCGTTCACTTTGTAGAGTTTGTCCTGGGGCTTCAAATTGCGCAGCTTGGTATCGGTCAGCATGATAAGGGCCTCCGTGGGGCCGAAAATACCATGATTTTTTATGGCATGGTATTTAGGTTATTTTTTCTTTTATATCAATGACTTGACTGATTTTGATACCATGAATGGCTTGGAAAGCATGGCATGGTATTTTGTCGAAGCCCTGATCTTGAGAGCAACGATACCATGATTTATACCATGAAAAAAGTTTGCTTGGACGTGCCTGCCAGTGCCAGCAGGTGCCAGACAAAAACGGGAATAACTTAGTTAATACAATGAGTTATGTGTAGTTTGATGCCGGTAGGTGCCAGCCAGTGCCAGACGTGGAATCATTCCCACTCAATGGTTGCTGGAGGCTTGCCTGAAATATCATAGGCCACCCGGGAGATACCCTTTACTTCATTGATGATGCGGCCTGATACCAGCTCCAGAAACTCATACGGCAGCTTGGCAATGTGTGCAGTCATGAAATCCACCGTCTCCACAGCCCGCAGGCTGATGACATAATCATAGCGGCGGGCATCGCCCACCACACCCACCGATTTTACCGGCAGGAATACCGCAAAGGCCTGGCTCACCTTGTTGTAGATATTGTGATTGTGCAGCTCTTCCATAAAGATATGATCCGCCTGGCGTAATATATCGGCATACTCTTTCTTTACCTCGCCAAGAATGCGTACCCCCAGGCCAGGGCCGGGGAAGGGGTGGCGGTAGATCATGTCGTAGGGCAGCCCCAGTTCGACACCTATCTTGCGCACTTCATCCTTAAACAGCTCGCGCAGTGGCTCTATCAGTTTCAGCTTCATATCCTCTGGCAGTCCCCCCACGTTGTGATGGGATTTGATGACATGCGCCTTGCCGGATTTTGCCCCGGCAGATTCAATCACATCGGGGTAGATGGTGCCTTGTGCCAACCACTCTACACTCTCCAGATGGCTGGCCTCATCCTCAAAGATGTCGACAAACAGATTGCCGATAATCTTGCGCTTCTGCTCAGGCTCGGGGATCCCTTTCAGGGCATTTAGAAAACGTTTCTCTGCATTGACCCGAATTACCTTGACTCCCATGTGCTGGGCAAAGGTGGTCATCACCTGGTCGCCCTCATTCAGGCGCAGCAGCCCGTTATCAACAAAGACGCAGGTGAGCTGGTCACCAATCGCCCGGTGCAGCAGCGCCGCGACGACAGAGGAGTCGACACCACCGGAGAGCCCCAGCACAACCTGGCCATCACCCACCGTCTCGCGCACCTGGCGGATGCTCTCTTCAATGATCTGATCCGATGTCCAGAGCGCTTCACAGCCACAGATCTTGAACAGAAAGCGCTCCAGAATGCGTTTGCCTTGCCGGGTGTGTGTCACCTCGGGGTGAAACTGCAGGCCATAGAATTGCCGCGTCTCATCGGCCATCCCCGCCAAGGGTGCATTATCGGTAGAGGCGATCAGGCGAAAACCCTCTGGCAGTGTCTCGACCCGATCACCGTGACTCATCCAGACATCCAGCAGGCCATACCCTTCCGGGCTGGTCTGATCCTCAATATCCTGCAATAGCACGGAGTGCCCATGCGCCCGCACCTGGGCATAGCCATACTCATGGGTAGCGGATGAGGCCACCTGTCCGCCCAGCTGTGCCGCCATGGTCTGCATGCCATAGCAGATACCCAAAACAGGGAGCCCCATCCCGAACAGCTGCTGTGGCGCACGCGGTGCGTCATCCTGTGTCACTGTCTCCGGGCCGCCAGAGAGGATGATACCGGCCAGCCCAGGCTCGGCAAGCGCCTCTTCCGCATTGTCGTAGGGGTAGATCACGCAGTAGACCCCGGCCTCGCGCACCCGGCGGGCGATGAGCTGGGTGTACTGGGAGCCGAAATCCAGAATCAGGATGCGATGGGCATGGATATTTTTAGGGGAGTCAGTCATATCAAATCAATCTCAAAACAGCAGGAGAGGGTGTTTATCTTAATCCCGGCGGTAGTTGGGAGCCTCTTTGGTGATGGTTACATCATGTACATGGGACTCGGCCATGCCCGCGTTGGTCACCCGCACAAATTCCGGTTTGGTGCGCATCTCATCGATATTGGCACAGCCGGTATAGCCCATGCTGGCGCGGATGCCACCAATCAGCTGGTAGATAATGTTCAGCACCGTCCCTTTGTAGGGGACGCGCCCTTCGATCCCTTCAGGCACCAGCTTCTTTGCATCATCGGTAGCCTCCTGAAAATAGCGGTCGCTGGAGCCCTCTTTCCCGGCCATCGCCCCCAGTGAGCCCATGCCCCGGTAGGATTTGTAGGAGCGCCCCTGAAAGATCTCGATCTCGCCGGGGGCCTCATCCGTTCCGGCAAACATGCCGCCCACCATGACCGAATAGGCGCCGGCTGCCAGCACCTTGGCCACATCACCTGAATAGCGCAGGCCGCCATCAGCAATCAGCGGGATGCCGCTCCCCTTCAGCTCGGCAGCCACATTGGCCACGGCTGATACCTGCGGCACACCCACGCCGGCCACGATCCGGGTGGTGCAGATAGAGCCGGGACCAATACCCACTTTCACGCCATCTGCACCGGCATCGGCCAGGGCGCGCGCTGCCGCTGCTGTAGCGATGTTGCCACCAATCACCTGCACATCCGGGTAGTGCTTTTTGACCCAGGCGACCCGATCCAGCACCCCCTGCGAATGGCCGTGGGCGGTGTCCACCACAATTACATCGACCCCGGCCTTCACCAGGGCGTCCACCCGCTCTTCTGTGCCGGTGCCGGTACCGACCGCTGCGCCGACCCGCAGGCTCTCCTGCTCGTCCCGGCAGGCATTCGGGTTCTCTTTTGCCTTTTGAATATCCTTTACCGTGATCAGGCCGCGCAGAACGAAATCGTCATCCACCACCAGCACCTTCTCAATGCGATGCTTGTGCAGCAGCATGACCACCTCATCGCGTGGCGCGCCCTCCTGCACTGTCACCAGCCGCTCTTTTGGGGTCATGATGGATGAGACAGGGTCGCTCATGCGGGTCTCGAAACGCAGATCGCGGCTGGTCACAATCCCCACCAGCACCTTTCCATCCACCACCGGCACACCGGATATATTATGCGCCCGCGTCAACTCCATAACCTCGAAGATGCTGGTATCCGGGGGAACGGTGATGGGGTTGCGGATTACGCCGCTCTCATATTTTTTGACGCTGCGCACCTCCCGGGCCTGTTGCCTGGGCGTCATGTTTTTATGCACAATGCCGATTCCCCCTTCCAGCGCGAGGGCGATAGCAAAGCGGGACTCTGTCACGGTGTCCATGGCAGCGGAGAGCAGTGGGATATTGAGTTGAATATCCCGCGTTAACTGTGTCCTGAGGTCAACATCCTTTGGCATAATGGCTGAATGAGCCGGCACGAGAAGGACATCATCAAAGGTCAAGGCATCCTGGGTAAGGCGCATGGCGTCAGTTTCCCCATCCTTAAATGTTGGTTAGGTAAACGGGTTATTATAGAATTTGCTGTTGGCAGGGTAAACCGGGGATCTGCGATTGATTGCAGCCCCTGGGGTAAACCGCTCCTTTAATCCGCTCCAATATGGAGAGAAAATCATGCACTGTTCACTGCACACACGGCTTTTGGTATGGATTGCTTTGGCCTCAGCCGCCACTGCTACAGTGGCCGGAACCATTCCGGAACCCGTCAACGTAACCGACATCCCGCCCTCCAATGCAACAGAGCTCCATGCAGAGAGCAGGGCTGAAGCCGCCTTTCGGCAGGCGGCCCAGCAGGCAGATGCCGCCATGAAAAAAGCCCGTGCCGAAGGTGGCAAGTGGCGTGAGGTTGCCGATCTGCTGATGCAAAGCTCCGTTGCCTCCCATTCCGGTGATCTCCAGGCAGCGATTAAAATGGCCAATCAGGCCCGGTTGATGGCAGAAGAGAGCTACAGTGCGGTGGTTGCCGCCAGAGAGGCGGCGGCAAAAAAGGCAGCCGAAGAGAGAGCTGCCGCTGCCGCGGCAAAAGCAGCTGCAGCAAAAAGGGCGGCCAGCCCGGCAGCACTCGCAAAATAACCAGATCAGACAGATAGCCCCATGCCACTGCCCGCCCGTCCGCCAGGCCGCGATGTCCTCAGCATATCCCGCCTCAACAGTGAGGTAAGGGCGGTGCTGGATGGCAGCTTTCCGCTGCTCTGGGTGGAGGGGGAGATCTCCAACCTGGCGCGCCCCGCCTCTGGTCACATCTACTTTACCCTCAAGGATGCCCAGGCGCAGGTGCGTTGCGCCATGTTCCGCATGCGTCGCATCAAGCTCCGCTTTCAACCTGAGAACGGCACGCAGGTGCTGGTGCGCGCCCGGGTCAGTTTTTATGAGAGCCGGGGCGAATTCCAGCTTGGGATCGAGCACATGGAGCCTGCGGGCGAAGGGGCGCTGCGCCTGGCTTATGAAGCGCTGAAGCAGCAGCTGGGAGCCGAAGGGCTGTTTGATGCCGCAACGAAGAGACCCCTGCCGCCATTTCCCCGGCGCATTGGCGTGATTACCTCCCCCGTTGGCGCTGCTATCCATGATCTGCTTAGCGTGCTGCAACGGCGCTTTCCTGCGGCCCATATCATTCTCTACCCTGTGCCGGTGCAGGGCACGGAAGCCGCTGCAAAGATCACCGAGATGATCCAGCTGGCGGATCGGCGTGCCGAGTGCGATCTGCTGGTGCTCACCCGTGGCGGCGGCTCACTGGAGGATCTGGCCGCCTTCAACGATGAAGCGGTTGCACGCGCCATCCACGCTGCGCAACGGCCTGTTGTATCCGCTGTCGGGCATGAGATCGACTTCACTATCGCTGACTTCGTGGCCGACCAGCGCGCCCCCACGCCCTCTGCTGCTGCCGAGCTTATCAGCCCGGACCAGGCGGCTCTGCAACAGCAGCTCAGCCAGCTATGGGGCAGGTTGATGGCCAGCCTGCATCGGCAGTTGGCCCAGGCTCAGACAACACTGCAATACCTCAGGCAGCGGTTACAACAGCAGCACCCGGCTGCGCGGCTGGAGCAGCGGCAGCAGAGGGTGGATGAGCTTTCACAGCGTCTCATTCGACAGTGGCAGACCCGGCATATCCAGACCAGAGAGCGGCTTAATCAGCTGACGGCAAGGCTGGCCGTGTTGACACCTGCGCACCGGCTGGCATGGTTCAGGCTGCAATATGCCGGTTTGAACAGGCGCCTGCATCAGCAGATGCAGACCCGGTTGAATCAAACCCGGCAGCGGCTCGGCCAGGCCAGCCAGCAGTTGCATGCCATCAGCCCGCTGGCCACCCTGGGGCGAGGTTATGCCATTGTTCAGCAACACCCCTCGGGCGAGATTGTTCGCCAGGCTGCTGCGATAAAACCCGGTGCACAGATCAAGGCAAGGCTGGCGGAAGGCGCGCTGCTGTGCCGGGTAGAGGGGGTTGAGCCTGACCCATCACCCTGAAAAGGGCGGCAGGCTACAACCGTTTCTGTTCCAGGTATCGCACAATATATTTTTCCAGCTCAACCAGAAACAGTACCGAGGAGGCGATCAGCAGAATGATCAACCACTGCCTGAATCCGATGGCGGTGGTGCCAAATAGGGACTGCATGGGCGCAAGGTAGGTGAAACCGAGCTGGAAGATGATCAGCACGCCGATGGCGATCAGTGCATAGCGGTTGCCGGTCAACCCCTCCCGGCTGAATATTGAAGCGGTGATGTAACGTGAGTTGAAGAGATAGAAGATCTCGAACATCACCAGCGTGTTTACTGCGACCGTTCGTGCGTGCTCAATCGTGGCTCCCTGTGCCATATCCCAAATAAAAAGGCCAAATGTCCCGCTCATCAGAATAATGGAGACAAACAGAATGCGCCATAAAAGGTGGGGCGTGAGGATCGGCTTTTGAGCCTCGCGGGGCGGGCGGCACATGACATGCTGTTCGGGAGGTTCAAATGCCAGTGAGAGCGCCAGGGTGACAGCCGTTACCATATTCACCCAGAGTATCTGCACCGGCGTGAGCGGCAGCTGCTGAAAACCCAGCATGATGGCGGCAAGGATAATCAGCGCCTCTCCGCCGTTGGTCGGCAGGATAAAGAGGATCGCCTTTTTCAGGTTGTCATAGACGGTGCGGCCCTCTTCGACTGCGTGGGCGATGGAGGCGAAATTATCATCGGCCAAAACCATTTCAGCGGCCTCTTTGGCCACCTCCGTGCCGTTGTGGCCCATGGCGGTGCCGACATCAGCACGCTTCAGGGCGGGTGCATCGTTGACGCCATCACCCGTCATCGCCACGACCTGCCCCTGCTCCTGCATCAGCTTGACCAGGAGCAGCTTATGCTCGGGATTCACCCGTGCATAGACATCGACATCCGCCACCCGCTGCCGCAGCTCATCCTCGCTCATCCGGTCAATGGCCTCCCCGGTGAGCAGATCATCGCCATTGACAAGCCGAAGCTGCCGGGCGATGGCAAGCGCGGTGGTGCCGTGGTCGCCGGTGATCATCTTCACCCGAATGCCGGCATTGCCGCAGGCCTGCACCGCCCCAACTGCCTCTTCACGTGGCGGGTCGATCAGGCCGAACATGCCCAGCATGACCGGCCCGCTCTCCACATCACTGAACTTCAGCTCCAGCTGTTCACCGGCTACCGGTTTGACGGCAATGGCCAGGACACGCTGGCCTTGCTGCGCCATCTCTTCAACACGGGATGTCCAGTAATCACTATCCAGGGGCTGGTCGCCATCGACGGATCTCTGCCGAGTACACATCGCTAACAGGCGCTCCGGTGCGCCTTTGATGAAGATGAAGGCGTCACCGCTGTGGCTGTGGTGCAGCGTTGCCATAAAGCGATGCTCTGACTCAAAGGGGATCAGATCCGTGCGCGGGTACTGCTTGCCCTCTGCCTCGATATCGAGGCCGGCCTTTAGTCCGGAGACCAGCAGCGCCCCCTCCATCGGGTCGCCGTGGACGATCCATTCACCGGCGCGCTGCTCCAGTGAGGCGTCATTGCAGAGCAGTGCGGCCCTGGCCACCTCCAGCAGCAGCGGCTGCTGTTGCGGGGGGATCTCTCCATTAGCGCACGATATAGCACCGTGGGGATCGTAGCCGGTGCCTTCCAGATCAAACAGATGGGTGGCGGTGGCAATGGTGCGTACGGTCATTTCGTTGCGGGTCAGGGTGCCGGTCTTGTCCGAGCAGATGACGGTGACCGCACCCAGGGTCTCAACCGCAGGCAGACGGCGGATAATGGCGTTGCGCTGCGCCATACGCTGTACACCGATGGCCAGTGTGATGGTCATGATGGCAGGCAGCCCTTCGGGGATGGCGGCGACCGCCAGGCTGACTGCGGCAAGAAACATCTCGGCCGCGAGATAGTCACGCAGCAGTACGCCGAATGTGAAGGTGATTCCGGCAACAGCCACGATGGCCACCGTAAGCCAGCGGCCAAACTGCGCCATCTGACGTAACAGCGGGGTGGTCACGGAATCCACCTCCGATACCAGCTGGCTGATAAGGCCGATCTCGGTCTCTGCGCCGGTGGCGATCACTACCCCCCGCCCCTGGCCGTGAGTCACCAGCGTACTTGAAAAGGCCATGCAGCGGCGGTCACCGATAACGCTCTCCGGTGCCACGGGGTCGGTGATCTTCTCCACGGCCATCGACTCCCCGGTCAGAGCCGACTCCTGGATTTGCAGCCCCTTGGTGTGGAGCAGGCGCAGGTCTGCCGGAACCTTGTCGCCGGATTGCAGCAGGACAATATCGCCCGGCACCAACACTTCAGCCGGGATGCTCTTCTGCCGGCCATCACGCAAAACCATCGCATTGGGAGAGAGCATCTTCCGTATGGCTCTCAAGGCGTCCTCGGCCTTCCCCTCCTGCACCACGCCGATCAGGGCGTTGACCAGCACCACGCCAAGGATCACGCAGGCATCCACCCAGTACCCCAGCACGGCTGTGACAACGCCGGCAGCCATCAACACATAGATCAGTACATTGTGAAATTGATAGAGAAAACGCAGCAGTGGGCCACGCCTTTTTGCTTCAGGGAGGCGGTTTGGCCCATATCTGGCGAGCCGGGCGCAGGCCTCCTCTTTTGTCAGCCCGTTGGCTGTTGTTGCAAATGCCTCAAGGACTGTTTTTGTGCTTTTGGCATGCCAGGCCGGTGCAGCTGATGGATCGTTTTGCATATTCAAACGCCTCTTTACAGAATGCCAATCTATGTTGCATTGCCTGAATGATATTAGCTTACCGGGTGCAGCTTGTGGCAAAAGCAGGCGTGAAGGTCTGGCAGGTTCTAACGCAGTGCAAACAGGATCGGCACGATAAACTCCAGCTCCTGACGTGGATCATCTTCCGGCATGGGTGGAAAGGGGTCAGCCTGTGCCGCCATCTCAAGTGCGGCTCTGTCGAGCAGCCGGTTGCCGGTGCGCTGCTCCAGCTTGACCCGCTGTACTGCCCCGCTACGGTCGATCAGGATGCGCAGCCAACCCTCTCCTTCGATGCGCAGGCGCTTGGCGCGACGCGGATATTTTTTATGCTTCTCCAGCCAGGCGACGAGCAGCTGCTCATATTTTGCTGTGGCGGCGGCATCCAATGGCGCATTGCTGGGTTCTGCCGGGGCGGCTGCTGCCGTTTTTTGCAGGGGTTCAGGCTTTGCTACCGGCTCAAGGGGTTCTCTAACGGGGATGGGTTCAGGCTGTGGCGGCGCAGGCTCTGCAACAGGCTGTGGTTCGGGCTTTGGTGGCGTCGGCTCTGTGGCGGGTTTTGGTGTCGGTTTCTGAACCGGCGGCTCCGGGAGAGGTTCGGGCTTTGGTGCGGGTTTTGGGGCAGGTGGAGGTGGTGCCACTGGCGGCAGAGGTTTTGGGGCGGGGGCAGATGGCGGTGGTGCCACCGGGGG
>WFXD01000015.1 GCA_015490795.1 Gammaproteobacteria bacterium
AAGCCGGTGCAGGCAGCCGTTGCCGGGATAGAGGTCAATGAGCGGCTGGCAACCCAGGTGCTGGCAGCGGCAGACAAGGTTGGGCATCTGCTGCATGAGGCGGTTCCCCCCTCTGTAATGGATGTGTTGCGCTGGCCGGGGGTTATGACGGCAGTGCCTCAGGATCTGTCACCCGTCCAGGGGCAGGCTACCCGGCTGCTCGAACAGGTGCTGGATGTACTTGTTGAGACTCGCCAGCGTGAGGGGGCGTCTCTGGCCAAACTGATTCAGCAGCGCTGTGTCGCCATGCGCGCCCAGGTGGACGAGGTGAAGCAGCGGATACCCCCCGTGTTGCAGGGCATTCGTGAGCGGCTGCGCACCCGCTTGAGCGAGCTGGGTGATGAGCTGGACGCCGGCCGGGTGGAGCAGGAGATGGTGCTGCTGACCCAGCGTCTGGATGTGGATGAAGAGCTGGACCGCCTGTACACTCATCTGAATGAGGTGGAGCGGGTGCTTGGGCAGCAGGAGCCCGTTGGCCGCCGTCTGGATTTTTTAATGCAGGAGCTCAACCGGGAGGTGAATACGCTGAGCTCCAAATCGAATGATGCAGAGATGACCAGGCTCGCCGTGGAGATGAAGGTACTGATTGAGCAGATGCGTGAGCAGGTGCAGAATATTGAATGAGGCCACAGGCAAGATGAAGGGTACTCTTTTTATCGTCTCTGCCCCTTCCGGGGCAGGCAAGACCAGCCTGTTAAAAGAGCTGGTTGCGGCTGATCCGCTGCTTGATATATCCGTCTCCCACACCACCCGGGCAAAGCGGCCGGGGGAGGAGGATGGCAGGGATTACCATTTTGTCGACCAGGCAACATTTCTACAGATGCTGGGCGAAGGCGCCTTCATGGAGCATGCCAGGGTGTTTGACAACTACTACGGCACCGCCGAGGCCGAGGTGAAAGATTGTCTGGAAGCCGGGCAGGATCTGGTACTGGAGATTGACTGGCAGGGTGCGCGGCAGGTGCGCAAACGCATGCCGGATGCCATATCCATCTTCATCCTCCCCCCAAGCCCGCAGGCGCTGCTTGAGCGCCTGAGTGCGCGTGGTCAGGATAGTGAAGAGGTGATCGCTCGCCGTATGCGTGATGCAAAAAACGAGATGTCACACTATGCCGAATATGACTATCTGGTTGTAAATGATGACTTCTCACTGGCTCTAAAGGAGCTGGAGGCGATCGTGCGCAGTTCGCGTCTGCGCCAATCGGTTCAAGCAGAGAAATTACAGCCCCAATTGAGCGCCCTGCAGAAGGCGCAGTGAGACAGAGGCTGGAAGCCCCCCATCTGCAACAAGCCATGAAGCACTCCAGCAGTGCATGCCAGCGTCATCATTGACACAAGTGGCCTCCTCCCAAGTTGATTCACCTGTTGATGCCATGTATCCATATTTGCCGGGGGCGTCAGCTGATAGTGTCACACTTGAACCTAGGGGCCTGTCTCTACCGATAGCGCAGGAATTAAAATCACTGACTGCGTCAAATATCTGCAAAACGTCGAATAATCGACATTTTGTGCTAGAGTTAATTCAAGGCTTTTATGGATCAACGATGAATCTCCGCTTTCTACTCAACCCTGTTGAGAGAGCAAAACCATCTCCTCCGGCGCTAACCAAGCGCTTTTTTCCCGCCCACTCTCCCTGGGCGGGTTTTTTTTACCCCTGTTTTGGTCTGAATCAGGCGCGTATCAGTCTGCCACTCATAGCATCCCGAATGGGGGTGGGTTGCCTTAGCATCCCCAGCTTGCCGTGGAGAACAAAGTCGAGCTGCCCTCTGAACTGGCTGTGAAGCACCAGGGCGCTCTTTGCGGGCTTTTGGCCACTGACATTGGCGCTGGTTGAGACCAGCGCTGATCTACAGGCGCGACATAGTTTGGCGGCCAGCGGATGGGCGGTGATCCGGACGGCAACAGCATTGTGGCTGCCGGTTAGCCATGCGGGGGTTTCGGGGGCGGCCGGGAGAAGCCATGTGGCAGGCCCCGGCCATGAGGCAAGGACGGGAGCCATAACATCGGCTGGAGGCTCGATAATAAAGGGCCGAAGCTGATCAAAATCAGCTGCAATCAGGATCAACCCCTTCTCTACAGGGCGCTGTTTGAGTTGCAGCAGGCGCTGGACTGCATCCCGATCCAGCGGGTTGCAGCCCAGGCCGTAGACGGCCTCTGTGGGGTAAGCGATCAGGCCGCCAAGCCAAAAGTGCCGGGCCGCCTGCCGCAGGTGCCAGGGGTGGGCTGCCACAGCAGCTGCTCAATAGCAGCGGGGCTGGTTACCGCGCCAGCTCGGCCTGTAGTTTGGCATCTTTGGCGATTACCGCGCTGGCATTGGCCTGCCGCTCTTCACTGATGCGAACAGCCAGCTCAGGGTCGGACAGCGCCAGTATCTGTGCCGCCAGATAGGCCGCATTCTTGGCTCCCGCTTTACCCACGGCTACGCAGGCTACGGGGATACCGCCAGGCATCTGCACCGTAGAGAGCAGTGAGTCCATGCCCTGCAGGGGGCCTGCATCCATGGGGATGCCGATAACCGGCTTCAGGGTCAACCCGGCAACGGTGCCTGCCAGGTGTGCCGCCAGGCCTGCGGCGGCAATAAATACTGCACAGCCGCGCTGGTCGGCATCTTTTACAAAACGATGCGTGGCATCCGGGGTGCGGTGGGCTGAGGTGATCTTCACCTCACAGTGGATGTCGAGATTCTTGAGCACATCCAGCGTGGATTGGAGGACAGGCAGATCCGAGTCGGACCCCATCAAAACGGCTACAAAAGGTCTGTTCATGAGCGTTTACTGTAATCTAGGTTTATGGATAGGTTTGATTGAATAGGTTACAGGCACTACGCCTGCTCTTCAACGGGTTCCGAGAAGGTGCACTCTTTCTGTGGGCAGACCTTTTCGGTACCACGTCGCTTGGTGGTTTTAATGGTCAGGATGGGCCAGCCACAGCGAGGGCATGGCTCCTCCAGCGGTTCATTCCAGGTGGCGTAGTCACACTTGGGGTAGCCAGAGCAGGAGAAGAAGATTTTGTTACGACGGGATTTGCGCTTTAGCAGCGACCCCCTGTTGCATTTTGGGCAGGTTACGCCGGTATCCTCAGGCTTTTCGAGCGGCTCGATGAAGCGGCACTCCGGATAGTTGGAGCAGCCGATAAATTTGCCATAGCGGCCACGCCGGATGATGAGGTCTGATTCACATTTTGGGCATTTGCGGCCCTCAATGACCTCTGGCTCATCCTTCTCATTGGCGTCGGCATTGAGGTCGCGGGTGTAGTCGCACTCCGGGTAGTTGTTGCAGCCGATAAAGCGACCATGGCGTCCGAGCCGGATAGAGAGCGGTTCCCCGCACTTGGGGCACTTTTCGTCCATTGCCTCGTGGGTAACATCACTGCGTTTTACATTCTTCTCGGTGTGGTCTATGCGCTCTTTGAAGGGGCTCCAGAACTGCTCCAGCAGGGGTATCCACTCCTTCTCGCCGCGCGAGACGGCATCCAGCTCATCTTCGAGTCTGGCGGTAAAGTTGTAATCGACATACTGTGTAAAATATTCGGTCAGGAACTTATTGACCACGCGCCCCACGTCGGTGGGTATGAAGCGTTTTTTATCCAGCACGGTGTATCCACGATCCTGCAGGGTGGAGATGATGGAGGCGTAGGTTGAGGGACGACCAATGCCGTGCTCCTCCAGCGCCTTGACCAGGCTGGCCTCACTGAAGCGCGGTGGCGGCTCGGTGAAGTGCTGGTTGGTGCGAATCGCCTTGAGCTGGACCGCCTCGCCCTGCTCAAGGGGTGGCAGCATCTTTTCATCGCCATCACCGGCCTTGGCATCATCGATCCCCTCCAGATAGAGCACCATGAAGCCTGGATTGGCAATGGTGGAGCCGGTGGCGCGGAATGTGTTGCCCTCACCGCAGCCAAGGTCAGCCGCCACGGTATGCAAGGTGGCGTGAACCATCTGGCTGGCGATGGTGCGCTTCCAGATCAGCTCGTAGAGCCGGAACTGGTCTCTGCTCAGGCTGTCTTTCAGCTCCCCGGGCGCGCGCCGGGCTGACGTTGGGCGGATGGCCTCGTGAGCCTCCTGGGCATTTTTGGCCTTGGTCTTGAATGCTCTGGGCTGGGCGGGCAGCTGTTTGCTGCCGTAGCATTCGGTGATATATCCCCGGATCTCATCCAGCGCCTCTTGTGCCAGATGCACCGAGTCGGTACGCATGTAGGTGATGAGGCCGGTGGTGTCGCCACCAATGTCGATACCCTCATAGAGCTGCTGGGCAGTGCGCATAGTGCGCTGAGTGGTAAAGCCAAGTTTGCGGGCGGCCTCCTGTTGCAGGGTTGAGGTGATAAAGGGGGCCGCCGGGTTGCGTCTGCGCTGCTTTTTTTCAATCTTCTCTACCGTCAGCTGGCCATTGGCGGCCAAAAGCAGGTTTTTTTCAGCCTGGAGCGCGGTCTGCTCGTCTGTAATGCTGAACTGGTTCAGCTTTTCACCCTGGTAGTGAGTCAGTTTGGCGCTGAAGGGCTGCTTTTTCTTGAGGGTGTCGGCTTCAATGGTCCAGTACTCCCGGGATTTAAACGCCTCGATCTCCAGCTCGCGCTCAACAATCAGCCGCAGCGCAGGGCTCTGCACCCGTCCCGCTGAGAGGCCACGTCGTATCTTCTTCCACAGCAGCGGCGACAGGTTAAAGCCAACCAGGTAGTCCAGGGCGCGGCGCGCCTGCTGGGCGTTGACCAGATCCATCGAGAGTTCACGTGGATTGGCGACCGCATCCTGCACGGCGCGCCTGGTGATCTCGTTGAACACCACACGGTAGACGGCCTTGTCTTTTAGCTTTTTGCGCTTTTTCAGCAGCTCATACAGGTGCCAGGAGATCGCCTCACCCTCGCGATCAGGGTCCGTTGCAAGATAGAGGGCGTCAGCTTTGGCCAGTAGTTTGGTAATGGCCTGGACGTGCCGGTCATTCTTTTCAATGACCTGGTACTTCATCTCAAAATCATTGTCGGTATCGACAGCGCCCTCTTTGGGGACAAGGTCGCGTACGTGGCCATAGGAGGCCAGCACTTCAAACTCTTTGCCGAGGTATTTTTTGATTGTTTTAGATTTGGCCGGTGATTCGACGATTACCAGATTCATAGGTGTGATTGCAAACCTGTGGGTTTGGGATTGATGGTTACGCGGTGCGCCAAAGGGTGTGGCAGTCTGTTTTAGTGGAGATGCCGTGGCGTGTCGTTATAGATGAGCTCTTCCATGTGCGCAAAGGCGGACTCCCGGCCGGGCTGGTTCATCAGCACAAGCAGGACGATCCAGCGCAGATCCTCAGCCGAGATATGCGCCGTCTCCAACGCCAGGGCGCGGTCTATAACCAGCTCTCTGCCGGCCTGATCCAGAATCTCATGCTGCTCCAGAAACAGCAGCATGCCGCGGCATTCGGTGTCCAGCCTGATGGACTCCTGTGCGGTATAGATGCGGATGGCCTGACTGGTGTGGGTAGTCTGCTGACAGGTGCTTTGGCGCCAGGCCAACTCATCCAGCCAGTGGAATGCCTTTTTAATCATGGGCAGGGGAAAGCCGGCCTGAGCCAGCTCTTCCTGTAGCTCGGTCTGATCAGGCTGGTCAGAGAGTTCTGCATCCATGAAGTTTTCAAAGAGGTAGATGAGTATGTCTACGACATTTTCGTTCATTATGTTTCCTTGGAATGAGCCGTCCTGTGCGGCGCATTGGGGTAGTTTCAGGCCTTGCCACTGCGGAAAAAACAGCCGCCAGGTGCCGATGATACATATCCTTCCAGCTCAAGCAACAGCAGCATGGAGGAAACTGCCTCTGCGGTCAATCCACTTTGGGCAATTATTTCATCAATTGGCATCGGATCATATCCAATGGTTTCAAGCAATTGGCAGTATTCAGCATCCATCTCAAAGTGGTTTTCACTGTCGGGGATCCGGGTGCCGGACTCTTCGCCGGGAACCAGGGTGTGCAGGAGTGGCCCCAGCTCTTCGACAATATCCTGTGCGGTCTCGACCAGTTTGGCCCCCTGGCGAATAAGGGCATGGCAGCCACGGGCAAGTGGATTGTGGATCGACCCCGGGATGGCAAAGACCTCCCGGCCCTGCTCGGTGGCCTGGCGGGCGGTGATCAAAGAGCCGCTGCGCAGTGCCGCCTCGACCACCAGCACGCCCAGGCTCAGACCACTGATGATGCGATTACGGCGCGGGAAGTGCCCTGTGCGCGCGGGGGTGCCGAGGGGGAACTCTGTAACCAGCGCCCCGCCCTGCCGGGCGATCTGTTTGGCCAGCCGGTGATGGCTTGCCGGGTAGACACGATCCAGCCCGGTGCCAGTGACGGCAATGGTTGCGCCATGCGCCTCAAGCGCGCCCTGGTGGCTTGCGCCATCAATGCCGACGGCAAGCCCGCTGGTGATGGTTATACCTGCACCGGCCAGATAGCGGGCAAACTCTTTGGCGGTACTTTTGCCCGAGGTCGAGGGGTTGCGGCTGCCAACAATGGCGATTTGCGGTGAGGCCAGCAGCCCAGGGTCGCCATGCACGAAGAGGGCGGCGGGTGGGTCTGCCGTTTCGCGCAGCAGGGCTGGGTATTCGGGATCTTGCAGGGTGATCAGGTGGTTGTCCGGCTGCTCAAGCCAGGCAAGATCCTGCTCAACAAGTGACCAGTCCGGGCGACGCAGCTGCTCCCGAACCTTGGGTTTTAGCGGCAGATTTTCCGGTATGTGGGGCGTGGATTCAAAGAGCGTGCTGATCTCTGGAACCTGTTCCAGCAGTTGCTGAATGCCTCGGCTGCCCAGCCCCGGCGTACGCAGAAGCGCCAACCAACAGGCTTTTGTATCGCCTTGGGAGCGACGGCTGGCAGCAGGCTGCATGGCTCTCTGCGACAGTAACGAGTGTCAGGGTGTACGGGCGCGGTCAAGCACATGGATAACGGTGGTGGCAGACATGATGATGCCAAAACTCACGCGGGGGAAGGTGCGAAAGACCATCAGTACACCGGCCCTCTCATCAGGCAGTGTCACCTTGTCATAAGGGTCTGGTGAGATACGATCAAAGATGGTTGCCCCGCGCTTGTCCACGGTCAGGACATGGCCTGGAGCGAGCCCATCCTCGGCACCGCGATCCAGCACCACAATATTATGCTGGCCAATCTGGCTTACGCCATTGAAGACGGCAATGATCGTTGCCTTGATGGGTGTATCAGGCGCTTTAGGGTAAAAATCCTTCTGCGTCTTGTCGTAAACGACAGGTAGCAGACGGTGACCCGCAATGGCCTCTGTTTTAGAGTTCAGGAGTATAAGTGAGGCCGGGTCGCCGGTGCGCTCCAGCTCTGCGGTGCCGATGTACATGGCCTCATAGCCCAGGATCTCGCCGGTATCAGCATCCTTATAGGGCTTTCCGGGGCGCACGACATCATATCGGTTATGCTCCTCACTCTCTATTGAGCGCACATAGATCTTATCGTGTGTGGTGCCTACGATGCGCTCCTCCTTGAAACTCACAATGTAGGGGGCGGCCTCCAGATCCTTTTTGTCCATCACATAAGGGCGTGACAGAAATGGCAGGATATCGCCCATAGGGACAATGGGTATGGCCGTATCCAGTGGGCTTGCGCGGATATGCGGCGAGAGCTTGACCGTGCTGCCCGGCGCCTCTCCGCGCTGGATGGAGAGACGTGGTTTCCCATTGAGATAGGTGAGTATGATGACATCGCCCGGATAGATCAGGTGCGGATTTTCGATCTGCGGGTTAACATGCCACACCTCTGGCCACTGCCAGGGATCGCGCAGGAAGGCCCCGGCAATATCCCACAATGTATCGCCTTTAACGACCGTGTAGCGATCGGGGTGAGCGGGATTAAGGGCTACCGGCTCATCGGCAAATGTTGCGCAGGATAGCAGTAGGCTCAGCAGCAGTCCTGTTAGCTTGAGGCTTGAGTGGCGCATGATGGTCTCTTTTGTCTGTCAATCGGGTTGAGTGTAGCCCACATAACCAGGGCTTTCAAAGTCAAAACAGTTAAGCAGAATCCTGTATGATCATGATGTTAGCGTATAATCTTGCTTTTGTACTATAAACCTGAACAATCAGTTAAATTTATCTATGGCACTCTTGGAAATACTACGATATCCCGATAGCCGATTGCGCAACAAAGCAAAACCTGTTGATCAGATAGACGCAGAAACCCGGCAACTGGTGGATGATATGTTTGAGACGATGTATGAGGCTTCGGGCATTGGCCTTGCGGCAACCCAGGTGAACTCCACGAAGCGCCTCCTGGTGATGGATATTTCGGAACAGCATGATGACCCTATCTGCCTGATCAACCCTGAAATCATCTCCAAAGAGGGAGAGGAGAGAGAGGAGGAGGGGTGCCTCTCCGTGCCCGGGGTTCATGAGCCGGTCAAGCGTGCAAAGCATATTCGGGTTAAAGCGCTGGATCGGGACGGCAGCCCCATCGAGCTGGAGCTGGAGGGGCTGCCTGCGGTCTGTGTTCAGCATGAGATCGACCACCTGGATGGCAAACTGTTCATCGATTATCTCTCCCGTCTGAAGCGCGCCCGCATCCGCAAGAAGCTGGAGAAGGAGGCGCGCCAGGCAGATGATTAAGTCGCTACCTCTCAATTATTCCGGTTGATCGCCTCCGTTACCGAGATCCGGTTCCCAATCTGCCCATTTAATTCAGGCTTATATCATGAAAGTTATATTTGCAGGCACACCGGAGTTCTCTGTTGCCTCACTGGCCACACTGCTCCACTCGGAGCATCAGGTGGTGGCCGTCTATACACAACCTGACCGGCCTGCCGGGCGTGGGCGCAGACTTGCGGCCAGCCCGGTCAAATCACTGGCACTGGAGCACGGCATCCCGGTCTATCAGCCGAAAAGCCTCAAGGGCGAGGCGGAACAGGCCGGGCTTGCCTCGCTACAGGCCGACCTGATGGTGGTTGCGGCCTACGGCCTGCTGCTGCCAAAGGCGGTGCTTGAGGCCCCCCGCCTGGGTTGTGTCAATGTCCACGCCTCGCTGTTGCCGCGCTGGCGCGGCGCTGCGCCGATCCAGCGCGCCATCCTGGCCGGTGACACGCAGAGCGGCGTCACCATCATGCAGATGGACGAAGGGCTGGATACCGGCGGCATGCTGCTCCTCCGTAGCTGCCCGATAGAGCCGGAAGATACCGCCTCGGATCTGCACGACCGGCTCTCTCTACTGGGTGCCGAGGCGCTACAGGATGCACTGCCCGGCATCTTCGACGGCACACTGCAACCACAGCCCCAGGATGAAAGCCTGGCCACCTATGCCAAAAAGCTGGAAAAGAGCGAGGCACGCCTGGATTGGAACCAGCCTGCCCCGCTGCTGGACCGCCAGATTCGCGCCTTTAACCCCTGGCCAGTGGCGCAGACCACCCTGGAAGGGGCCGTTATGCGCATCTGGCAAGCCACGCCACTGGCCGAGACTGTAGATGCAGCACCGGGGCAGGTGATTGCCACCTCGCGTGACGGCATTGATGTGGCAACAGGCGAAGGGCAGCTGCGTATCAAAACCCTGCAACTGCCAGGCAAACGCGCCATGAGCGCGGCTGATTTCCTCAATGCCCACGCCATTGAGGGGGTGGTGCTTGGCTGAACGGGGAGAAAAAAGGCGGGGCAGAGGCCGGGGAGCACAGCTCAACAGCAACCCGCGGGCCGTTGCAGCCCGCATGATCCACCAGGTTGTAAAGGGGCGTTCACTCTCTGATGTCTTGCGGCGGGATCTGGAAAAGGCCAGCCCCGAAGACCGGCCGCTGATTCAAGAGCTATGTTACGGCGTCATGCGCTGGTATCCACGCCTGGATGCCCTGGCGCAACAGCTATTGGCGCGTCCACTTAAAGCCCGGGATGGGGATATCCGCGCCCTGATCCTGGCAGGCTGCTACCAGCTGCTCTATATGCGGGTGGCAGACCATGCGGCCGTGGCCGAAACGGTGGAGGCGGCCAAGGCACTGGGCAAACCCTGGGCGGTGGGGCTGGTGAATGGGCTGTTGCGCCGCCTTCAGCGTGAGCAGGGGCTGCTGCTGGATCAACTGGCAGATAACCCGGCCGCCCGGAGCGCCTGTCCGGCCTGGCTGCTGGAGCAGATTAAAACCGCCTGGCCGGAGCAGTGGCAAAAGATTATCGAGGCATCCAACCAGCGGCCGCCGATGAGCCTGCGGGTCAACCTGCGCCACCAGGATCGTGACCACTATGCCGCGCAGCTGAAGCGCCAGGGGGTGGCCGCTTCGGCTATCCCCGGTCTGCCAACAGCGCTGATACTGGAGCGGCCGCAGGATGTCCGCGACCTGCCCGGATTTATGGATGGGAGCGTCTCGGTACAGGATGCCGGCGCCCAGATAGCCGCCGGATTGCTGGATCTGCAACCCGGCCAGCGGGTACTCGATGCCTGTGCCGCTCCGGGTGGCAAAAGCGGCCACATCCTCGAAACAGAGCCGGAGCTGGCCTTGCTGGTTGCCCTGGATGTCGATGCGGCCCGGCTGGAGCGGGTCCAAGAGAATCTGCAACGGCTGAAACTCAGCGCAGAGCTGTGCCAGGGTGATGCCAGTGCCCCTGCCGGCCGCTGGGCGCAGCAGCAGTATGAGCGAATCCTGCTGGATCTCCCCTGCTCTGCCACGGGTGTCATTCGGCGTCACCCCGACATCAAATACCTGCGCCGCAAGCAGGATATCCCGGCACTGGCGGCACTTCAGTCGCAGATTCTGGATGCCATCTGGCCACTGCTGGCCCCCGGAGGGAAGCTGCTCTACAGCACCTGCTCACTCCTGCCGGACGAAAATGAGCTCCAGGTGGCACAGTTTCTACAGCGTCAACCCGATGCGCAGGAGCTGCCTGTTACGGCAGCGTGGGGGCATGCGCGCCACTGTGGCCGTCAAATCCTGCCGGGGGAGCAGGGCATGGATGGCTTCTACTATGCGCTACTGGAAAAGCGGAGCTGAACCGCTGATGCGCACCCTGCTGCTGCTGACAGCCATGCTGCCCGGGCTGCTGTGGGCAGAACCCATCGTGATTCAACAGGTTGAGGCACGGCAGCAGGATAATCGCTATCTGCTGGATGCCACCATCCACTTTGAGTTTAATGAGACGGTGCTGGAGGCGCTGGAGCATGGTGTTCCCCTCACCATTGAGCTGCAACTGCAGGTGGCGAGGATAGGTGCATGGTTCTGGGAGCCGGATGTAGTGAGCCTGCAACGCTACCGGGTGCTTCGGTTTCACGCCCTGACCCAGCTTTATGAGATACAGGATCTGGAGCACAACCACTCACAGAGCTTCGCCACCCGCGATATTGCCATTGCCGCACTGGGCGAGATTCACTCCCTGCCGGTGGCGGACAGACGACAGCTTGCAGCGGGAGTGCGCTACGAGATTAAAATACGCGCCAGCCTGGATATTGAATCACTGCCGCTGACACTGCGGCCACTGGCCTACCTGACCCCGGACTGGAACCTCTCCAGCCGCTGGCACCGCTACCCCTTATGACCCCGAAACGGTTTATTACCCGCATCCTGCCGATAACCACACTGCTGGTGCTGCTGCTGGCCGCGCTGCACCTGATGACGACGGCGGTGCAGAACTCATCCGAGCTTAACCGCCTCTATGTTCCGCTGCTGCTGTTCAGCATCTTCGGACTGGTGGTGCTGGTGGTGATGATCACCGTGCAGCTGGTGCGGCTGGTGCGCCAGTATCGGCGTAAAAAGATGGGGTCCCGCCTCACCGTGCGCATGGTGCTGCTGTTTGTGCTGCTCTCGCTGACGCCGCTCTCGGTGGTCTACTACTACTCACTGGATTTTCTATTGCGAGGGATTGACAGCTGGTTCGATGTGCAGATTGATCAGACCATGGACGATGTGCTGGAGCTGAGTCAGGCCTCGCTCGACCTGCACAAACGCGAGCGGCTGAAGCGCACCGAGCAGGCGATGAGCAAGATAGTAGACGCCTCCGAAGTGGCCATGGGGCTGAGTCTGGATGCGCTGAGAGAGCAGTATGGCGCCTCCGAGATGGTGCTGCTGACCTTCTCCGGCCGGTTGATCGCCTCCAGCCATGAGAACCCCACCATACTGGTTCCGACACCAACGGATAACTATATCGTGCAGCAGGTGCGGCAGGGCGAGCACTATGTCGGGCTGACCACCCAGGGCGAAGAGGACAACCTGTCAGTGCAGGTTGTGGTGCCACACAGCCTGGGGCGCGCTATTCTGATGCAGGCCATCTACCCCACCTCGACCAACATAGCCGTGTTGAGCGAGAAGGTGCAGGCGGCCTACTCCCACTATAAAGAGCTGGCCTATCTGCGGCAGTCGCTCAAGTTCAGCTTTACACTGAGCCTCTCGCTGGTGCTGCTGTTCAGCATGCTGACCGCAGTCTGGGTCGCCTTTTTGACCGCCCGGCGGCTGGCCAGACCGATTGCCAATATTGCCGAAGGCACCCGCGCCGTCACCCAGGGCAACTATGATCTACAGCTGCCGGTGCCCAAATGGCGGGATGAGCTGGGGTTTCTGGTGGAGTCCTTCAACACCATGACCCGCCACATTGCCCGCTCCCGGGATGAGACCGCCCGGAGCCAGCGCCAGGTCGAATCACAACGCGCCTACCTTGAGACGGTACTGGGGCGGCTCTCATCCGGCGTCATGGCGGTAGACCGGGAGCTTGTCCTGCGCACCGCCAACCCGGCAGCGCACAGCATACTCCAGGTTGACCTTGACCAGTTCAGCGGCCGGCCGTTGAAGGATCTGGCCTCGGTCTCTACCCGGATGCAGCAGTTTGTCGATGCCATCCTCGAACCACTCTCCGGTGAAGGGGGGGAGTGGCGCGAAGAGATCACCCTGTTTGGTGATGAGGGGCGTCAGGTGTTGCTCTGCCGCAGCACCCCCATGTCACAACCGGATGGCAAGCAGTCGGGGCAGGTGCTGGTGTTTGACGACATCACCGCCCTGATCCAGGCGCAGCGCGATGCCGCCTGGGGCGAGGTGGCGCGGCGCCTGGCGCATGAGATCAAAAACCCGCTCACCCCGATCCAGCTCTCGGCAGAGCGGCTGCGGCATAAATTCCTGAAGCAGATGACACCGCAGGATGCCAGGGTGATGGACCGGGCAACCCACACCATTGTGCAACAGGTTGAGGCGATGAAGCAGATGGTCAACGCCTTCTCCGATTTTGCCCGCCCGCCCGACATGAAGGCCTGCCAGGTGCAATTTGATACCCTGGTTGCCGAGGTGATGGACCTCTACCGCAACAGCGCTGCAGGGGTCGATCTGTCATGGCGGCTGAATGCCCCGCATGCCCAGGTTGAGGCCGACCCGGTACGCCTGCGTCAGGTGGTGCATAATCTGGTAAAAAATGCCCAAGAGGCGGTAGCCGGGGTTAAAGGGGCAGCCGTAGTGATCACCAGTCAGGAGAAGACCGTGGGGGAGTGCCGCTTTGTAGAGCTGCGGGTCATTGATAACGGGCCAGGCTTTGATGCCGGGATGCTGGGGCAGATCTTTGAGCCTTATGTGACAACCAAGGTCAAAGGGACGGGGCTGGGGCTGGCGATAGTCAAAAAGATCATAGAGGAGCATGGCGGCATGATCCGTGCTGAAAACCGTGCACAAGGGGGGGGCTGCATCGTATTGCGGCTGCCGATACTGGGTGAACATCTCTGTCTGATTAACGATGCTGCACCAGCCAGTGAAGATACTGAAAAATAAGGGGTGATACTGCATGAGCGGTTCCTATATTCTGGTTGTGGATGATGAGCCGGACATTCGCCAGCTGGTGAAAGAGATCCTGGAGGATGAGGGGTATCAGGTGGCCGTGGCAGAAGATGGCATCGCCGCCCGTCAGGCATTGCGTGACCGGCGACCCGATCTGCTGCTGCTGGATATCTGGATGCCTGATCTGGATGGCATCAGCCTGCTCAAAGAGCTGGCAGAGGATGGCGGACTCCCCTGCCCCGTTGTGATGATGTCGGGTCACGGCACGGTGGAGACCGCAGTGGAGGCGACCCGGCTGGGCGCCTATGATTTTCTGGAGAAGCCACTCTCGCTGGCCAAGCTGCTGCTGACCACAGAGCGCGCGCTGGAGGTGGACAAGCTCCAGCAGGAGAATGTCGGGCTGCGCCGTCAGGTTCAGCATACCCAGGAGCCAGTGGGCAAAAGCCCAGTGATGCAGCGCATGCGGGAGCAGGTCAAACGCATTGCCCAGCATGATACCTGGGTGCTGATCACCGGCGAACCGGGCAGTGGACGGGAGACCTTTGCCCGCTACCTGCATACCCAGAGCGCCCGCAGCAAGCGCCCCTTTGTCGACCTGGGCGTCTCCTCAATCACCCAGGGCAATGAGGCGCGCGAGCTGTTTGGCAGCGAGGAGAGCGGGCGGATTCACTACGGCAGCCTGGAGCAGGCGCGCGGCGGCACCCTGTTTTTGAATGAGGTGGGGGATATGGGGCTGGAGGCGCAATCAAAACTGCTGGGAGCGCTGGAGACCGGCTCCTTTCTGCGGATCGGCGGCACCGAGCCGGTGGAGATTGATGTGCGCATCATTGCCGCAACCCAGCGCAACCTGGAGGAGGAGGTACGCGCCGGCCGTTTTCGGGAGGATCTCTTCTACCACCTCAACGTGGTTCCGCTGCACATACCGGCACTGCGGGAGCACCGGGAGGATGTGCCAGAACTGCTCAACTACTACATCGACTTCTATGTGGCACGCGAAAAGCTCCCCTACCGCCATTTTGATATGGCGGCGCAGAATTTCCTGCGCAACCACATCTGGCATGGCAATATCCGTGAACTGAAAAATCTGGTACAACGGCTACTGATTTTGGGAACGACGGGCGACATCACAATCGACGAGGTTGAATCGGCGATGGGGATATGGGAGCAGGCATCGGGGGCCGGGGTTGTGGTGCCAATCTCTTTTGACCTCCCGCTGCGGGAGGCGCGTGAGCAGTTTGAAAAGAGCTACCTGGAGTATCAACTGGAGCAGCATGCAGGTAATGTAACAAAGATGGCACAGGCAGCCGGCATGGAGCGAACACACCTCTACCGCAAACTGCGGGCACTGGGCATAGAGATTAAAGACCGGAAATAAGTAATGAAGATCATAATCCTTGGAGCGGGACAGGTAGGCTCCTCTGTGGCCAACAGCCTGGCCAGCGAGTCAAATGACATCACCGTGGTCGATGTCAATGCCCAGCTGCTGAGCGAGATGCAGGATCGCCTGGATCTGCGAACGGTGCAGGGGCATGCCTCGCACCCTGACGTGCTGCGCCGGGCAGGGGCGGATGATGCGGATATGATCATCGCCGTCACCAACAGCGACGAGACCAACATGATTGCCTGCCAGATCGCCTGGACGCTGTTCCATACCCCCACCAAG
Source organism: Gammaproteobacteria bacterium (assembly GCA_015490795.1). Classification (GTDB taxonomy): domain Bacteria; phylum Pseudomonadota; class Gammaproteobacteria; order Chromatiales; family Chromatiaceae; genus WFXD01. The sequence goes on from WFXD01000015.1 coordinate 15,388, forward strand.
ATCGCCCGTGTGCGTGAGCTGGGCTATCTCAACTACCCGCATCTGTTTACCCATGACGCACTGCCGGTTGATGTATTGATCAGCCCGGAGCAGCTGGTGACAGACTATATCCAGCGTCTGATTGAACACCCCGGCGCGCTGCAGGTGCTGGACTTTGCCAGTGGACGGGTCAGGCTGGTGGCCATTCGGGCGGTTACGGGTGGGCCGCTGGTGGGCCATGAGCTGGCCACCCTGGCAGAACATATGCCGGGAACCGAGGCGCGGGTGGCTGCGATCTACCGGCAGGGGCAGGCGATATCCCCGGAGGGCAATACCGTTATTGAAGCGGATGATGAGGTCTTCTTTATCGCCGCCGCCTCAAATATCAAAGCGGTAATGAATGAGTTGCGGCGTCAGGAGAAGCCCTTCAAACGTCTGATCTTCGCCGGTGGCGGCAGTATCGGGCGGCGCCTCTGCGCCGCGCTGGAGGATAGATACCGGGTAAAGCTGATCGAACATAATGTCGCCAATGCCAAGCGTGTGGCAGAGGAGCTGGAGAAGACCATCGTGCTGCGCGGTGATGCGGCAGACGAGGAGCTGCTGCTGGAGGAGAATATTGAGGATACGGATGTATTTTGCGCCGTCACCAACGATGACGAGGCGAACATCCTCTCTGCCATGCTGGCCAAGCGCCTCGGCGCGCGCAAGGTGATGGCGCTGATCAACCGGGGGGCCTATGTGGATCTGGTGGAGAACACCTCGGTGGATATTGCCATCTCGCCACAGCAGGCGACCATGGGCAGCCTGCTGACCCACATACGCCGGGGCGACGTGGCCAATGTCCACGCCCTGCGCCGTGGTGCGGCAGAGGCGATTGAGGCGGTTGCCCACGGTGACAGAAACTCCTCCAAAGTGGTCGGGCGCACGATTGAAGAGATCAGACTTCCCAAGGGGACAAGCATTGGTGCCGTGGTGCGCGGCGAAGAGGTACTGATCGCCCATCATGATACGCTGATTGAGCCGGGGGATCATGTCATCCTGTTTCTGGTGGACAAGCGGCAGATCCCTGAGGTGGAGCAACTCTTCCAGGTGGGCGTGACCTTTCTTTAGCCTAGAAAAATCAGTTGAGCCGTAGCGAGAGCGGCTAAGGTGCTTAAGATGCAGGATTTTTTCCCACATTTTGAACGATTGCGTATCACCCATACGGTGAGTTCAAAATGTGGGAAAAAATCCTGCAGATTGAGTGCATTAGACGTTCGCAGTAGGCTCAACTGATTTTTCTAGGTTTAGGCCGCCGCCACTACTGATATACCCAGGGTCTTTTTCATGTCTGCGCTGCTGTTCCGGTTGAGGAATGTACCAAATGATGAAGCGGAAGAGATCCGCCAGCTGCTGGCAGATCATGCCATTGAGTTTTATGAGACCTCTGCCGGAAACTGGGGGATCTCATTTGCCGGAATCTGGGTAAAGGATGAGGCGCAGCTGGCGCAAGCCAGGGCGCTGATCGAAACATATCAAAAGGAGCGGCTGACCAGCGCCAGGGCAGAGTACGATCAACAGGTCAGCGAGGGTCGCCAGCGGCGGATGATTGATGTGATAAAGGAGAACCCCATCCGTTTCCTCATCTACGTAGCCGTTATTGCACTGGTACTGACCCTTTCAATAAAACCTTTTCTGGATCTTGTCGGCAGTTGATTGCAGACAACCAAAAATAGTCATACGTCACTTTCCCAGCTAGAATCCCACTCCTTGCCAAGCAACCAGACAATAAAAAGTGCAACTATTCGTCGTTCAACGCATCCTCGGCATCCTGCTCATGGTGTTCAGTGTAACCATGCTGCCGCCCCTGCTGGTCTCCTGGATCTATTCGGATGGCGCAAGCACCGCATTCTTTGATGGCTTTGCACTGACACTCTCGATGGGCGTGCTCTTCTGGGGGCCTGTCCGCAAGCAGAAAAAAGAGCTTCGCCTGCGCGACGGCTTTATGGTTGTGATCATGTTCTGGACCGTACTGGGGCTGACCGGGTCACTGCCATTCATGCTGGCGGAAAACCCGCACATGTCGGTAACCGATTCAATCTTTGAATCCATCTCCGGCCTGACAACCACCGGCGCAACCGTCATTGTGGGTCTGGATACACTGCCGCAATCCGTGCTCTATTACCGGCAACAGCTCCAGTGGCTGGGCGGCATGGGCATCATCGTGCTGGCGGTTGCAGTGCTGCCGATGCTGGGCATTGGCGGCATGCAGCTATACCGGGCCGAGACCCCTGGCCCGATGAAAGATACCAAACTCACCCCGCGCATTACCGAGACTGCCAAGGCGCTCTGGTATATCTACCTTGGGCTGACACTGACCTGCGCCCTGGGTTACTGGGCGGCGGGAATGAGCCTGTTCGATGCCATCTGCCATGCCTTTTCCACCGTTGCCATCGGCGGCTTTTCAACCCATGATGCAAGCATAGGGTACTTTGACAGCCGCTTGATCGAGATGATTGCCGTGGTCTTCATGCTACTGGCCGGGGTCAATTTTGCATTACACTTTATCGCCTTGCGGCACCGTAGCCTGCTGGTCTATTTTGGCGACTCAGAGTTTCGCTACTATCTGGCCAATATGGCCATTATCACCCTTGTTGTAATCCTTACGCTCTACTCAAGCGGAACCTACAAAACCTGGGACCAGTCCATTATCCAGGGGGTTTTTCAGACCGTCTCTATCGGCACCACGGCGGGTTTTACAACCGCAGATTACTCAACCTGGCCCGCCTTTATCTCGATCCTGCTGCTGTTCAGCAGTTTTGTGGGGGGCTGTGCAGGGTCAACCGGCGGCGGCATCAAGGTGATCCGCTACGTGCTGCTGATCAAACAGGGAGTGCGGGAGATCTTCCGCCTGATTCACCCCAGCGCGCAGACCCCCATCCGCCTTGGAGGCAAGACAATATCCACCCGGGTGGTGGAGGCGGTCTGGGGTTACTTCTCACTCTATGTGGCCAGTTTTATCCTGATGTATCTGGCGCTGATGCTGATTGGACTGGATGTAACCACCGCCTTCTCTGCCGTAGCGGCCTCCATCAACAACCTGGGGCCGGGACTGGGCGAGGTAGGGCTGAACTACGCCAGCCTGAGTGACCCGGCCAAGCTGATTCTCTGCTTTGCAATGGTCCTGGGACGGCTGGAGATCTTTACCCTGCTGGTAGTGCTGAGTCCGGCTTATTGGTCAAAATAACCGGATTATGCCAATAAGGCTATTTGCTGCAATCAAAAAAAACCCCGCAAATGCGGGGTTTTGACAAATTCGGGTTATGAGGATTTTTCTAATTGACCGAGAGAATCTGCGTAATAAATACAGCCAGGCTCAGAAAAAACAGTCCCATTGCTGTACGTATCACTTCCATCTTTCGCGGCTTTAACATACGCTACTTCCTCCACATCATGCGTGCTTCATTCCTGTGGTTATGCAGAGGTTGTCTCACCTGTTCGTGGTGCTTGCTTCACCTCCACATAAACGCGTATTGCCAACGCATCCACCGTTCGTCCCGATATTTTGTGTGAACCACACCATTGTGGACAGTGAGTGTAGAGTGAGTGGCAACACTGTAAGTTTAAACCAATACCACGCCGGTTGTAATGTAATTGTCTCGCCAGGATATACCTTTTAGTTCCTAGAAATAGCAAAAATGTCTATTCATCCGCCTGTTTGCTCATTTTATTACCGGCTTTACTAAGCACTGCCCCACGTTTTTTGATCAGGTTTTGAATCAATATGCCTTCCAGCATCCGATAGACCACCTCCTGTGCCTTTTGGTAGCAGGTCGTCGGCCTTCCCAACAGAGAGAGCCTGGCATCAAAATAGGCCACATCCGCCTCCAGCTCACTGACACTTGGCGCGGTTTTTTTTATCTCTTGTTCCTCTTTTTCCTTAGCGCGCATCTCTTATGTTTTCCAGAATCATCTGAAGATCCCTGTGCCAGCGTTCAAAAATATCAGCCAGTTTGGGATGGGGGAAAATCTCTGCCAGGTAGCGCGGGTTCAACGCCACCAGCAGACTCTCACCTCGCTCATCAATGATTGCGATCTGTGGCGGCAAAAAAGGGGTAAGTTCAGGGTAGCGCTCTGACAACGCCTTGATCTCATCCGGCTTTCCGTATGTGATCGATCTATAGGCTCCACGCGCAAACCCGGCGCCAACCAGGTCGATATCCACTCGCCTGGCATTTGCGGTAAAATACCCTAATGCATTGATCTCCTCTTCCAGTCGGGGCTGGACATCGGCAGAGGCCAGTTGCGAACGCACCATCAGCAAGTCACTTGCCCACAGGGAGCCTGGGACCAGCAGTAACAGGAGAGTCCCCAGCCATCTGCACAGGCCAACCCGCGAGATCACGATGTCGCCTCTTTAAAGATCGCCAGATAGATCCCATGCAGCATCGCTGCAAAGTCGCTTAGCGCGATATTGTTAAACAGGGCAGTGTACTGCTCTGGATTGCTGGCCAGTACCTTCACCACACCCGCATGCTCAACGATAGTGATTTTTCCCGGAAGAAAAAGCCCCATGCGGGGGTCATGAGCCAACCCGTCAGAGATTATCTGCAGGCTGCCAAAATAGACGACGTACTGCTTTCTCTCCCCCTCACCGGGATCAACAATACCCTCCCCCAACAGCTCCTCCCGCACAACAGAGTGCCCGCTATTGACAACCGCTTGCCTGATCCTTTCAATAGTCTGCTCGTAGGAGTGGGGTGATTGCTGCACCAAAACCGCATCGACGGGGCGTTTGATGGCTGCCCGATCCGCCGAAAGGGTCTGAAATGACCGGATATAACTGACCAGATCATCAATATTCTGCTCACTCAGCCCCATGGCACTCAGAGAGCGCATAGGGGTTCGCTCCCGGCCCAGGGCCAGGCTGCGTTTAATCACCTGGTCACTGGCCGAGGCAAGATACCCGGCATTATTTAACGCCGGAGCCAGGATCGGGATAAACGTCGGCCTGGAAAAAGAGACCCCGGTACCCTCTCCACCCTCCCCATTGGCACCGTGGCACCTTGCACAAAAGGCAATAAACAGCTTGCCACCCAGCTCCGGATCACCCTCAACAGGCTCAGATGAAAACAGCGGCTCATCCGCCCAGTGGAAGGATCGGACATATTCAGTGATCGCCTGAACCTCTTGATCCGTCAGGCGTGGGAATGCGGGCATCACCCGCCCAGGCCGGCCAAGGCGGATGGTTCGTTCAATATACTGGTTACTGACGCTCTCCAGAAAATCCTCCAGCGCCAGGGGAACCCCCACGCCGCCGCGCCCGTGGTTGCCATGGCAGACGGAACAGTACTGCGCATAGAGCCTGGCTCCTGCCGTCTCCTCATCCCTGTCCGAGGTTATCTCAGCTCTTTCCACCTGGGCGCAGGCAGAGAGGGACAGCACGACCACCGAGAGCAGGATCAACACGGGGTTCATCCATCTCACGATCCCATCTCTGATAAGGAAAAACGGAGCCATACCCGCATGATAGTCGAAAGGCAGTAGCCAAATCCAGCTTGCGGGATTTGGCTTGGCAGAGGAAAATAGGCTCCATCATTAACCACACGATAAAACTCCAGATGACTACTATTCGCCAGGAAGATTTCATTCAAAGCATCGCTGATGCCTTTCAGTATATCTCCTATTACCACCCGGTTGACTATATCAAGGCCCTGACAACCGCCTGGGAAAAAGAGCAATCTCCCGCTGCGAAAGATGCCATGGCACAGATCCTGGTCAACTCCCGCATGTGTGCCGAAGGGCACCGCCCGATCTGCCAGGATACCGGGGCCGCTGTAGTCTTTCTGAAGATCGGCATGGATGTCCGCTGGGAGAGCGAACTCAACATCACCGACATGGTGAACGAAGGGGTGCGCCGCGCCTACACCCAGCCCGATAACAAACTGCGCTTCTCCATGGTCAGCGACCCGGCAGGCGAGCGCAAAAACACCCGTGACAACACCCCCGCCATTATCAACATGGAGCTGGTCGATGGCGACAAGGTTGAAGTGGCCGTTGCTGCCAAAGGCGGCGGCTCAGAGAACAAATCCAAATTTACCGTACTCAACCCCAGTGGCAGCATTGTCGACTGGGTGCTGGACGTGGTTCCCACCATGGGTGCTGGCTGGTGCCCTCCAGGCATCCTCGGCATCGGCATCGGCGGCACCGCAGAGAAGGCGATGCTGCTGGCTAAAGAGTCACTGCTGGATCATATCGACATCCATGAGCTCAAGCAGCATGGCCCCAAAAACCGGGTCGAAGAGCTGCGCCTAGAGATCTTCGAAAAGGTCAACGCACTGGGCATTGGCGCACAGGGTCTGGGCGGGCTGACGACCGTGCTTGACATCAAGATCAAGGATTTCCCAACCCACGCCGCCTCACTGCCTGTCGCACTCATCCCCAACTGCGCCGCCACCCGCCATCTGGAGTTCACACTCGACGGCAGCGGCCCTGCGGACCTGACCCCCCCCAGCCTGGATGAGTGGCCTGCAATCACACTGGAGGCCAGCAAAAACACCCGCCGCATCAACCTGGATACCGTGACACCCGGGGAGGTCGCAACTTGGAAAACGGGCGAACAGATTCTGCTCTCTGGCAGACTGCTGACCGGGCGCGATGCCGCCCACAAACGCATCGCCGACATGCTGGCAAGGGGTGAGCCGCTGCCTGATGGTGTTGATTTTAAAAACCGTTTTATCTACTATGTTGGCCCGGTAGACCCTGTTGGTAACGAGGTTGTTGGCCCCGCCGGCCCCACCACAGCAACCCGAATGGACAAATTTACCGACGTGATGCTCGATCAGACCGGCCTCATCGGCATGGTAGGCAAGGCAGAGCGTGGGCAGGGCACCATTGATTCCATTAAAGCGCATAAGGCCGTCTACCTGATGGCCGTTGGCGGTGCCGCCTATCTGGTCGCCAAGGCGATCCGCTCATCGCGCATTGTCGCCTTCGAAGATCTGGGGATGGAGGCAATCCGCGAGTTTGAGGTGGAGGATATGCCCGTCACCGTGGCCGTCGACAGCCGGGGCGAATCAATTCACCAAACCGGCCCGGCAAAATGGAAGGCGATGATCGGGGACATTATCTCTTAATCCGGCACAGATGCGGGTTATAATCAGAAAACAGATACCTTTGTAAACCAAAGTGATTAACGATAATAATTTTAGGGAGGAAAGCAAGGGTAGCAAACCGTTGGATTAACATGGCAGAAAACAGACATATCACAGCACCAGACCCGAAAGGGTTTCAAGTCCGAATAGTAAGAAACAAAAAAGAGCATAGCCGCTACTTCTCCCACCAGCAGTGGGGAAGCAAGCAAAAGGCATTGAATGGCGCAAGAAACTGGCGCGACCAGATGCTGGTATCGCTTGGCGGCCCCAACAGATACCTCCCGGAAAGGGCTGTTTTTTCCAATAAGAGAACGACAGGGATAAGAGGGGTATCAAGATCCATCCAATATGACAAAAGAAACGACACCCACTACCTGGTCTATAGCGTTCACTGGCGGAAATCCGGAAAAGCGCACACCAAAACCTTCTATGTTGGCCGCGCAGACAAGGTAAACGCCGACGAGGAGTTTCACGCATTTCGAACGGCCGTACGATTTCGGCGAGAGTACGAACTCTCCAAAGCAGATGCCGCACCGTTTTATCCAGAACGCTTCAAAGAGTGGCGAAACAAAAGACTTTATGAAGAGTAGTAGCATGGAGGTTTTTTTAGCTTTTAATCCCGATTCCGCGCTGTAGCAGGCTGAAGCTGAAGGCTGTCCAGATTATATTGACGGTGCATTGGTGCCCGCTTTTGGGTAGTAGGCTCAACTGATTTTTCCAGGATAATAAACCGGCACAAAAAAACCGGATTTTATCCGGTTTTTTTTGTGCCGATAGCAAGAGCGGATATTAGGATTATGCCTCTACCGCTTCACTCTCTTCAATCTCTGGCCGGTCAAGCAGCTCCACATAAGCCATTGGAGCCTTGTCTCCGGCGCGGTAGCCACATTTAAGAATGCGGACATAGCCTCCGGGACGGTCGGCAAAGCGTGGGGCAATCTCAGAAAACAGCTTGCCAACCGCTTCCGCATCACGTAACCGTGAAAATGCCAGGCGACGCTTCGCCACACTGTCAACCTTGGCAAGCGTGATGATGGGCTCTGCAACGCGGCGAAGCTCTTTTGCTTTTGGCAATGTGGTTTTGATCAGCTCATGACGCAAAAGCGAGCATGTCATGTTTCGAAACATCGCTTTACGATGACTGCTGTTACGGTTCAGTTGCCGTCCTGATTTACGATGACGCATTAGGTCAACTTCCTACGGTAAATAGTTAAAAATGGAGTTGTTAGAGCATGACTGAAGACAAGGCGCTCGTCTCAGTCGAGCCTCTCTCAGGCGGCCAGTTTTCCAGGCGCATGCCTAATGAGAGGCCGCGTGTTGCAAGCACGTCTTTAATCTCTGTCAGTGATTTTTTACCCAGGTTAGGCGTTTTCAATAGCTCAACCTCGGTACGTTGAATAAGATCCCCAATCAAGAATATGCTCTCTGCCTTAAGGCAGTTGGCTGAACGCACGGTAAGCTCAAGGTCATCAACCGGGCGTAGCAATACCGGGTCAATCTGCGCCTCTGCAACCGGTGCGTCGGCTTCGCTGACTGTGGTTTCATCCAGCAGGACAAACGCGGAAAGCTGGTCTTGCAGTATTGTTGCAGCCCGCCGAATAGACTCTTCCGGGTCAATCGTGCCGTTGGTTTCCATATCGATGACGAGTCGATCCAGGTCGGTCCTCTGTGCAACACGCGCTGCTTCAACTGAATAGGCCAGGCGTTTTACCGGGCTAAACGAGGCGTCAAGCTGTAGTCTGCCAATAGGGCGCTCATCACCAGAGAGACTTTGACGTGTGGCAGCAGGCTGATAGCCTCGACCACGAATCACATACAGCGTCATGTTCAGCTCGCCCTCTTTGGTGAGGTTGGCGATAACATGATCCGGGTTGGCTATTTCAACATCATGGTCCAGCGTAATATCACTGGCCAAGGCAGGGCCTGGCCCTCTCTTTTTAAGTGTCAGCACTGCCTCATCCTTGGCATGCATGGTAATTGCCAGCTCTTTCAGGTTCAGCAATATATCGAGCACATCTTCCTGCACACCTTCAATGGTGGTGTACTCATGAAGAACGCCCTCTATCTCAACTTCGGCAACGGCGCTGCCTGGCATTGAGGAGAGAAGAATTCGACGCAACGCATTACCCAGGGTATGGCCAAAACCTCGCTCCAAGGGTTCGAGCGAGACCTTTGCATGCCGCTCGTTAATCGCCTGAACATTGACCAGGCGCGGCTTTAAAAATTCTGTAACGGAGTCCGCCATGGATGATCCTCTAGAAACGTCCTTACTTTGAATACAGCTCGACAACCAGCTGTTCTGTGATTTCTGCTGGCAATTCTGAACGGTCAGGTACTCGTTTCAAAACGCCCTTCATCGCTTTAGCATCAACCTCAACCCAGTCGGCAAAGCCATACTGTTCAGCAATAGCCAAAGCGCTTTGAATCCTGATCTGCTTGCGGCTCTTTTCCCTGACTGCAATCTCATCATTCTCGCTGACCTGATAAGAGGCAATGTTGATCACCTTGCCATTGACCTCAATCGCCTTGTGACTGATCAATTGGCGCGCTTCAGCACGGGTGCTGCCAAACCCCATGCGATATACAATATTATCCAGACGTTTCTCTAAAAGCTGTAAGAGATTTTCACCTGTGGCACCTTTGATCTGGGCGGCCTTTTTGTAGTAGTTACGGAACTGCTTTTCCATAACGCCATACAGGCGACGCATCTTCTGTTTTTCACGCAGCTGGAGACCGTAATCTGAGACGCGGCGACGCCGTTCTGTCTGTTGCCCTGGAACTTTTTCCATATTGCATTTGGAATCAAGGGAGCGAGAGCGGCTCTTGAGAAAGAGGTCGGTGCCTTCGCGTCGACTCAGTTTACATTTTGGACCAATATACCTTGCCATTTTTGATACTCCGAAATCAGACGCGGCGCTTTTTAGGCGGACGACAGCCATTGTGCGGGATAGGCGTCACATCCGTAATGCTGGTGATTTTAAACCCTGCATTATTGAGTGCCCGGACAGCAGATTCACGGCCCGGCCCTGGTCCATTCACACTAACATCGAGGTTTTTTACCCCAAACTCTTTAACCATATTGCCCGCACGGTCAGCAGCGACCTGCGCAGCAAAGGGTGTGCTCTTGCGTGAGCCGCGAAATCCAGACCCGCCTGCGGTTGCCCACGCCAGCGCATTGCCCTGGCGGTCTGTAATGGTAATGATGGTGTTATTGAAAGAGGCATGAATATGAGCAACACCATCGGTGATGCTCTTCTTTACCTTTTTACGGCTGCTATCTTTTGCCATTGGGTTTCAGTTCCTTGCTACGGAATTACCGGAAATCCGGCAACAGATTATTTGCGGATAGGACGACGCGGCCCTTTACGTGTACGCGCATTCGTCTGGGTTTGCTGCCCACGCAACGGAAGACCGCGGCGATGGCGGATGCCACGATAGCAGCCCAGATCCATAAGGCGCTTTATATTCATGGATACCTCTCGACGCAGGTCGCCCTCTACCTGGTATTTGGCGACTTCACTACGCAACGCATCTACCTGGCCTTCAGTGAGTGCCTGTATCTTTACATCAGGTGCAACGCCTGTTGCAGCACAGATCTGCGCAGCGGTCGAACGCCCGATGCCATAGATCGAGGTCAATGCAATCGCTGCATGCTTACGATCCGATATGTTAACGCCTGCAATACGCGCCATCTGGTATATCTCCTGATACTTGTAGTTTCACTTTTGTGAAGAGCGGAATTCTATCTCTTTAACACAGCCATTTCAAGCAGTCGCCGACCTGAGAATTACTGAATAAACGGGATTTGGCAGACTGGGTTTTTTCGCTATAAACTGTAGGCAGCAAAGATTGATAATAACCGGCAAAAACCCAGCCGGGTAAACGGTCAGCCCTGTCTCTGTTTATGCCGGCCATCTTTGCAAATGACACGCACCACACCTTTGCGGCGAACGATCTTGCAGTTCCGGCAGATTTTCTTTACAGAAGCCCTTACTTTCATGGCCTAGTCTCCAATACTTGGGTTACGGCCTCAGCGCAGCATTCCGCTGCCGCCACGACCTTTTAAATTTGCTTTTTTCATCAGCCCTTCGTACTGATGAGACATAAGATGCGCCTGCACCTGCGCCATAAAATCCATGACAACCACGACAATAATCAACAGTGATGTACCACCAAAATAGAAGGGTACATTCCAGGCAACAATCAGAAACTCGGGCAGCAGGCAGACCGCTGTAATATAGAGGGCACCAACCAGCGTCAAGCGGGACATGACACCGTCAATATATTTTGCCGTCTGCGCACCAGGGCGTATCCCCGGAATAAAGGCACCTGATTTCTTCAGGTTATCTGCCGTCTCCTTTGAATTAAAGGTCAACGCCGTATAAAAGAAGCAGAAAAATATAATCGCAACCGCATACGATATGACATAGATCGGCTCGCCAGGAGAGAGTTTGGCAACAATATCCTGCATCCAGCGCATATCTTCGCTTGTCCCTATCCACTGCCCAAGGGTAGCGGGAAAGAGGATGATGCTGGAGGCAAAGATGGGCGGGATAACGCCGGCCATGTTCAGTTTCAGCGGCAGATGGCTGGTCTGCCCGGCGATCATCTTTCTCCCCTGCTGGCGCTTTGCATAGTTGACGGTGATCCTGCGCTGCCCTCGTTCGACAAAGACGACAAAAGCGGTCACTGCAACAGCCAGCAGAAAGAGCACCAGAATGGTGATCGCATTCATCTCGCCTGTGCGGGCAAGTTCAAGCGTTCCGCCAACCGCAGAGGGAAGGCCCGCCACGATACCGGCAAAGATGATCAATGAGATGCCGTTGCCAATGCCGCGCTCGGTAATCTGCTCACCCAGCCACATCAGAAACATGGTGCCGGTAACCAGTGAAACCGCTGCTGTAAGTATAAAACCAGGCCCGGTATGTATCACCACCTGCATGCCGTTTGCAGTCTGTGACTGTAGCGACATGGCAATACCAACCGCCTGAAAACTGGCCAGCAGCACGGTGCCATAGCGCGTGTACTGCGTAATCTTGCGCCGGCCGGCCTCACCCTCTTTTTTCAGCTGTTCCAGCTTGGGCACGACAGCGGTCATCAGCTGCATGATGATGGATGCTGAAATGTAGGGCATGATGCCCAGCGCAAAAAGACTGGCGCGAGACAAGGCGCCACCTGAGAACATGTTAAACATGTCCAGGATTGTCCCCTGCTGCTGATCAAAAAGCGCAGCAAGCGCCGTTGGGTCCACGCCAGGTACCGGGATAAAGGTTCCGATGCGGAACACCAGTAGCGCACCCAGCACAAAAAATATGCGCTGGCGCAGCTCTGTCAGTCGCCCCGCCCCGGCGGCGGATGGTCCTAAATCGGCCATTTAGTCCTCAATCTTTCCACCCGCTGCCTCTATAGCAGCACGGGCTCCAGCTGTTACACCCAATCCACGCACAGTCACCGCCTTCTCGATCTTTCCAGAGAGGATGATCTTCACACGCTTGATTGAACCGCCCAGAATGTCGGCCGTCTGAAGCGCGGCAAGATCAATCACATCGGCCTCGATAGACTGCAGCTCATTAAGACGAACCTCAGCCGCATACTTTGCCTTGCGTGATACAAAGCCGACTTTAGGCAGGCGGCGCTGCAAGGGCATCTGGCCGCCTTCAAAACCGATCTTAGGCATACCGCCCGAGCGGGACTTTTGACCCTTGTGGCCACGCCCGCAGGTTTTGCCCAGTCCGCTACCGATACCACGGCCAACACGCTTTCTGGGTTGTTTGCTGCCAACGGCAGGCTTCAGTGTATTTAAACGCATTACGCCCCCTCAACCCTGACCATGTAGGAAACCTGATTAACCATACCGCGGGTGGAAGGGGTATCCTCAACCTCAACGGTCTGGTGCATTCTTCGCAGACCCAGCCCGCGCACACATGCCCGGTGGCTTTTCAGCCGGCCATTCATGCTGCGAAACAGGGTGACCCGCATCATTGCTTTCTCTTTGGTAGCCATGCCTTACCCCAAAATCTCTTCTACTGTCTTACCGCGTTTTGCGGCAACACTCTCGGCATCGGTCATCTCGGACAGACCCCTGATCGTTGCCCTGACGACATTAACCGGGTTGTTTGATCCCACGCATTTTGCCAGTACGTTCTGCACGCCAACCACCTCAAATACCGCACGCATTGCGCCACCCGCAATGATGCCGGTACCCTCTGATGCGGGTTGCATATAAACCTTGGCCGCACCGTGCCGTGACATGATTGGGTATTGCAGCGTGGTCTTTGCAAGTTTTACATCCACCATGTTTTTGCGCGCATTTTCCATCGCCTTTTGAATTGCAATAGGCACCTCGCGCGCCTTGCCCTGCCCAAATCCTACCCGGCCTTCGCCATCACCCACCACAGTCAGTGCTGAGAAGCCAAACTGACGGCCACCCTTCACAACCTTGGCAACGCGATTAACATTGATCAGTTTTTCTATGAGTTCGTCGCCGTCTTGATTTGCATTGTAATTCGCCATGCTAGTAACCCCTAGAACTGAAGACCGTTTTCACGGGCAGCGTCGGCTAATGACTTCACCCGTCCATGATATTTAAAACCGGAACGATCAAAGGCGACCGCTTCGATACCTGCTGCTTTTGCACGCTCAGCAATGGCTTTACCCACAACTGCGGCAGCGGAGCTGTTGCTTGTAGCGCCGTCAAGTTCGGCTTTCACGGCCTTGTCAACCGTTGATGCGCTTGCAACAACCCTGGATCCACAGGGCGCAATCACCTGCGCATACATGTGCTGTGGGGTACGGTGTATGCTCAAACGGTGCACTCCCAGCTCTTTGATCTTGGCACGCGCACGGCGTGCACGGCGAATTCGGGATCTCTTTTTGTCCATCGTCATAACACCTTATTTCTTCTTGGCCTCTTTACGGGCCACAACCTCATCGGAATACCGAACGCCTTTGCCTTTGTAAGGCTCAGGTGGGCGAAAGGCACGTATCTCAGCCGCCACTTGTCCGACTCGCTGTTTGCAGCATCCGGAAATCACAACCTCAGTCGGAGCCGGGGTCTCTATAGTGACGCCCTCAGGAACCGAATAATCAACCGGATGAGAGAATCCCAGTGAGAGATTGAGCACTTTTCCCTTTGCCTGGGCGCGATAGCCCACGCCAACAAGCTGAAGTTTACGCTGAAATCCAGTGCTGACGCCGGTGACCATATTGTTGATCAGGGCACGAGTGGTGCCAGCCATTGCCCAGGCCTTTTTGTTGGTCTGGTCATTAGGCGCTATCGTCAAGACGCCATCGGCCTGGCTTACGCTGACCGTATCGTGAATATTGAGTTGCAGCGTGCCTTTGCTTCCTTTGACGGAAATATCCTGGCCGGTAACCTTAGCCTCTACGCCAGCAGGTACGGTAATCGGGTTTTTGGCTATTCTAGACATTTCTCACCCTCTTACGCAATGTACGCAATAACTTCACCGCCATGGCCCGCAGCACGCGCTGCACGATCGGTCATGACACCTTTGGAAGTGGAAATGATGGCAATGCCAATGCCGCCACGAACCTTTGGAAGCTCATCGCGCCCTTTGTATATCCGCAAACCCGGACGGCTTACGCGCTTGATCATCTCCATGACAGGTTTGCCCTGGAAATATTTCAGCTCAACATTAAGCGCGGGCTTTCCATCCTCATCCGTCACAGAAAAATCGGCGATATAGCCCTCATCTTTCAGCACGGTTGCGATAGCAGATTTAACCTTGGTAGCGGGCATGGAGACTGCGGTCTTTCCCACAGCCAGCCCATTACGGATGCGTGTCAGCATATCCGCAATTGGATCCGACATACTCATTTGGTTATTCCTCCGGGTCAGTCTGCCAAGGCTGGCACGATACCCACAGATTTTAAAAAAGAATTCGTTTTACCAGCTGGCTTTGACCAGGCCGGGCACATCACCGCGCATCGCGGCTTCGCGCAGCTTGTTACGTGAAAGCCCAAACTTACGGTAAAAACCGTGAGGACGCCCGCTGACTCTGCAACGGTTGCGTTGGCGGCAAGGACTTGCATCGCGCGGAAGTTTCTGAAGCTGCACAACGGCCGCCTCTTTCTCTTCAGGTGTTGCATTAATATCCTTGATGGTAGCCCGCAGTGCCGTGCGTTTAGCGGCATACTTTTTTGCAATGCGTGCGCGTTTAACATCGCGTGCAATCATACTGTTCTTAGCCATCTGCTTTACTCAACTCTTGAACGGAAATTTAAAAGCCTGAAGCAAGGCCTTTCCCTCTTCATCACTCTTTGCATCAGTGGTGACTGTAATATCCAGGCCACGCAGGGTGTCGATTTTATCATAATCGATCTCCGGGAATATGATCTGCTCACTCACTCCCATGCTGTAGTTACCTCTGCCGTCAAACGACTTCGGGTTCAGGCCGCGAAAATCACGGATGCGGGGGATGGCGATGTTAACCAGTCTATCCAGAAATTCGTACATACGGTCACTGCGCAGAGTTACCTTGCAGCCGATTGGCCACTCTTCGCGCACCTTAAAACCGGCCACCGATTTACGCGCTTTACACACAACAGGTTTTTGACCTGCGATCATCTGCATATCTGAGAGCGCATGTTCCATTACCTTTTTATCGCCAATCGCCCCACCGACGCCCATATTAAGCGTGATCTTGGTGATCTTTGGCACCTGCATGACGCTTTTGAAAGCGAACTTCTCCTGCAGCTGCGGTACGATCGTCTCACGATAGACTTGCTCTAGTCTTGACATTGCCCTATCCGCCTTAAGTATCTACAACTTCGCCATTTGACTTGAAAAAACGCACCTTGCGTCCATCCTCCAGGAATTTAAAGCCGACACGATCACCCTTCTCTGTTACCGGGTTAAACAGCGCAACATTGGAGATGTGCAATGGCATCTCTTTATCGAGAATACCTCCCGTTACACCCTTGTTTGGGTTCGCTTTGGTGTGGCGCTTGACCATATTGACATTCTCTACAACAATCCGGTCATCATTCGTCACGCGCACTACAGTGCCTCTCTTTCCCTGGTCTTTTCCTGCCAGGACGACTACCTGGTCACCTTTCCTGATTTTTCGCATTGCCATGATCAATACCTCACAAGACTTCGGGGGCGAGTGAAATAATTTTCATGAAGCGCTCGCTACGCAGCTCACGAGTAACCGGCCCAAAGATGCGGGTGCCGATAGGTTGCAGCTGGGCGTTTAACAGAACCGCAGCGTTGCCATCAAAACGGATCAGGGACCCATCGGAGCGACGAACACCTTTTTTTGTGCGTACAACTACAGCGTTATAGATCTCGCCCTTTTTGACCTTGCCTCGCGGAATGGCATCCTTAACACTCACCTTAACGATGTCGCCGATACCTGCATAGCGCCTGTGCGAACCACCCAGCACTTTTATGCACTGCACTCGCTTGGCGCCGCTGTTATCAGCAATCGTCATATTACTCTGCATCTGGATCATTGGTTTATCCCAACTACAGCTATAAAAATATTAATAAAATTGCGCAGCTGCTTAGCTGGCTTTTTCGACAACTTTAACCAAGCGCCATGTCTTGGACTTGGAGAGCGGCCGACACTGCTCAACCACTACCGTATCGCCTGCACTGCACTCGTTAGACTCATCGTGTGCATGCACCTTGGTTGAGCGCTTGATGAATTTGCCATACAGCGGGTGCTTTACCTGTCTTTCGATAAGGACAGTAATGGTTTTGTCCATCTTGTCGCTTACAACACGGCCTGTGAGCGTCCTGTTGGATACCTGTTGCTCACTCATGATGCATTACCTGTCTTCTGCTCAGTCATAACGGTCTTGATCCGTGCGATCTCTTTACGAACCCGACGCATCTCTGATGGACGCGTCAGCTGTCCCGTGCCTCGAAGCATACGCAGCGAAAACTGCTCTTTACGTAACTCCAACAGTGCCTCTTCAAGTTCCGCAGGTCTCTTTCCGCGTAATTCTGTTGCACTCATCTACATCACCATCCGTTTTGCAAAGGTTGTACTAATAGGCAGTTTTGCCGCAGCCAGTCGGAACGCTTCGCGCGCCAACTCTTCTGAAATGCCTTCAATCTCGTACAGCATGCGGCCGGGCTGAATCTGGGCAACCCAGTACTCTACATTGCCCTTGCCTTTGCCCATTCGAACCTCCAGCGGTTTTTTGCTGATCGGCTTGTCAGGAAAGACACGAATCCACAATTTGCCGCCACGCTTTACATGCCGTGTGATCGTACGCCGGGCAGCTTCGATCTGACGTGCGGTAATCCGGCCTCGGCCGGTAGCTTTCAGCCCAAACTCGCCAAAGCTGACGGTGCTTCCCCGACTGGCAAGACCGCGGTTGCGACCTTTATGCTGCTTACGGAATTTTGTACGTTTTGGTTGCAACATGGGTTACGCCCTCTTTCCTGCTGGCTTTGCCCTTGATGCGGATTTCTTCTCCTTCGCAGGCGCAGGCTCCTGATTCAGCGCATCGGCATAAATCTCACCTTTGAATATCCACACCTTTACGCCAAGTACGCCATAGGTCGTGTTGGCTTCAGCAAAGCCGTAGTCAATATCGGCACGCAGGGTATGCAGCGGAACGCGGCCTTCGCGGTACCACTCACTGCGTGCAATCTCTGCACCATTCAAGCGTCCACCGACGTTTACCCGAATACCTTGCGCTCCGAGACGCATGCTATTCTGAACAGCGCGTTTCATGGCACGGCGAAACATAATACGCCGCTCCAGCTGCTGGGCAATGCCTTCAGCGACCAGCTGTGCATCCAGTTCAGGCTTGCGAATCTCTTCGATGCTGATGTGCACGGGGATATTCATCCGCTTTGAGACTTCGTTGCGCAGGGCATCAATGTCTTCGCCTTTCTTGCCAATCACCAGGCCGGGGCGGGCTGTATGTATGGTAATGTGGGCGTTGTTTGCCGGACGATCTATCTGTATGCGACTCACGGAGGCCTGAGAGAGCTTCTTTCTCAGGTAATCCCTCACTTCGAGATCTGTGTTCAGCATATCAGCGTAGTCTCTGGAACTTGCGTACCATGTGGACGTCCAGTCCTTGACGATGCCCAGTCGAATACCTATTGGATGTACTTTTTGACCCATTTTGGCCTCTCTTGCCCGCTTATTCGTCGGCTACAGTCACGGTGATGTGACTGGTCCGCTTTAAGATCCGCGCAGCACGCCCTTTGGCACGCGCCCGAATTCGTTTCATTGTAGGCCCCTCATCAACGCAGATTGCAGAGACTCGCAATTCGTCAATATCAGCTCCCTCATTGTTCTCTGCATTTGCAATCGCAGAGTTCAGTATCTTCTTGATCAGCTCGGCCGCCTTTTTGTTGCTGAAGGTCAGCACATCGAGTGCCTTCTCTACAGGAAGGCCGCGTATCTGATCCGCCACCAGACGCCCTTTTTGCGCCGAGAGCCTGGCATGTCTTAATTTAGCTACTGCTTGCATGGGTCAATCCTCAATTATCTCGATTTCTTGTCCGCAGCGTGGCCGCGAAAGGTACGAGTCATGGAGAATTCGCCCAGTTTGTGTCCGACCATATTTTCGCTGATCAATACCGGCACATGCTGACGACCGTTGTATATCGCAATGGTCAGGCCAACCATCTCGGGCAGCACCATTGAGCGGCGTGACCAGGTTTTGATCGGACGTTTGTTGTTACTGGCAACTGCATCCTCGACCTTCTTCCACAAGTGGTGATCGACAAATGGGCCTTTCCTTATTGAACGTGGCACCTTAGCTTACCTCGCCTGATTATTTGCGGTTGCGACGGCGCACAATCATGCGATCCGTACGTTTGTTGGTTCGGGTTTTATACCCTTTGGTCGGCATACCCCACGGGCTTACCGGGTGGCGTCCGCCTGAAGTACGGCCCTCACCACCACCGTGTGGGTGATCGACCGGGTTCATGGCGACACCTCTCACCGTTGGACGCACACCACGCCAACGTGAGGCACCCGCCTTGCCTAATGAACGCAGGCTGTGCTCAGGGTTACTGACTTCGCCGATGACAGCGCGGCACTCGACAGGCACCTTGCGCATCTCACCCGAGCGCAGGCGCAGTGTTGCATGCTTGCCTTCGCGGGCAACCAGCTGCGCCGATGTACCTGCGCTACGTGCAATTTGCGCACCCTTGCCAGGCTTTAACTCAATGCAGTGAACGGTGCTGCCCAGTGGCATATTACGCAGTGGCAGACAGTTGCCAACGCCTATTGGAGCATCCTCTCCAGCCTGGATCTTGTCGCCCGCTGCAATACCGCGGGGCGCAATGATATACGTTCTCTCGCCATCCGCATAGCAAATTAATGCAATATGGGCAGATCGGTTTGGGTCATACTCAATCCGCTCGACAGTCCCCTCGACCCCAGCCTTATTGCGCTTGAAGTCAACAACGCGGTAACGCTGCTTATGTCCACCGCCACGATGACGAGTCGTGATGCGCCCTTTGTTGTTGCGGCCACCCGTTTTGCTCTTTTGAGCCAGCAGCGGCTCATGAGGTGCGCCCTTGTGTAGATCAGGAGTGACGATCTTGACCACGAACCGGCGCCCTGGTGATGTTGGGTTTGTCTTTACAATAGCCATTTCAATGCATCCGCGTTCTATCTATATGCCAAATCAGGCGCCAGCGCCAAAATCAATATCATGGCCGGGCTTCAACTTGATGTACGCCTTCTTCCAGTCAGAGCGGCTACCCATCTTTGAGCCAAAGCGCTTGGCCTTGCCTTTACAGTTGAGTACGCGCACCTGATCCACCTCTACCTCGAACATCAGCTCTACCGCATGTGTAATCTCTGGTTTTGAGGCGCTCTTCAGTACACGAAAAACAAACTGTTTGTTGTTGTCCGCCGCGAGCGTGCTCTTTTCAGAGATGATCGGGCTGACGATGATCTGCATCAATCGATCTTTATTCATGAGAGACGCTCTCCAATCTGCTCAAGTGCCGCTTTGGTCATTACAATCTTGTCGTAGGCAATCAGTGAAACCGGCTCAACCTCTGCAACATCACGCACATCGACACTGCGCAGATTGCGTGAGGCCAGAAAAAGATTCTCATCCGGATTGGCGACAATAATCAGGACATCATTGAGCGCCATCCCCTGCAGCTTTGATGCAAGCTCTTTTGTCTTGGGTGCGCTCACGGTAAAGTCATCAACCGCGATCAGTCGCTCCTGACGTACCAGTTCAGACAAAATTGAGCGCAGCGCGCTGCGATACATCTTTCTATTCACCTTTTGCGAATAGTTGCGCGGACGCGCGGCAAAGGTGACACCACCAGAGCGCCAGATGGGGCTTCTTGTTGTGCCTGCGCGCGCTCTGCCTGTCCCTTTTTGGGAGAACGGCTTGGCACCACCGCCCCGTACATCCGAGCGGGTCTTCTGCGCCTTGGTGCCACTTCGCGCACCGGCCATGTAGGCGGTTACAACCTGGTGTACCAAGGCCTCATTGAATTCTGCGCCAAAGACGCTGTCTGAAACCTGCATGGTTTCGCTGGCACCGCTCTCGTCTGCCTGTATATTGAGGTTCATTGCTTACCCCTTGTTCTGTAACTTGATAGCGGGTGTAATGATCACATCGCCACCACGAGAGCCAGGAACCGAGCCTTTCACCAACAGCAGGTTACGCTCAATATCCACACGCACGATCTCCAGATTCTGGATGGTGCGCTTGGCGTTGCCCATGTGACCCGACATCTTCTTGCCCTTGAATACCCGACCCGGCGTCTGACACTGACCAATGGAGCCATTGGATCGGTGTGAGATCGAGTTGCCGTGTGTGGCATCCTGCATGGAGAAGTTGTGCCGCTTGACGCCACCGGCAAACCCCTTGCCAATAGTCGTTCCGCTGACATCAACCTTCTGACCGGCCTTGAAGATGTCAACCTTCAGCTCGCCACCAATTTCGATGTTTTCACCCTCGCCATCGGCAAGGCGGAACTCCCACAGACCGCGACCCGCCTCAACACCCGCCTTGGCGTAGTGGCCTGTGTTTGGCTTGAGGACGCGCGATGCCCGGCGGGTTCCTGTGGTCACCTGAACCGCCAGATAACCGTCGTTATCCTGGGTCTTCAGCTGAGTCACCCGGTTGGGTTCTGCTTCAATCACTGTTACGGGGATAGAGGCACCATCCTCGGTAAAAACCCGAGTCATGCCAGCTTTACGCCCGACAATTCCGATCGTCATATTCTTTATCCTCAGTTCAGTTTGATCTGAACATCGACACCCGCAGCAAGGTCGAGCTTCATCAGGGCATCTACTGTTTTATCCGTTGGATCAACGATGTCCATCAACCGCTTGTGGGTGCGAATCTCATACTGATCACGCGCATCTTTATTGACGTGCGGGGAGATCAGTATGGTGAACCGCTCTTTTTTTGTTGGCAGCGGAATCGGGCCGCGCACTTGGGCGCCGGTTCGTTTGGCTGTTTCAACAATCTCTTTTGCTGATTGATCGATCAGTCGATGATCAAAGGCCTTGAGACGGATTCTAATATTTTGGTTGCCCATTTTTGATTACTCGATAATCTTGGAAACAACACCCGCACCCACGGTGCGGCCGCCTTCACGGATGGCGAAGCGCAGACCCTCTTCCATTGCAATGGGCGCGCCCAGCTTGACGGTCATCTTGACGTTGTCGCCCGGCATCACCATCTCGACCCCTTCCGGCAGGTCGCAAGCGCCGGTTACGTCGGTGGTCCTGAAGTAAAACTGCGGACGGTAGCCGTTGAAAAACGGGGTGTGACGCCCGCCCTCTTCCTTGCTCAGGATGTAGACTTCTGCCTCGAAGTGGGTGTGCGGGGTGATGCTGCCGGGGTGGGCCAGTACCTGGCCCCGCTCGACATCTTCACGCTTGGTGCCTCGCAGCAGTACGCCGACGTTGTCACCGGCTACCCCTTCGTCCAGCAGCTTGCGGAACATCTCTACGCCGGTGCAGGTGGTTTTTACGGTATCCTTGATGCCGACAATCTCGATCTCTTCGCCGACCTTGACGACGCCACGCTCGACTCGTCCGGTGACTACGGTGCCTCGGCCGGAGATGGAGAAGACATCTTCGATCGGCAGCAGGAAGGGCTGGTCGATGTCCCGTTCCGGCTGCGGTATGTAGCTGTCCATCGCTTCGACCAGCTTGATGACGGAGGGGATGCCGATCTCGGAGGTGTCGCCTTCCAGCGCCTTCAGGGCGGAGCCGATGATGATGGGGGTGTCGTCTCCCGGAAATTCGTACTGGTCCAGCAGTTCGCGCACTTCCATCTCTACCAGTTCAAGCAGCTCTTCGTCATCGACCATGTCGGCTTTGTTGAGAAAGACGACGATGTAGGGTACGCCGACCTGGCGGGAGAGCAGGATGTGCTCGCGGGTCTGCGGCATGGGGCCGTCAGCGGCGGAGCAGACCAGAATGGCTCCGTCCATCTGTGCGGCACCGGTGATCATGTTCTTTACGTAGTCGGCATGGCCCGGGCAATCCACATGGGCGTAGTGGCGGGTCTCTGACTCGTACTCTACGTGGGCGGTGGCGATGGTGATGCCGCGCTCGCGCTCTTCCGGGGCGTTATCGATCTGGTCGAAGGCCTTGGTCTCTCCACCGTGCACTTCGGCCATGACCTTGGTCAGGGCAGCGGTGAGTGTGGTTTTTCCATGATCTACGTGGCCAATGGTGCCTACGTTCACATGTGGTTTTGTGCGTTCGAATTTTTCCTTGGACA
>WFXD01000016.1 GCA_015490795.1 Gammaproteobacteria bacterium
CATTTTGAACGATTGCGTATCACCCATACGGTGAGTTCAAAATGTGGGAAAAAATCCTGTAGATTGAGTGCATTAGACGTTCGCAGTAGGCTCAACTGATTTTTCTAGGTTGATACCCTTCTGTGCGTAAGGGGCGGCACTCCATCCTGCACGGTATACAGGGTGCATTCGCAGATCTATTACCCGGCTGCATGCATTAAATGCGAACGATTCGCGTTTACACCTGTATGCAGTTGCTTTATAATCAGTGTCCATCAAGGTTATTTTCTGGAAATTGCTCTATGAATGATTGGATAAAACTATTAATCCCGACACTGGCACTGACCCTGCTGTCGGCTCCTGTGCTGGCAGCGGAAGAGGTTAATGTCTACTCTGCCCGCAAAGAGGCGCTTATCAAGCCATTGCTGGAGAGGTTTACCCAGCAGACCGGGATCAAGGTGAATCTGCTTACCGGCAAGGCAAAAACCCTGCTGAAGCGGCTGCAAAGTGAGGGGCGTAACACGCCTGCTGATATGCTGCTGACAACCGATGCGGGTAATCTGCACGCCGCTACGGCTGCGGGTCTGCTGCAGCCTGTTGACAGCGCTCTCCTGAAGGCGGCTGTGCCACGCAACCTGCGAGACCCCAATGACCGCTGGTATGCGCTCTCTATCCGCTCGCGAGTCATGGCCTATAGCAAAAAGCGGGTCAAGGCATCTGAGCTGTCAACCTATGAGGATCTGGCTGATCCAAAGTGGAAGGGGCGGCTCTGCATCCGCTCATCCAGCAATATCTATAATCAATCACTGCTTGCATCGCTTATTCGTCACAATGGGGCAGAGCAGGCAGAAGAGTGGGCCAAAGGGGTTGTGGCCAATATGGCCCGGCCGCCAAAGGGCAACGATCGTGCCCAGGTCATGGCGGTGGCTGTCGGCATCTGCGATATTGCCATCATCAACACCTATTATATGGGGGTGATGCTGGAAAAGGATGAGCGCCAGAAAAAGGCCGCCTCGCAGGTCTCTATCTTCTTCCCCAATCAGGGCGGACGTGGTGCCCACATCAACATCAGTGGCGCTGGCATCATTAAAGGTGCGAAGCATAGAGAGAATGCAATCAGGCTACTGGAGTTTTTGGTAAGTGATGAGGCGCAGCTGTGGTATGCCAAGGTGAATCATGAATATCCTGTCAAGGCGGGGATTCCCGTCAGTGATATTGTGATGGCCTGGGGCTACCCCTTTAAACAGGATGGCCTCAATGTAGGTGAGCTGGGTAGATACAATGCCGATGCGGTAAAGGTGTTTGACCGGGCTGGCTGGAAATAGTCCGCCGCTACAGCATCGCACCCAGGCGCAGGGGGAATATGTTCTCTCTGCGCCTGGGTGCGTTTACAATCTAACGCCATGCAACAGTTAACCACAGACCATTCGGCCCCACTGGCGCCGCTTCGTTTTGCATTCCGCCGCCCCTCCGGCTGGACGCTGAGTGCTGCCTTTGTTGCACTGATCATTGCAACACCTATTCTGACGGTTCTGGGTTTTCTCTTTTATCCCAGCGGTGACACCTGGCAGCATCTGGTGGATACGGTTCTGGCCGATTATGTCACCAACTCGCTGCTGTTGATGCTGGGGGTTGCAGTGGGGGCGGGCAGCATCGGCATCTGCACTGCCTGGCTCACCAGCATGTACAGCTTTCCCGGCCGGCCGCTCTTTATCTGGGCACTGTTGCTGCCTCTGGCCATGCCCGCCTATATCATTGCCTTTACCTATACCGGCATGTTTGAGGTGGCCGGTCCGGTGCAGGAGTGGATTCGGGAGCACTTCAATCTGCGCTACGGCGAATACTGGTTTCCAGAGATCCGTTCACTGGGTGGTGCTATCAGCATGTTGTCACTGGTGCTCTACCCCTATGTCTACCTGCTGGCGCGCTCGGCATTTCTGGATCAATCCGTCTGTGCGCTGGAGGCCAGCCGCACCCTGGGGTGCGGCCCCTGGCGCAGCTTCTTTTTTGTCGCCCTGCCGCTGGCACGCCCGGCAATCGTTACCGGGCTTTCACTCGCCCTGATGGAGACGCTGGCAGACTATGGCACCGTACAATATTTTGGCATCAGCACCTTCACCACCGGCATCTTTCGCACCTGGTTCGGGCTGGATGACAGCGTGGCAGCTGCCCAGCTCTCTGGCCTGTTGATGACCTTTGTCTTTGTCCTGATCCTGCTGGAACGCTGGTCACGCCGGCAGGCGCGTTTCCATCACGCCACCAATCGTTATCAAACCCTGCCTAATATCAAGTTGCCCCCCCTGATGGGCTGGATGGCTGCGCTCGCCTGCCTGTTGCCGCTCTTTTTTGGCTTCCTGCTGCCTGTTGGGCAGTTGGCCCAATGGGCGGTCATGACCTTTGCTGAGATGGTCAATGAAGATTTCTATGAACTGATGATGAACAGTTTTCTGCTGGCTGGTGCAGCTGCTGTGCTGACACTGATCCCGGCACTGATACTGGGTTACGGCAACCGCAATCATGCCACGCCGCTCTCCCGTTTTCTGGTGCGACTCTCTGCCATGGGGTACGCCATTCCCGGCACCGTTATTGCCATCGGTGTACTCATCCCGTTTGGCGCGCTGGACAACAGCGTTGATGGCTGGATGCTGGAGCATTTCAGCATCAGTACTGGCCTTATATTCAGTGGAACAGTTTTTATCCTGCTGTTTGCCTACATGGTGAGGTTCTTCACTGTGTCACTCAATACCATAGAGTCAGGCCTGGCCAAGATCAGGCCTTCGCTGGATGAATCTGCCAAAACGATGGGATATGGCGGCCTTGAGATACTGCGCCATGTGCATCTGCCCATCATGAAAGGCAGCCTGCTGACAGCGTTGATTATCGTCTTTGTCGATGTATTGAAAGAGCTGCCCGCCACCCTGGTGCTGCGGCCATTCAACTTCAATACACTGGCGGTGCGCGCCTTTGAACTGGCCTCTGACGAACGCCTGGCTGACTCCTCAACAGCCGCCATTGCGATTGTGTGCGTGAGCATTATCCCTGTGATTCTGCTCAGCCGGACCATTGCCCACTCACGAGCCGGTCAATCCTGATGACAGCGCAACTGCAACTTAACAAGGTCTCTGTCCGGCTTGGTGGTCAAAGCATCGTAAACGATATCAGCCTGAAGCTGGAACCGGGAGAGATCGGCTGCCTGCTGGGACACAGCGGCTGCGGAAAAACCACCCTGCTCAGAGCTATTGCAGGTTTTGAGCAGCCTGCATCGGGTGAGATACTGCTGCACGGCAAGCCGGTCGCCAGCCGACAGATCATGCTGCCACCAGAGCAGCGAAACGTGGGCATGGTGTTTCAGGATCTGGCGCTTTTCCCCCATCTGACCGTTGGCCAAAATATTGCCTTTGGCATGCGCCGTTGCAGCAAAGAGGAGATCCGCCAGCGCACCCAAATCCTGCTGGAGCTGGTTGGACTGCCACACCTGATCAAGCAGCATCCACATCAACTCTCCGGTGGGCAGCAGCAGCGCATTGCACTGGCTCGCGCCATGGCTCCCCGCCCCGATCTGCTACTGCTCGACGAGCCGTTCAGCAGCCAGGATGCTGAACGGCGAGAACAGCTGGCCAGAGAGGTGGGTGAAATATTGCGTGAAGATGGCATCACTGCCATGCTGGTCACCCATGATCAGCATGAGGCCTTTGCCATGGCCGACAGCATTGGCGTCATCAGTGGCGGCCGCCTGCTACAGTGGGACAGCCCCTACAATCTTTACCACTGTCCAAACTCCAGGGAGGTTGCCGACTTTATCGGGCAGGGTGTACTGGTCAAAGGCACAGTGCTTGAGGCTGGCAGGCTACAGACTGAACTTGGTGAAGTTTGTGGTGATTTTTCCCAGTCTTTTCCGGCTGGCACAGAGGTCGATCTTTTGGTTCGGCCGGACGATATTATTCATGACGACCATAGCGATACTTTTGGTTGCGTAATCCAAAAGGCCTTTCGCGGTGCTGAATATATGTACACATTGCGCCTCTCCTGCCGCACGGATGTGCTCTGTCTTGCCCCCAGCCACCATGATCATAAAATAGGCGAGAAGATCGGCATCCGGCTAGAGCTGGATCACCTGGTGATATTTCTCGTTTCAGAGATAAACAGAACGAAGGGAAACCTGCGCTGTAACCCTTTGCTGTAAAAATTTCTCATTAGCGTGCCATTGGGATAGCTGATGCGATCCCCCACTTTCAGCTCCTTTGCCGGTGCTGCCAGCCATATTACATTGTTATTATCTTCACGTACCTGCAGATAGCTGTAGAGCTTCTGCCTGAAGTGCTGAAGAATAACTCCCTCATGTGGCAATGGCGGTTTATGTTGCTCGCGCAGGTCGCTGGCTGCTTTATGTCGTGCCACCTCTGCGGCCGTACCCCAATATCCAATGTCGCCATTTTCATTAAAACCGGCATAAAAGACATCGCGTAGATAGGCTCGCCCATCGCCACCGCCCAGCAGATAGATCCTGCCATTGATAACAGCAGCACTGGCGCCACCAACAACCGTGGGGGTTGGGGTGGTGTATTCCCAACTGGAAAGCGTACCCTCTTTTAGGATTTTTGAGCGTTCCACCGTGTTAAGGTGGGTTGCTCCGGTAAGCCCGCCAATGGCATAAAGGGTCCCGTTATGCACTGCGGTTGCCAGTGCATAACGCCCCGTCTGAAGTGGTGATGTTCTTTTCCACGGAAGAAAAAAGCCCTCTTCATCTGTTTTGCTCCAGCTTACATCGGTAATTCCTGAGCCGCCGACCTTGCTGTGTCCACCGATATTGTAGATGCCCCCGCCAACCTTTACCCGGCCATGAACGTAACGCGCCACAAGCATAGGGTCGTTGGATACCAGCCACTCACCAACGGAGCCATCCGGATTTATCTCTGCCTGTTCAATCGTATCCAGTAAAATGCCGCCATATCCACCAAAGGCATAGAGGGTGTTTCCGATTACCGCCAACTTTACACAGCGCCGGGGGATGTTCATGATGGACGGCTCTACTGTCCATTTACCCAGGGTGCCATCCCTCTTTATCTCTGCGCGCTCAACGGTTGCCAGCAGCTCCTTGCCATTTTGCCCACGACCACCGCCCACTGCATACAGATAGTTCCCATGCTGCACAACAGAAAAGTAGCCTCGCTCAATGTTCAGGCTTGGACCTGGCCGCCAGCTTGAGAGTGATCCGTCAGAGTTGATGCGTGCATATTCCGATGTTCTCAGGTAGGCAGGCCGCTGCTTTGCCCCGGCTGGTAAAGGCTTATCCTCCAGCCCCAAGCCACCGATCATGTAAATATATTCAGTGGAGTGGTAGATGGCGGCCCCCGTACGCACTGCCTGCATGGATGCAGTCGCCTTCCAGCCGGCGATCCAGTGGCTTTTTTTATTTGATGCCTCCCTGTGTTCCACCCCCTCGCCACTGAACAAAACGGGGGATAGCATAAGAGCCGAGCTGAATATCAAAATATAAACAGGGCGCAAGAGCTTGTTAACCATAACGTGTCGGGCTTCCATTTTGTTGTTGTAAGTATATTCAATGCAAATGCAGGTTTTACTAAAGCGGGTTTATGGTTTATCGGGTCAATGGGGCCACTCATTAGCCGAGCCTGTTGATGAGCTTGATATTTCGTGCTTTCAGTCTGTTCACCCGGCAGGTGAACTCCGCTGCGGGGCGGATTGCATGTTTGTGGAGGCGCATGCCTGTGTTTCAACTCCTTGGAATAGAACACCGTTGCGCCTTGCCCTGCGCCTCCGCAAACGCACACTCCACCCCGTTCAACTGCGGACTAGTACACCGTCAATATAGCCTTGACGGTGTACTAGGTCTATTGGAATTTAAACGGTACCCACACAGGGTGGAGGCCTGAATTGATCGGCAAAGTGATCTTCAATACATGCATGGGGTCAATTGCAGGATCACCTGCCCTATCAAGCATTTGACCCGCATGCATTTTCTGTCCACCTGGTTTATTTGTGCTCTGCTCTCAGCTTTGCAGCCTCTTCCCTGATCTCTACCAGATCCTTCTTCATTTCGGCCCAGCCGTACCAGTGCAGGTAGTCTGGATTGGAGTGAAAACCGCCCTGGAAGGTGCGCATCCGATGCTCCAGAAACATGACATAGAGTGTCTGCTCAATGCCGCTTTGAACTTCGTAGAATCTGAGCAGATCCACGCTGGGCGGGTAATCTGTAGGTCGAGGAAGAATCCCGTCGTCATACAGCGCCTGGACGATGGTCACCGCTTCGGCCATCAGTTTGTCGGCCTCTTTGATCAGCCCGTCGATCTTCTCCAGCTCTCCTTTGGACCAGCTCTCGCCGTGACACTGGGCACAGACATCAAGCATCTTCTTCCGCTCGGCATCCCAGTCTGCTTTGGTGAGCCGGGCCATGTCAGCTGCTTTGACTGCACCGAGGCGGTCTGTGGGGTTGCCCTCGGCATCCAGTACGCCAAGCCCCTGGAGTATCGTGGCGCGATACCCCATCCACTCGGCATCCTCCTCTGGCAGTCTCAAGGCCAGAAAGCCCCAGGCGGTTGAGACATCATGCCCACCATCCGGCATGTGGCAGGTTACGCAGACAGGTGCCCGTGGGGTTTTTGTCGAGGCCTCATAGGGGTTGCTGTACCAATCCTTGATCTTCTTGCTGAAATCATAGTCATGCTTTTCGTTTTGGTAGATCATCCCGTGCTTGCTGGTGATATACATCTCCCACTGGGGGTGATCAAAGCCCATGTGGCAGGTGCCGCATGCCTCTGGCTTTCTCGCCTCTTCGGCCGAGAAGAGGTGGCGGGTATGGCATGAGTCACACTGCCCCTCATCACGCCCGATCTTGTGGCAGCCGCCGCACCCCTTTTCGCCAGCCATGATGGCTTCAGGCTGATCCTTGGTGCTTGGCATGGCCTCCATGGCCAGCCAGGCCTTTGAGTGTTTGCCTTTGGCGAATTCGGCTACTTTGGTTTCATGGCACTGCTTGCAGTTGCTGGATGAGACCTCCAGCCGAACCTTTGAATTCTCACAGACGGTGGTCATGGACTGGATGCGTTCCGGTGCATCCTTGGTGGGGATGTGGCACTCATTGCAGCCAATACCCTTGGCAGCATGCTGTGACATCTTCCAGTCCCGAATGGCGCCGGCTGAAAGACCTTTCCTTACATGGCAGTCAAGACACTGCTTGCCCGGTTCTGTGATGACCGGTTTAAACTCCATCTTGCTCTCTTTTACGCTGACGTAGCCAACCATCGTTAGTGCAAAAAAGAGGATGAGGCTCAAAATGCCAATAAAGTATTTCATCAGGTTATAGTCGCCCTCTTCTTCATCGGCAAAGAGTGTGCGTAAAGCTGTGCCGATGCTGGCTTTCCAGGACAACAGCTTCTCTGTTATTGGATCACTGGCTTGATTGGCTGGTTTGGTCTTTTCAGACTCGCTCTGTTCTTCCTGCATTTCTTTATTACCTCAAAAATAATTTATTTATATCTGAATGGCTATACCAGCGCTTCCCAGATGGTCATCGTGGAGAAGAAGATTGCAACGATGACGCCAATGGCAAGATTTACCCGCAACATGTTGGCCCCCCGGTCAGAGAAGCCACGGTCGATGTAGGGATAAATGGTAAACAGGGTGAAAAAGGCAAACACACTGAATAGCCCCGCCTCTCTCGGTGCAATGATGATCCAGCGATAGATTGCCGAAAAGTACCAGGGCGGTGAGACATCGGATGCCACTTCAAGCGGGTTGGCCGGGTCACCGATGGTCGGCGGGAAGATGGCAGCCATGTTGACAATTACGATCAGCAGCATCACGGTTATCGCCAGCATCTTCAGCCCGTGCCCCGGGAAGAAGGGGTGTGTCCCCTGGTGTTTGGTTATTTTCGCAAAGCCGAGGGTGCGGATGGCAATGATATGCGCACCAATCAGCAGCACAATCAGCAGCGGAAGCAGTTTGGTGTGCAGATCATATAGCCTGAGCAGGGTCAGTTCGGTAACATCCTCCCCCCCGCGCAACAGCAGGAAGATGGGGTCACCCACCACGGGGATCTGCCGAATCATGTCGGTTACAACGGTCATGCCCCAATAGGAGACATTGTCATAGACCAGTGAATAGCCGGTAAAACCAAAGGCCAGCACAGTAAAGAACAGCCCCGCACCGAGGAACCATTTCAATCCGCCGCCGTCACGATAGGCGCGGGTAATAAAGACCCGGACTATATGTAACAACAGGGTGGCTACCATAAGGTTTACCGTAACCTGGTGGACGCCACGAATGAACCATCCAAGGTAGGTCTCTTCAGTGATTGCCTTTACACTGTCATAGGCCTGCCCCGGGAAGGGGATGTAATAAAAGGTCAGCAGGATGCCTGTTACCGCCAGAATGATAAACAGGATCAGCGGTGTTGCACCCAGGCAATATGAAAAACGGTTGAGATGATCAGGGATCTCCTCCTGAGCCACATCATAGGTTTTTTGCCAAAAGGATTTATTCTGCGTATCTCCAGACGTTTTTTTATCCCCGGCTTTTGTCTCAATAGTTTCCATTTGGGTTACGCCACATCAAGTTTGATATAAACGCTCTTGCCGCGTTTGACGACTTCATACTGATCAAGTGGTCGTGGTGGTGGGCCGGATATGTTTTTGCCATTGCGGTCAAAAACACCGTTGTGACAGGGGCAGTGAAATTGATCATTTGCGTGATCCCAGGAGATCAGGCAGCCAAGGTCGGTGCAGACGCGGGAGTAGGCGTTAAACCCCTCTTCACTTTGTAGCAACGCGACCTTTTTACCCGCGACATCAAAAAATTTTGCACCGTCTCCGCTCAGATCATCTGCCTTTCCCAGCAGGATTTCACTGCTCTTTTTTGCCGCCACATCCGGCATAAGAAACTGCATGAATCTTGCGCCCATTGCACCTAGCCCGAGGGTCAAGCCAAGGGTCATAAAGGCGCCACTTAAAAAGCGCCGCCGTTCAGGGTTGTTGTTTACGACTGACATAATCTATCTTTGCCTCAATGGATATAGCGTTACCTGAACCCTGCAAGCAGGGTTCAGGTGTTAACTCTTTTAGTTGTTGGTGTAGCCTGTTTCACCATGCTCAGAGAGATCAATACCTATCTGCTCCTCCTCCTCGGTTACTCTGAGGCCGATGATGGGATCAAGTACGATCAACAGGACGTAGGTGACACCAAAGGCATAGATGCCTGTTCCGAGGATTGAGGCTATCTGTTTAAACAGTAGTGTCATATCACCAAAGAAGAGGCCATCAGCGCCTGCGGCATTAATGGCAGTTGATGCAAACAGGCCGGTTGCCAATGCGCCCCAGGCCCCGCCGATACCGTGAATACCAAAGGCGTCCAGTGAATCGTCATAACCCAGCATGGGTTTGATCAGGCTGACGGCCATGTAGCAGATGATGCCGGCGCCAAAGCCAATCACGATGGCGCTCATTGGCCCTACAAATCCTGCCGCAGGAGTAATGGCGACCAGTCCGGCAATAGCGCCTGATGCTGCACCCAGGGCGGTAGGTTTGCCCTGCTGCTTCCATTCAATCCAGAGCCAGCCAATAATGCCAGCGGCAGCAGCAAGCTGTGTGGCCACAAAGGCGCTGCTGGCCAAAGATCCAGAGGTCAGTGCGCTGCCGGCATTGAATCCAAACCAGCCAAACCAGAGCAGGCCTGCACCCAGCAGCGTCATGGGAAGATTGTGGGGAGGCATGTGGTCACGCCCATAGCCTCTGCGCTTGCCCAGCACTATGGCTGCGGCAAGGGCGGATACACCAGAGCTGATATGCACCACCGTGCCACCGGCAAAATCCAGTGCCCCCAGCTCGCCGATCCAGCCGCCACCCCAGACCCAGTGACAGATGGGGTCGTAGACAATGGTTGACCAGATAACGATAAAGATAAGGAAGGAGGAGAACTTCATCCGCTCTGCAACAGCGCCACTGATGAGCGCTGGCGTAATGATGGCAAACATCATCTGGAAGATCATAAAGGAGCTGTGCGGGATGGTTTCGGCATACGCGCTGGGTTCAGCGCCCACGCCACTCAGCCCCAGCCACTTCAGGCTGCCGATAATGCCGCCAACATCCGGGGCAAAGGCAAATGAGTAGCCCATTATGGCCCACTGTATCGAAATGACAGCCAGGGCCGAGAAGCTGTACATAATGGTATTGAGCACATTCTTCTGCCGAACCATGCCGCCATAAAATAGCGCAAGCCCTGGCACCATGAGCATGACAAAAGCGGCGCATACCAGTATCCAGGCGGTATCTGCGCTATCGATTGTGGAGGCTGCATCAGCAGCATATGCAGTTGCTGAGCAAAGGCATGAAAGGAGTATTGCGGCTAAAAATTTCTGCACAACGTTGGTCATTGATGTTTCCCCGTCCAATAACAGTCCCGACACTGCTTATTACAGTACGGCAAATTATTGGATGATCTGTAATTTAGGTGCAAACGCATCTGCATAAATCATGCCAAAGAATAAGCTCTTGTTATTGAGAGAGATTTTTTTTGAGACCGGATGAGTTTTAAAAATCATGCATAGGTGTGGGGCGTTTTTTGATCGGGGGGCACTATCATTGTGCGGAGAATATTTTGCGGATGCGGCAAGGTGGGGATATGGGGTGTGTGGTGGGCGCATACAAAATGAGTATTAATGGGTGCGCTGCATTCATATTCGGCACTGGCTTGGTGCAAGATGGTGGTCTGGATGAGGCAAATAGTGACCTTGTGCAGGGGTTTGAGTAAACTTAGGCGCCAACCGATCAACAACCAGGTATTTCATGGCCATACTCTATCTCTACTCTGTTATTTTAATCATGCTGTTCTCATCGGTTGCCTGGGTTTTTGCCAGAAGATACGACACCTGGTTTGATTGGGATTGGCTGCTGTGCTTTCTGCCTACTTCCATTTGGTTTGTTCTGATATCAAAGGGGGTAGGGCCGCCGTATAACGAGAGCCTGATTATTGAAGCCGCCGCCGTTACAGGGTTGATTCCGCTTCTGCTTACATTCAGGGTTTTTGTGCTTGACAAGCTGCTCGGCAATGCGAAAAACAGCTCTCTTTTTATCTTTGTAATATGTGCGATATCGCCGGTTTTTTTCCGGTTTGCCATACCTCCGTTTCTGGCGCAGTAGCAGTTTCGGCTGTTATGTTTTGCCTGTATAAATCGTTTGATACTTGCTTGCAGCTCACTGCATTAGATTGATGTTTTCATATATCGCGTTCGCTGTCCTATCTTTTTGGCGAACGCTTTGTAACGATACGTGGGGTGCCAAATAAAACAGAAGTCCAACCGATTTTTCTAGGAGGCTGTCGGGCTTGGGTGGATTGTAGCGAGGGAACGGGAGAGTGAGCGCAAAGCGAAGAATATGCATCTGCCCAGGCCTTAGTAGTAGTTTCGATACCATTCAACAAAATGCGCAACGCCATCTTCAACCGAGGTATTGGGTTTGTAGCCAGTGTCGTTGATGAGGTCTGTTACATCTGCATAGGTATCAGGTACGTCGCCAGGTTGCAGGGGTAGCAGGTTTTTCTCTGCTTTTTTGCCCAGGCACTCTTCCAGCACTTCGATATAGCGCATCAACTCAACCGGACGGTTGTTACCAATATTATAGATGCGGTAGGGGGCCATACTGGTGGCAGGGTCCGGTGTGCTGCTGATCCACTCTAAGTTTGGCGTGGCAGGTTGATCCAGCACCCGAATGACCCCTTCAACGATATCGTCGATATAAGTAAAGTCACGCCGGTGGTTGCCGTAGTTGAATACATCTATGGGTTTGCCCGCCAGTATGCTTTTGGTGAACATAAACAGTGCCATGTCGGGCCGGCCCCATGGGCCATAGACTGTAAAAAAACGCAGCCCTGTGGTGGGCAGGTCGTAGAGATGGCTGTAGGTATGTGCCATAAGCTCGTTGGCTTTTTTGCTTGCGGCATAGAAACTCAGCGGATGGTCAACATTGTGATGCACGGAGAATGGCATGTTGGTGTTGGCACCATAGACTGAGCTGCTGGAGGCATAGACCAGATGCTCGATGCCGTTATGCCGGCACCCTTCAAGAATATTGGCAAACCCCAGTACATTGCTGTCAATATAGGCCAGAGGGTTCTCCAGTGAGTAGCGAACGCCGGCCTGTGCTGCGAGATTGACAACGCGATCTGGCTTGTGCTTTTTGAATAGCTCAGCAATGCCTTCACGATCTTCCAGGCTGAGCCGGAGATCGGTAAAGTTGCTGTGGCCTTCAATGCGGGCCAGGCGGGCTTTTTTCAGATTCACATCGTAATAGTCATTCAGATTATCCAGGCCGATGACTTCGTCACCCCGCTTGAGGAGCCTGAGTGAGAGGGTTGATCCAATAAAACCTGCGCTGCCTGTAACTAATACTTTCATTATTGCTCCAGATTAAAGGCGGCCATCTACATCAGCAGCCGGAAGGATGTTTTTAACATCAAAAAGTACGCCCCCGGGTTTGCAGAAGTTGCGGATTTTCTTGCTGCCCATGGCTTCGAACTCCTGGTGTGCGACGGCCAGGATGACAGCGTCATAGTGGTTGCTTTGGGGCTGTTGGGTCAGTTGAATGCCGTACTCCCCTTCCGCCTCGCTGCTGTTCACCCAAGGGTCATGTATATCCACATTGGTTTCATAATCATCCAGCTCTGCCAGAATGTCCACTACCCGCGTGTTGCGCAGATCCGGGCAGTTCTCCTTAAAGGTCAGGCCAAGCACCAGTATATTGCTCCCCTTGATCTGTATGCCTTGCTTGATCATAAGTTTAATCACGCAGTTGGTGATATAAACACCCATCTCATCATTGATGCGCCGTCCAGCAAGGATGATCTCGGGGTTATAGCCAATGGCCTGCGCTTTATGGGTCAGATAGTAGGGGTCGACACCGATGCAATGGCCGCCGACCAGCCCAGGCCTGAAGGGCAGGAAGTTCCACTTGGTGCCTGCGGCCTTAAGCACTTCGTCCGTGTCGATGCCCAAGCGGTTGAAGATAATTGCCAGCTCGTTAATTAGTGCAATGTTGACATCGCGTTGGGTGTTTTCAATAACCTTGGCTGCCTCTGCAACCTGAATGCTGCTGGCCTTATGGGTGCCGACGGTGATGACACGCCGGTAGATTGCATCAACATAATCGGCTGTTTCCGGTGTGGAGCCAGAGGTGACTTTTAATATGTTGGTAACGCGATGCTCCTTGTCGCCGGGGTTGATGCGCTCTGGGCTATAGCCGACAAAGAAGTCCTGGTTGAATTTGAGTCCGGAGCCCTGCTCAAGTATGGGGACACAGACCTCCTCTGTTGCACCTGGGTAGACGGTAGATTCAAAGACCGCTACATCGCCGGGCTGAATCAATTTGCTGAGAGTTTGTGAGGCGCCAATCAATGGGGAGAGGTCGGGCCTTTTATTTTCATCAATTGGGGTAGGGACGGTGATGATATAGAGATTGCAATCGCGCAGGCCGCCAGGCTGGTCAGTAAAACTTAACTGTTTGGCCTGTCGAAGCTCAGCTGGATCAACTTCCAGTGTGCTGTCTTTTCCCTCTTTGAGTTCTGTAATGCGTGTACTGTTGTTGTCAAGGCCAAAGGTTGGAAGGATCTTTCCAAACTCTACGGCAAGAGGCAGCCCGACATAGCCAAGGCCAATGATGCCGATTTTTGTGTTGTTTATATCAAACATGCTGGAACCTGTTGGTTAAGTTATTGTGTTGGTTTTAAAGTCCGTATCCTGCCTGTATTACGTATCCGGATGGTTTTTAGTTGAACCAGGAACTGTTTGTTAAAGAGAGATATATTTGGCCCTTTGCTTCATGGCTCTTGATGCTGTGGTCTTGTATACTCATTGGGGCATTTGATGTCTGTCCCGCTTCAAATATCTACAGCCCAATGCATGAGGCATTTATTATCTGATGATCAGACTGTTTGGACATTATATATCAAGACACTTCTTGCTGCTTGGAGTAGTCGAGTTGGCGCTGTTTTTTTTGGCGCTGTTCGCCGGGTACTTTGTGCAGTACCCATTGGAGCAACTTCAGCGGGCGATATTTGAGCAGCACCTGCTCATGGTCGCCGTACTGTTTGCTGTTGTAATGTTGATTTCAATGGTGTCAATGGGGGCCTACCAGCGCGGCCTTCAGGGTAGAGCCGATCTTATTTTGCGTACCGGACTGGCATTTTTATTTGCTTCAATGGCCTTGACGCTGGCCTTTTTTGCCTTCCCTGAGTTGTCACTTGGGCGTGGTGTTTTCGCGTTTGCACTGCTCTTCTCTTTTGTCATGGTGCTGCTGGTAAGAGAGTTCTATATTCATATAGCCGGGGCAGAGGCGTTTAAACACAGGCTGCTGGTATTGGGAACCGGGAAGAATGCCAGGTTGATACATGATCTGGAAGATGTGGGGGTGGGCTTTACAATAGCAAAGTTCCTCCATCTGCATGACAAGGATGATGTCATTCCCAAACCGAGACAAATTGAGTTGGGCGAATCCCTGTTGGCACTGGCCTTCAAAGAGGGGATTGATGAGATTGTGGTGGCCGTTGATGACCGGCGCCGGCGTCTTCCCGTGGATGATATTATTGATTGCAAAATGAGTGGCATTCGTGTCTATGACTTGCTGGGGTTTCTGGAGAAGGAGACCGCCTGTGTCAAGATAGACCTTCTCTACCCAAGCTGGATTCTGTTTTCAGGGGGATTTAACATGGGGGTTTTTGCCAGGCACGGCAAACGCCTGCTGGATATTGTGGTAAGTACCTTTATGCTGATCTGTTTGTCCCCCGTTATGTTGCTGGTTGCCATTGCAAGCCTGATTGATTCACGTTTTCAAGATCCGATTTTTTTCAAACAGGTTCGAGTTGGGCAAAATGGAAAACCCTTTAACGTCTACAAGTTCAGAAGTATGCGCACCGATGCCGAAGCTGATGGCATAGCACGCTGGGCAACAAAAAATGATTCACGAGTGACCGCGCTTGGGCGCATGATGCGCAAAACAAGGCTGGATGAGTTGCCGCAGCTGGTTAATGTTTTGCTGGGTGATATGAGCATGGTAGGCCCGCGCCCGGAACGGCCGGAGTTTGTTGAACAGCTATCCAGGGAGATCCCTTACTACCCTGAGCGTCATCGTATGAAGCCCGGTGTGACAGGCTGGGCTCAATTGCGATATCCGTATGGCGCAACAACAGAGGATGCCCGGCGCAAACTGGAGTATGACCTCTACTATGTGAAAAATGCCAGCCTCTTCCTTGATCTGAATGTGCTGATCCAGACCGTTGAGGTTGTGCTGTTTGGCAAAGGTGCGCAATAGCTTTTTGCTGCCCTCCTGAAAGCCTTGATATGAATGTGTCTCCATAACAATGTTTGAATTTGGGGTTTTAGGCTATTCAGCTGCCGCGCTCGCCTTCTTTGTCTTTGCGGCACTGCTCTCAACCAGTTGGCGAGGCAAAACACAGGGTGGAATGCTGCTGCTTGCAGCACTGATTACCTCGATATGGGCTGCAATCTTAGCTGTACAGGCAGCCTATCAGGTGGTACCCGTGGCACTGGTTTGGGCTGTAGAGGTATTGCGTGCGCTTGCATGGCTGGCCTTCCTGATAAGGCTGCTGCTGCCACCCACTGGAGAGCGGAGCAGATATGCCCACCATTTAAAGACTGTACGGACACTGGTTTTTCTTCTTTGCCTCCTCCTGATTATTCCCTTTGACGATCTCCTGCTATTCAATACTGAAATTCCATATTTTAATCTTGGTTTCGATCTGAGGTTTTTGGGCCAGGTACTGCTTGCACTGTGCGGCGTGCTGCTGGCTGAGCAGCTGTTTAGAAATACCCCTGCTGATGAGAGATGGGGCATAAAATACCTCTGCCTTGGTCTTGGAGGCATATTTGTATTTGATTTTTATCTGTTTTCAGATGCTCTGCTGTTCAGGCGAATTGATGGTGATATCTGGTATGCCAGAGGTGCTGTCAATGCCTTGATTGTTCCACTGATCGCTGTTGCCTCCGCGCGCAACCCCCAATGGTCAGTTGACCTGTTTGTCTCCCGGCGAATGGTCTTCTATACCACCTCACTGTTTGGTGCCGGTCTCTACATGCTGTTGATGGCCGTGGCGGGTTACTACGTCAAACTCTATGGTGGAGAGTGGGGAACAATACTCCAAATCACCTTTATATTTGCCGCCGGTATAGGGCTGCTTGCCATCCTTCTCTCAGGCTCTTTAAGAGCCAGGCTAAAGGTCTTTTTAAATAAGCACTTCTTCAACTATCGCTATGACTATCGTGAAGAGTGGCTGCGGCTCATACATGTCCTGTCGGGTGAAGGGGAGGAGAAACCACTGCAAGAGCGGGCCATTGCAGCGATAGCGGGCATAGTGGAAAGCCCGGGTGGGCTGCTGTGGTTGCGAGAGGGCAAAGGGGCGTATAGCAATGTAGCCTGCTGGAATCTGCCAGAAGTTGGCGTGAAGGGCAGTTCGGGGCTGGAGTCATTAATGGCGTTTTTCGAACAGCGACAGTGGGTGGTCAACCTCGAAGAGTACCTTGAAGACCCCTCCTTTTATTCTGACCTGGAGCTGCCTGACTGGCTGCTGGGGCTGGAGCGCGCATGGCTTTTGGTTCCGCTGCTGCATGACGCAAGGCTACAGGGGTTTGTGTTGCTGGCAACCCCGCGGGCGCGGCATACCCTGAACTGGGAAAATATGGATCTGCTCAAGACAGCGGGTTGTCAGGTTGCCAGTTATCTGGCGCTAAACAGAGCCGCGATAGCGCTGGCAGAAGCCCAGCAGTTCGAAGGGTTCAACCGGCTTTCGGCATTTGTGATCCATGACCTGAAAAACCTGATTGCACAACTCTCATTAGTTACAAAAAATGCAGTCCGCCATAAAAACAACCCAGAGTTTATTGATGATGCCATGCAAACCATTGATAATTCTGTATCTAAAATGAGCCGCTTAATGGCACAGATGCGCAGCGCCATGCCGGGGGACAGCCGGTCTCAAATTGAGCTCAACGCCATGCTTCGCGATTTGGTTCTTGAGCGCTCCAGCCAGCCCCCGGTGCCGGTATTCAGTGGGGTGAGTGAAGATACTATAATTCTTGCAGACAGAGACCGCATGAGCGCGGTCTTTGGGCATGTCATACAAAATGCCCAGGATGCGACACCGCCGGATGGGTGTGTTGAGATTAAGCTGCATGTTGCA
Source organism: Gammaproteobacteria bacterium (assembly GCA_015490795.1). Lineage (GTDB taxonomy): Bacteria > Pseudomonadota > Gammaproteobacteria > Chromatiales > Chromatiaceae > WFXD01. The sequence continues at coordinate 17,179 of WFXD01000016.1, forward strand.
TCCGGGCAGGCTATAGTTGAGGTGCGCGATACAGGCCTGGGCATGGATGAGGCATTTATCAGGGAACGTCTCTTCCGCCCGTTTGACTCGACCAAGGGGCTGACTGGCATGGGGATAGGGGCTTATGAGTGTCGTGAATTTGTAAAGGCCATTGGCGGGCAGGTGCTGGTCTCCAGCGCACCAGGTGCCGGAACCCTCTTCACAATGGTGCTGCCATTGGCGCCGACTGCGTTCACTGAAAAACCAAAACCTGAAAAACAGTAAGGAAAAGACTTGAGCGACAGACCCAAAAAACTGCTTGTTGTTGAGGATGACCCAGGGCTACAGAGCCAGCTGCGCTGGAGCTTTGAAGGCTTCGATGTTGAAGTGGCCGCTGACCGAACCACTGCACTTGCCCAACTGCGCAGATTTGAACCCAGCATTGTCACCCTTGACCTCGGGCTGCCTCCAGACCCTGGAGGAACCAGTGAAGGCTTTGCAACGCTGCAGGAGATACTGGCATTGGCGCCCGATACAAAGGTCATTGTCGTTACCGGGCATAACGACCGCAATAATGCAGTCAAAGCCATCGGGCTGGGGGCCTATGACTTTTATGAAAAGCCGATAGACCCAGATCTCCTGAACCTGATTTTGGAGCGGGCCATACGGCTCTACCATCTGGAGCAACAGAATCGCCAGCTGGAGCAGCAGCAGGCCGCCACGCCATTGGATGGCTTGATTGCGGCAAGCCCCCAGATGCTAAAGGTCTGCCGCTCTATAGAAAAGCTGGCGCCAACCAACGTATCAACCCTGCTGCTGGGTGAAAGCGGAACAGGCAAAGAGGTGCTCGTAAAAGCACTGCACCGCCTAAGTGAGCGCTCCAGCAAACGGCTGGTCTCCATCAACTGCGCGGCAATTCCAGAGAATCTGCTGGAGAGTGAACTGTTTGGCCATGAGAAAGGTGCCTTCACCGGGGCGGTAAAAACAACAATTGGCAAGATTGAGCATGCTGACGGAGGCATGCTCTTTTTGGATGAGATTGGTGACCTGCCGCTTTCTCTCCAGGCAAAGCTGCTGCGTTTTCTGCAAGAGAGAGTGATTGAACGCATCGGCGGTCGGCGTGAAATTGAAGTGGATGTACGGGTCGTATGTGCCACCCACCAGAATCTGCTTGGACAGATAAAAGAGGGGAAGTTTCGGGAAGACCTCTACTATCGCATAAATGAAGCCGCAATCGTGGTGCCGCCGCTGCGAGAAAGGGAGGGGGATGCCGTGCTGCTGGCACGCGCCTTTTTGCAGCATTTTATACAAGAGTTAAATCTGCCTGCGCGGGAGCTTTCCAAAGCGGCTTTAGAGGCTGTCGAAAACTATGAGTGGCCGGGCAATGTGCGCGAACTTGAAAATCGAATCAAACGCGCCCTGGTTATGGCCGACGAGATGCAGATAACGCCCGAGGATCTTGAACTTGCAGACCTGGAGGTTGAAGTAGAACCTTTCAACCTTCGTGAAGTGAGAGAAGAGGCAGAGCGCAGGGCTGTCCTGCGGGCGCTTAACCATACGGATAACAACGTATCCCGCACAGCAGAGATGCTGGGCGTGACACGACCGACGCTCTACAATTTAGTGCGTAAATATAAACTTGAAATCTGACTGGATTGGCAGACTGTTCACTTTGGAAGGTAAGCGCAAATGATTAAAAACGCCATGTTGTGGCATAAATACACTCTGCTGGCAGCCCTCTTGATGCTCCCTGTTGGCCTGCTGGCAGCGCCCAATGTACAGGAGCATGTAGATAAAGCTGAAAAATACCTGGCGGAAGGGGAGGTGAGGTCAGCGGTTATTGAACTGAAAAATGCACTACAGCGTGAGCCAATGCATGTTGATGCCCGAATCATGCTGGGCAACATCTACCTTAAAACAGGGGATGCCGCCTCAGCCGAGAAGGAGTTCCGGCGTGTCTCCAAGCTGCATGTCGCTCAGGAGCGGTGGCTGAAAGAGATGGGGCATGCACTGCTGCTACAGAGAAAATATAAGGAGGCGCTTGAAACAGTAAAACCGGACGCGGAAGGCCCTGGCAACCTTACAGCTGAACTATTGATCATAAGAGGGCTGGCCCATCAGGGGCTTGATCAACTGGAGCAGGCTGAAAAAGCCTACCAGGAGTCACGCGGGCTGGATCCGGAAAACAGCTCGTCATTGATCGCCATGGCCCAGCTGGCACTGAAAAGGGGTCAGCGTGAAGAGGCAGCAGCATTGGTTAACCAGGTGCTGGAGAAGGAGCCTGAAAATATCCGGGCACTCATGATTCGTGGGGATCTGGCGCGGCAGGCACGCAGGTTTGACCAAGCGGAAGAGGATCTCACAAAAATCATCACCATCAACCCACAGCACCCACAGGCCCGTCTTGCCAGGGCGACCATCCGCTTGGCAAAAGGTGAGTTTGACCGTGTTCCGGAAGATCTGGGTATTGTAGAGAAGCGGTTTCCAGACAGCCCGGCTGCGCAATATTTAAGAGCCCTGCTGGCATTTCAGAGCAAAGAGTATGATAAGGCTGCGGAGCTGCTGCAACTGGCACTGCGCAATAACCCAAAGCACATCCAGAGCCAGTGGCTATATGGAATGACCAGCTATGCGAAGGGTGACCTGGAGACAGCAGGCAAATACTTGTCCAGTGTTGTCGCCGCAATGCCTGAAAACATCCAGGCGGTTAAGCTTCTGGCAGCGACCAGAATGAAGCTCAAGCAGCCAAAAGCGGCCATTGAAGTTCTTGAGCAAACCCTGGCAAAGCACCCTAAAGACCCACAGCTAATGGCGCTATTGGGCAGCGCCTACCTGCACAGTGGCGAGCAGGAGAAGGGGGCGGATATGCTGAGCAAAGCCATCGCCATCGAACCCGATCTGGCGATATTGCGCACAGAGCTGGCGATGAGCCTGCTTGCACAGGGCGAAACAGAAGAGGCGATAACAGAGCTGAAATCAGCAGTGGATCTGGGGCAGGGCGTGGTTCAGGCCGATATACTGCTGGTGCTCTCCCACCTTCAAAAAAAGGAGTATGAAAAGGCGCTGGCGGCAAGCAAAGCGCTGGAGAAAAGGATGCCGGAAAGCCCGATACCCTTTAACCTGACTGGACTGGCATATCTCTATAAAGGTGATACCCGGCTGGCAGCAGAGCAGTTCAATAAAGCACTCGCCATTGATCCGGGCTTTTTTACCGCAGAGATGAATCTGGCTCGAATAGATTTTGCCAACAAAGACAGTGACGCTATGGAGCGGCGCTATAAAAGCATCTTGTCAAAGTCAGAAAAACATCTTGGCGCATTGCTGGGGATGGCCGACCTGGTTGCAAAAAAAGGAGAGAATGAAGAGGTTGAAAAGTGGTTGAAAAAGGCCTATCAACTGAATCCTGAACTGCCGCAGCCAGGCATAGCATTAACCCGCTACTATTTGAATCTAAAAAAACCACTCAAAGCATTGCCGATGGTTAATGCACTGTTGCAAAAATTTCCCAAGAACCCCAACGTATTAAAAACGGTTGCTGATGCGCAGTTAGCTGCAGGCGAAATTAACAGCGCTATTCGTAATTATGAAATCCTGACAGAGCAGCAGCCTGCAGCGCCTGGAGTGTGGCTGCTGCTGGCACGCGCCCAATTAAAGAGGGATGAGCAAAAAAATGCACGGGCAAGTCTGCAGCAGGCATTAAAACTGAAAGAGGACTTTACCCAGGCCAGGGTCATACTGGCAGGTCTGGAGCTGAAGAGCCGTAACTATGATGAAGCCTCAAGGCTGGCTGACCTGATCATAAAAAACCGCCCTGAACTCTCAGCGGGTTATGAGATAAGTGCAGCGGTATCTCAAAACAGAAAGCAGCCAGAAAAAGCGCTAGAGCTGTATGAAAAAGGGTACAGGGCACAACCATCAGCCCGGCTTGCAATCACACTTGCCAGACAATATGGCGCTGTCGGCAAGCCAGAAAAAGCGGTTGCAACGCTGAATAACTGGCTAGAGGCAGAGCCTGAAAATATTGCCGTACTGAGCATGCTGGGCATGCAGCACCAGGCGATGAAACAGGATACGAAGGCCATCAATGCCTATCAAAAGGTGCATGAGCTGGCCCCCGAAAACCTGCTCGTGCTCAATAATCTGGCGTGGCTCTATCAGACCAGAGGCGATAAAAAAGCCCTGATCCTGAGTAAAAAGGCCTATGAACTGGCACCGGAAACCCCTGAAATTGTAGATACCTATGGGTGGATACTGGTGAAATTTGGTGAGCAGGAGAGAGGGTTGCAAATACTACAGCAGGCATTTGTGAGCGCCCCGACAAATCCTGAAATTGGCTACCATGTAGCCTATGCCCTGCACAAAACAGGGCGCGGCGAAGAGGCCAAAAAGATGCTGAAGAGAAACCTGCGGGACTACCCTGAATCACCCGTGGTAAACGAGGTAGAGCAGTTGCTCAAGCAGCTGGAATAGTGATTGAAAATCAGGGCAGAGTGACGGGTATTGCAGGTTGCCAGTTCTCTGCCCGATGCTCTGCTACTATGGCCGTATAGATCCCACCGCGCACATTGAATTCAGCTGTCAGTCGCATGAAGCGTGGTGCTGTTGCCTCCACAAGATCGTGCAGGATCTGGTTGGTTACCGCCTCATGGAAGGCACCTTCATCACGAAACGCCCACACATAGAGCTTTAGCGATTTCAGCTCAACACAGAGTTGGTCAGGGATATACTCAACGGTAAGTTCAGCAAAGTCAGGCTGGCCCGTCTTTGGGCAGAGGCAGGTAAACTCAGGCACTTGAATGCGAATGGTGTAATCGCGCGCTTGCTGCGGATTTTCAAAGGTTTCCAGAGACTTGCCGGGTTGAGATGACATGATAGTGATCCGTTGAGTAGGGTTTTAGAGGGGCGATTATACGGGGTCTGGTGAAACACGAAAACCGGCTTCTTTTCGAATCGCCAAAATAAAAACAATTCGCAATAAAATCATAAGGATAGAGCGTTGCTTCCAGTGGGTGCGTTTGCGTTTGAGCGGCTTGTATCCTGTTGCAGCTGCCTGTATCTTAGCGCCCTATGCGTCTGGAAAAAATAAAGCTGGCGGGCTTCAAATCTTTTGTTGATCCCACCCATGTCCCCATGCCTGGCAACCTGGTGGGCGTGGTGGGGCCAAATGGCTGCGGAAAATCCAACATCATTGATGCCGTGCGCTGGGTGATGGGAGAAAGTTCCGCCAAGCACCTGCGTGGCGAATCCATGGCTGACGTGATCTTTAACGGCTCCACCTCCCGCAAACAGGTGGGCACCGCCGCTGTCGAGCTGCTGTTCGACAACAGCGACGGCAGCGCCGGAGGGCAGTACGCACAGTATGCCCAGATATCGGTTAAGCGGCACGTCTCCCGTGATGGGCAATCCCTCTACTACCTGAACGGCGTACGTTGCCGCAGACGCGATATCACGGATCTCTTCCTGGGTACAGGGCTGGGTCCACGCAGCTACTCCATTATCGAACAGGGAACCATCTCCAAACTCATTGAAGCACGCCCGGAAGAGCTGCGCCACTTTCTGGAAGAGGCGGCGGGCATATCGAAATACAAAGAGCGACGGCGGGAGACCGAGAGCCGGATCAGGCATACACGCGAGAATCTCGAACGGCTCGATGACCTGCGGGAGGAGATTGCCAAACAGCTGCAACACCTGAAACGCCAGGCCGCCACCGCAGAGAGATACAAGGTTCTGAAGCAGGAGGAGCGGCGGCTGAAAGCAGAGCTGCTGGCGCTGCGCTGGAGCAGCTTTGATAACAGCCTGCAACAGCAGGATAGAGCCATTGCAGAGCAAGAGACCGCACTGGAAGCGGCAGTGGCAAAGCAGCGTCGGCAGGAGGCGGAGATCGAGCGGCAGCGGGAAGAACAGACCTGCGCCAATGACCATTTCAACAAGGTGCAGGCCGATTTCTATCGCATAGGCGCCGAGATTTCCCGCTTGGAGCAGGCCATTCAATACGCCAAGGATGCGCGCCATCAGAGTGAACATGATCTTGAACAGGCGGAAGAGGCCCTGGCCGAAGCCAGCAACCACCGTCAGCAGGATGAGCAGAGCCTGAAGGCGCTGAGCCAGGTTCTGGCAGAGGATGAACCCAAGCTGCTGGCTGCCCGCAGCCATGAAAAAACCGCTACAGAGCAGCTGCAGGAGGCCGAGCAGGCCATGCAGAACTGGCAGAACGAGTGGGACAGCTTTAACCAGAGATCCACCGAACCGGCTCAAACCGCACAGGTCGAGCGTACCCGCATCAACCACCTGGAGCAGCAGGAGCGCCAGCTTTTGCAGCGGATGGAGCGTCTGAACCGAGAGCTGGGACAACTGGATGATTCTCAACTAAGCAAGGAGATTTTGCAGCTGGAACAACAGGCCAAGGAGGGGCAGGGAGAGATAGACAAACTGCAACAACAGCTGACCAGCCGGATTGCCCGGCTGGGAGAAGTGAGGGAGGCCAATGCCCGGTGTGCCAGCAAACTCGACCAGATACGCGAACAACAGCAGATGGCCCGAGGGCGCCAGGCCTCACTGGAAGCGCTGCAACAGGCGGCGCTGGGCAAACAGGAGAGCGCCGTAGTCGAGTGGCTGGAGGCGCATGAACTGGCCGGCGCCACCCGCCTGGCCGAACGGCTGGACGTGGCGCCAGAGTGGCAACACGCCGTGGAGACCGTGCTGGGTTTCCATCTGCAGGCGGTATGTGTTGACACCTTCCCCGATCTGGCCGCCAGCCTCCAGGCACTGCAAAATGGCACCCTGACACTATTCGATACCACGAAAAAAACAGCCTCAAAAAGAGCGGAAGATTTCACAGAGCGCCTCATCTCCAGAGTCAGCTCCCCCTGGCCGCTGGATGACCTGCTGGGCAGCGTGCGGCTGGCTGAAGATCTTGCCCATGCCCTTAAACTGCGGGATAGCCTGGCTGAATACGAATCCATCATCACCCGTGATGGTATCTGGATGGGACGCAACTGGCTGCGCATGGCACAGGAGAAGGATGAAAAATCCGGTGTATTGGCGAGAGAGGATGAGCTGCGGCAGATCGCCACCGAACTAAAGCAGTCGGGCGCGCAGATAGAGCAGCTGGCAGCTGATTTTGAGCGGGGCCGGCAGCAGCTGAAAGAGATAGAGCAGTCCCGGGAGCAGCTTCAGCGCCAACTTGACGAGGCCAACCGAAGAGAGGCGGGCCTGCGCGCAGCGCTTGGGAGCAAGCGGGTAAAGGCCGACCACCTGAGCGCCCGGCGCAAGGCCATTGGCCAGGAGATTGCTGAGCTGCGCAGCCAGATCAGTGCCGATAAAGATGAACTGGAGCGCGCCAAAACCAGCCTGCACAGCGCGCTGGAGAAGATGGAGATGCTGGCCCAGCAGCGCCAGCGGTTGATCGAGCAGCGCAACCGCCTGCGCACAGTGCTGTCAGAAAAGCGGGATGAAGCGAGCCAGCGGCGAAACAGGGCACATGAACTTGCACTCAAGATAGAGGCTGTGCGCTCATCCAGTCAGTCACTGACGCAAGGGCTGGAGCGCATGGCAACGCAGTTAAGCCAACTGAGCCACCGCCGGGAGGAGCTTAAAGCCAATCTGAGTAAGGGCACAGAGCCGCTGGCGGAGCAGGGTCGGCAGCTTGAACAGCAGTTGGAAGCACGGATCAAGGTAGAGGCGCAGCTGACAAAGGCGCGTGAAGCAGTAGAGGGGATAGAGCAGAAACTGCGGCAACTGGAACAGGATAGAGGCCAATCGGAAGAGGCGGTACAGCGGGAACGCAGCCGGCTGGATCAGAGCCGGATGAAGCGGCAAGAGGTGCTGATACGCGGCAAAACGATAGAGGAGCAGCTGAACGAAACAAATTTCAGCCGCGACCAGCTGATTGACGAACTGGCCGATGGGGCCACAGAGGCGCAGTGGCAGGAGCAGGTGGAGCGGATGGATATGCGCATCCGCCGGCTGGGCGCGATCAACCTGGCCGCCATCGACGAATTTCAGGAGCAGTCCGAGAGAATGGAGTACCTCGATGCCCAGCACGCAGATGTAACCGAGTCACTGGAGACGCTGGAGCGCGCCATCCGCAAGATCGACAAAGAGACCCGCACCCGCTTCAAAGAGACCTTTGACAAGGTCAATACAGGCATCCAGGATATCTTCCCCAAACTGTTTGGCGGCGGCCATGCCTATCTGGAGCTGACGGGGGAAGATCTGCTGGACACCGGCGTCACCGTCATGGCGCGCCCACCCGGAAAGCGCAACAGCAGCATCCAGCTGCTCTCGGGTGGCGAGAAGGCATTGACAGCAGTGGCGCTAGTCTTTTCAATCTTTAAACTGAACCCGGCCCCCTTCTGCATGCTGGATGAGGTGGATGCGCCGCTGGATGATGCCAATGCCGGGCGCTTCTGCGAATTGGTCAAGAGCATGTCCGCACAGGTTCAGTTTATCTTCATCACCCATAACAAGATAACCATGGAGATCGCCCACCAACTGGTCGGCGTCACCATGAACGAACCGGGTGTCTCCCGGCTTGTATCGGTCGATGTTGAAGAGGCTGCCAGATTGGCGGTCATGTAACAACGGAGGCGCTTCGCAGGCACCTCTATACAATATTGAGCTGAGACAAATGGAAGCTGATTTTCTACGCCTGATACTATTTCTTGCTGGCATCGTTGTGGTGCTGATTGTCTATTTCTGGGAGCGGCACAAGCGTGTCAATGCGCAGGTGCATGCAATTCGAAATGCAGAACAGCGAGTCGACAAGAGAGGTGAAGAGAGAGAAGCCGAAACCGATTCATGGGTGGTTACAGACGAATACCAGGGCGATGCAACGCCAGAGCCTGAAGTGCGCAAAGAGGGCGGGCCAGAGGAGCCGCCCCAGCTTGATGATGCCGATGAGTTGTCACGCGAGCTGGATCAGCTGAGCGAACTGGTGGCAGAAGAGTCCAGGCTGGATCATGCTGAACAGATGCCGCTTTTTTCTGCAGATGAGACTGAAGAGCCGCCTCCAGCGGCGGGCAGCGCCGAACCCAAGGTGGTTGTGGTCAATATCGTGTCGCAGCAGGTGAGGTTTAATGGGAAAGATATTGAAGCTGCGGCGGCGGATGTCGGCCTGGAACCCGGTGAGATGGATATTTTTCACTACGGCCACAAGACTCATGGATCAAAGAAGGGAGCCCCGTTTTGTATGGCCAGTATGGTGGAACCCGGCACCTTTCCACTGGAGAGCATGGAGCAGTTTGCAACCCCTGGGTTGACACTGTTTCTGCAAATATCAGGTGGGCAGGGCGACGTGGCGCTGTATGACGAGATGCTGACAGTGGCCGGAAAGCTGGCAGCGCAGCTGGGCGGCGAGCTACAGGATGCAACGCACTCCACACTCACCCGCCAGGTAATTGAATTTCAGCGTGAAGAGATTATTGAATTTCAGCGCCGCCAGATGCTGGCAAAAAGTGGCATATGACCCCGCAAAGAGCACAGGCAAAGGCACGCATTGAGCAGCTGCATACCGAGATCAATCGCCACAACTACCGCTACTATTCACTGGATGACCCACTGATCCCGGATGCTGAATATGACCGGCTCATGCGAGAGCTTCAGCAACTGGAGCAACAATTTCCAGAGTTCATTACCCCGGACTCACCCACACAGCGTGTCGGTGCCGAGCCACTGGCCAGCTTTGGCGAGGTGCATCATCTGCTGCCGATGCTCTCTCTGGAAAATGCCTTCTCTGATACAGAGCTGAAGGAGTTTGACCGGCGCGTTAGAGCGCGCCTGAAAACAGGTGAAGAGCTGATCTACGCTGCCGAGCCAAAGCTGGATGGCCTGGCCATCAGCCTGCGCTATGAAGAGGGAGTGCTGGTGCAGGCGGCCACTCGGGGTGATGGCAGCCGGGGTGAAGATGTGACGCTGAATGTAAGAACCATCCGCTCTGTCCCTCTCGCACTGCTGGGCAGTGGCTGGCCTGCGATCCTGGAGGTGCGTGGCGAGATCTATATGCCAAAGTCCGGTTTTTTGGCGCTCAATGAACGCGCCCGCCAGATGGAGCAGAAGCCCTTTGCCAACCCCAGAAATGCCGCCGCAGGCAGCTTGCGCCAGCTGGATCCGTGCATCACCGCGACCCGCCCACTGGCCATCTACTGCTATGGCTTTGGCGAGATCGAAGGTGGCCCCCTGGCCCCCACCCACAGTGAAAGCATCGGCAAGATTGCAGCATGGGGGCTGAGGGTATCCCCTGAACTCCAAACGGTAACAGGGGCGGAGGGGTGTGCGGCATACTATCGCCAGATTGCTGAGCGGCGGGATGCTTTTGATTATGATATTGATGGGGTCGTATTCAAAGTGGATCGTTATGACCTGCAAGCCAGACTGGGCTTTGTTGCCCGCGCACCACGCTGGGCTATTGCGCAGAAATTTCCTGCAGAAGAGGCGATAACCCAGGTAAAGGCGGTCGAATTTCAGGTGGGTCGAACAGGGGCCATCACGCCGGTTGCCAGGCTGGAGCCGGTCTTTGTGGGCGGGGCAACCGTCAGCAATGCCACCTTGCATAACATGGATGAGGTGGTGCGCAAGGATGTGCGTGCGGGTGACTGGGTCTGTGTCCGGCGGGCGGGGGATGTGATCCCTGAGGTGGTGCGGGTTATTCCGGAAAGGCGGCCAGAGGGTGCAGAGAGGGTGCTGCTGCCCGCCCAGTGCCCGGTTTGTGGTTCCGAGGTGATAAAACCAGAGGGCGAAGCGGTTGCGCGCTGTTCGGGTGGACTCTGCTGTGCCGCCCAGCGGCGGGAGTCCATCAAGCACTTTGCGGCGCGCCGGATGATGGATATCGAGGGGCTGGGAGAGAAGCTGATCGACCAGCTGGTGGAGAGTGGATTGGTTCACGATTTGGCAGACCTCTACCAGCTGAAGAGGGAGCAAATTGCAGCCATGGAGCGCATGGGAGAGAGGTCGGCTGAAAATCTTCTCCAGGCATTAGAGAAGAGCAAACAGACCACGTTTGCCCGCTTTCTCTTTGCGCTGGGTATTCGAGAGGTGGGCGAGGCGACAGCCGCTGCGCTGGCCAGCCACTTCAAAACACTCGATGCGCTGAAGCAGGCGCGCCTCGATGATTTTATTGTTGTGAAGGGTGTTAAAGGCATTGGCGAGGTTACGGCAAAGGCGCTCTGTGATTACCTGGAGAGCCACCCGGATCTGGTGGTGGAGGGTGACTTTGCACACTGGCTGGCCAGCCTGAAGATCCGGGGGCTTAACCTGGAAGTTGCCAAACGGCTTGCCGAACGGTTTGGATCACTGGATCTGTTATCCGCAGCGACGGCCGATCAGCTCTGTTATAAGCGATGCAGTCTGATTGATGGCGTCGGGCCGGTGATTGCAGAGCATTTGGTCGCCTTTTTTCACCAACCGCATAACCTTGAGGTGATTGACAGACTTATCGACGCAGGCATCAGTTGGGATAAGGGTAAAGCTGAGCCATCAGGACAGCAACCCTTATCAGGCTTGACCTTTGTGCTGACAGGCAGTTTGAGCCGTCCGCGTGGAGAGATTAAAGATCAACTACAGAATCTGGGAGCCAGGGTTGCCGGAAGCGTATCAAAAAAAACCAGTTATCTGGTGGCGGGCGATGCAGCAGGGTCAAAACTGGAACGGGCTGAAGAGCTGGGTGTTCAGGTGCTGGATGAGGCAGGGCTGGAAGCGCTGCTGCAAGAGCGGCAGGCGAATGGATGACTACAGGGAGAGGCGGCCCTCCCTGTAGCCATATTGTGGTTTAGTCAGCGGGTGCTGCTGTATTGGTATCGTCAGCTTTCTGAGCAGGAGGCCTTATCTGAATGTCCGCTTTTTTGCGCAGCTCTGTCAGGTATGACATCACCAGCTCCCGGCGCCTTTCATTCATTAGTGTATCTCGTACCTCTCCAAGGTCGGGTGGCGATATTTCACGGGCGTCTTCCCGGAAAATGACATGCCAGCCAAATTGGGTTTTTACGGGAGCTGTGGAGTGTGTTCCATTTTCCATTGCCATAACGGCCTCAGCAAAAGGTTTGACCATCTGTGTAGAGTCAAACCACCCAAGCTCTCCCCCCTGAGATGCAGAGGGGCCGGTTGATTTGGCTTTGGCCAGCTCGGCAAAATCTGCTCCGCCATCCAGCTCCTTGATCACCGCCTTGGCATCCTCTTCCGAGGCCAAAAGTATATGCCGGGCCTTAAACTCCTGCTGCGGCCTGTCACCGTAGCGTTTGTCATAGAGCTCTTTTAACTCATCACTGGATATCGGTTGCTGCTGTACATAGTTGGCAATGGACATCTCAGCAAGTGCGCGCATGCGCAGCAGGTTTAGCAGCTCGGCCACTTCAGGCTTTTTATCAAAGCCCTGCGTCTCAGCATCCTGCACGATCAACATCGCATTGACCAGCTCATTGAGTATGGCCATCTGCTCTTGTGGTGTATCGCCTTTTGTACCCTGCCGGGCCTGGCGCCACTGCTGGTGAAAAATGGCGTACATGGATTTCGTTATAGGGGAGCCATTAACGATGACAACCACATCAGGGTCGTCAAGTGTGGCCTTTTGCGAGGCAGCCGGTGCAGTTGCTGCATTGCCGGCTTCCGGCGCCGGCTCCTGCTTTATGACTTCAGTTGCTGCTTTTGTTGTGATCTGGGGCACAGAGTCAGTCCCCTCATTACAGCCAGAGAGCAGCACGGCGATGGTTAGTACAATCAGTTTCTTGGGTAAGGGTTGCATGGACGATTTCCTTGTGATTTATGGTAGTACTTTTTTAAATGGGGTGACAGTGACGCAGGCATAGACGCCTGTCAGCGTATAGGGGTCCTGGTCTGCCCATGCCTTTGCTGATTTTAGATCAGGGAACTCTGCAACAATCAGGCTGCCGGTGAAGCCAGCAGGCCCTGGCTCTTCGCTGTCGATGGCTGGAAAGGGGCCTGCCAGCAGCAGGCGGCCTTCGTCTTTTAGTTTTTCCAGACGACGCAGGTGCTCAGGGCGCGCGCTGATTCGTGCCTCAAGGCTCTCATCCTGGTCGGTTCCTATAATGGCATAGTGCATGGTATCTCCCGGTTTGATGTGCAAAACCAGCGGTGATTTTAACAGCAAAAAGCAGATCTGTTCTGTTTAGATGGCAGCTGTTAATCAGTTATTCCATGCGTAGGTCGCTTCTACTTTATTTCCTGGTTCACTGTATGCAAGTGATTTGCACAACTCTCTGGTAAGCATCAGGCCGCGCCCGCTGGGGATAGATGAATCCATTTTAATATTGGAGATGTAGCTTTTGTAGTCAAAGCCGGAACCACTGTCTTCAATCCGGATAATAATCTCACCGCCTGTTGGGTATAAACGGCTGTGGATGGATATGGTGATATGCCCCTCTGACAGTTCCTGGAGCCTTTTTTCCCGCTCTGTAAAGTAGGTCGTGAATCCTCCCGGTTCAGCTTTCAGTGCGGAGTCCAGGTTTAATACCCCGTGGTCAAGGGCATTGATATAGAGTTCGCTCAATATGGTAAAGATTACCCTGCGCTGATCTTTTAGCCCCTCCAGCTCCTGTATTTGGTTTATTAACAGCGGAACAGGGTCGGTTTTCAACAGGCGCGGACCCTCTAATGTAACTGAAAAACTCAGGCTGTTATGAGGCGAACTTGAGTCATTCTTCGGGGCTATTGCCTCGTTGCTGGCTGGAGGCAGTTCGTTATCAAGTGCAGCCAGCACCTCGGGCAGAAATGGCACCTCTACCAGGCTAATGTCATCGTCTTGGGGCGCATCAAGGCAGAACTCTTCGAGGGCGGCAGCAATAGACTCAACGATGCTTCTCTGGCTTGTGCCCTGGGAGAGCCGCTGCTCCAATCTTTTCTGCCCAAAATATTCCCCCTCCGGATTTCTGGCTTCTGTTACCCCATCGCTTGCCAGCAGGGCGCGATCCCCAAGGTCTGCCATGATGTTTGATATGGAGTGGAGGTAATCTGTATCGGGAACGATGCCTAATGGCAGCCCGGTAGATGGAATGCGGTGTTTGATCTTGGTGCCTGCTGAGTTTGTGATCAGTATATCGGGCATGCCGCAGCAACAGAGTATCATGTTATCCATAGTGTGGCTGATGCGAACGAGCTGAGCAGCCATGAACATGCCGGTGGGGAGCAGGGCATGTAGTTTTCGATTGATTTCATTGAGGATCTGGTCTACAGAAAACCCTTTAACCGTCATGGCGCGAAAAGATTCAGATACCGGCAGCGCCCCAAGTGCGGCTGACAATCCATGCCCGGTAAAATCACCCAGCAGTACGTTGAGATCACCATTGGGTGCGTAGGCGGTCAAGAGTACGTCGCCACTGAAGAGTGCAGCAGGTCGCATCAGCGTCTTAAGTTTTTCTGGCATCACATTGCCCGCTATTACTGCCCCGCTAAATACTTTTTCGGCAATCTCCTCTTCCCGCTCTCTTTGACCTAACAGGGTTCTAACCTCGCGATGAAGATCGCGAATTCTCTCCATTGCCCTGATCTTTGACCTGAGGAGCGTGTGGTTGAATGGTTTGGTCAGAAAGTCATCACCGCCGACCTCTACGCATCGGGCGAGTGCCTTCTCATCGGTCATTGCGGTCAGAAAGATGATGGGTATAAATGTATCGCCGCAGAGTGCCTTGATTCGGGTGGTAGAGTCGAAGCCATCCATAACCGGCATCATGATGTCCATGAAAATTATATCCGGCTGATTCTCTTTAAAGCATTCAATCGCCTCTGCGCCATTTATCGCCTGGATAACGGTGTACCCCATTTTTTTCAGAAGGGCATTCAGGACGATGCGGTTGGATAGCTCATCATCGACTATCAGGGCTAACCCGGCTGATTGTGGCGTGGGCGGCTTGGGTAATGAGGCAGCTGATGTACCTTGCATATTCATTCTTCAACCTATCTGTTCGCTCTGTGAACAAGCGCTGTCTATATTATGGATCACGAAGTGTAGCGGCACCGATGTGGATTAATTGACCAGAAAATTGCATGAATTTTCCGGTGAATCTCTTGTAAGACCCCAGATTCCAGCAAATTTCTTAGCAATATTAAGGCCAAAACCAGGGGGTGTGCCTGGTTCATTGTTGGTAAAACAAGGCTGCCATCTAAGCAGCAGAATCATGAGCACAGGCTAACCCGTCATGGAGTTGCCATTCTGCGCCATTGCGCCTTGCCTAAAGCAGCTCATGCTCCCCTGGTAATTAAATTCACTGATTGATGGTTTGTGCAGATAATATAGCTGCAAAACAGGTTGTTTTTTTTTACACTGTTGCAACCCCTATGTTTGTGCGGATTGATAACTGATTAGAATATAGGCTAATTTGTTGATTACCCTGTTTTATGTTTATATATCGTCATCCGAACACTTTAATGATAGGCAGATCAATAATAAAAGCCATTAAAAGATGAGGTAGGTTAGATGCTCTATAAAAAAACAGTACTTACAGCGCTGCTGAGTGTTTCGATGGGTTCAGCCAGTGCCGCTACTGACTACTACTCCGCTGTTCCAGTTGCTGAGCTGGAGGCATTCTTTGGAACTGCCCCTGGGGCAATTACCGCAGCAAGCGCTGACCCTGGTTATGATCCGGCGTTTGAGGGATCAGGCATCAAGGACTCTTTTGGTTTTGTTGCAGGGGATATCCTCTCATTTGACTATAACTTTATGACGGATGAGCTATTGCCAGAGCTTGCTGATGATTATGCATTTGTGAGTGTAGGTGGTTATGTCACACGGCTGGATCATGTGTTGGGCAGTAACCCATTATCAGCGTCATACCCTTATGAACGGGCAACGGGCTATCTGAGTGTCTCCTATACCGCACAGAGTACAGGCACGCTGGATTTTGGCATAGGCATAGTTGATGCTTTTGATGAATTTATTGATTCAGCGCTGCTTATTGATAACATTAGAATAATGCGCGATGGCAGTGAGGTGTACAAAAATGGATTTGAGGATATAGACCCACTGGTTATGGGCATCGGTGATGTATCTATAGGGGCGGATTATTTTGGTATTGGGCCAACGGAAGATGCTACCCAGCTGCTGATGTCTACAACGGCGGTGCCCCTGCCTCCTGCTGTCTGGCTGCTTTTTTCAGGTTTTGTCGCGTTGGTGGGGTTTAGCCGCCATCGGCGTCACAATAGTTGAGTCCCTTGAGGTTTTATTAAGATACAAGCACCTATAACCGGTCAGCATGAAGCAACGCAC
>WFXD01000017.1 GCA_015490795.1 Gammaproteobacteria bacterium
TCATCACTCTCTATTGCCAGCTTTACCGCTGACTCTTTAAACTCTGATGTATAGTGGTTCTGTTTCTTCTGGTTACTCATCGGTACACACTCTCTAGGTTAGCCCCCAAGATTACTTGAGGTTGTGTGTCCGGGATAGTCTAGCCACTTCACTTATCTCCTGAAAGAAATTGGGCAACAGATGAAATTAAAGACAGAGCAGTTTGAGCTGATGAGCTGGCATGATAACACCCTGCATGGCATCTCCTTTATTGATGAAAATTTCGCCAACGATCTGCTATTGGATATCGACTATATTGATCAGTGGCTCAATGAAGCCGGCCACTATCGGTTCAAAGTAGCTCCCGCCAAACTGGTGTTTCATGAGGTCAGCCAGCTCAAGATCTCGCTGCTCAATAATGGGCCACAGACCATGTTCGCCTATCTGGGCACCATTAATGGCATTGGGCGGGAGCCGATAGGAGAGAACCGCTACAGATGGGTGGTGGATCTGCTGGGCTGCAAAGAGAATGCCATCACCTTTGAGGCATCGGGTTTCACCCAGGAGACCTACAGGGATGCCATTATATCCACCTCGCAGCATTTGACGGTTGACCAGCGTCGCTAAATAGGTAATAAACAGTACTAGCCACGCCTGCAAGGCCATGAAAGCGTAAAGATTTTATAAGTACCCCATTTTATATTTAACCCCTGATCCGCTGGAGAACTCTCATGCCTCAATACCGCTCACGCACCACCACTCATGGACGCAATATGGCTGGCGCACGGGCGCTGTGGCGCGCCACGGGTATGCAGGATGGGGATTTTGACAAGCCCATCATTGCCGTCGTCAACTCCTTTACCCAGTTTGTCCCCGGGCATGTCCACCTGAAAGATATGGGGCAGATGGTGGCGCGGGAGATCGAACAGGCAGGTGGCGTGGCCAAAGAGTTCAATACCATCGCCGTTGATGATGGCATCGCCATGGGACATGGCGGCATGCTCTATTCACTGCCATCGCGGGAGATCATTGCTGACTCTGTTGAGTATATGGTCAATGCCCACTGTGCCGATGCCATGGTCTGTATCTCAAACTGCGACAAGATCACCCCCGGCATGATGATGGCGGCGTTGCGGCTGAATATCCCTGCCGTGTTTGTATCGGGCGGCCCGATGGAGGCAGGCAAGGCCAAACTGGGCGGCAAAGAGGTGAGTCTTGATCTGGTCGATGCGATGGTTGCAGCGGCTGACCCGAATGAGAGTGATGAGGATGTGAGCACCATTGAGCGGTCAGCCTGCCCCACCTGCGGCTCCTGCTCCGGCATGTTTACCGCCAACTCCATGAACTGCCTGACCGAGGCGCTGGGGCTGAGCCTGCCGGGCAATGGCACCCTGGTGGCGACCCATGCTGATCGTCGGGCGCTGTTTCTTGAGGGCGGGCGGCTGGCGGTCGAGCTGGCTCGCCGCTATTACGAGCAGGATGATGAATCCGCACTGCCGCGCTCAATAGCCACCTTTGAGGCCTTTGAAAACGCCATGTGTCTGGATATCGCCATGGGCGGCTCCACCAACACCGTGCTGCACCTGCTGGCCTGCGCCCATGAGGCCGGGGTAGCCTTTACGATGGAAGATATCGACCGCCTCTCACGCAAGGTGCCCAACCTCTGCAAGGTGGCCCCTGCAACCCCGGACTACCATGTTGAAGATGTGCACCGCGCGGGTGGCATCATCGCCATCCTGGCGGAGCTGGACCGTGCCGGCCTGCTGCATCGCGACATCCCGACGGTGCATTCAAAGACGCTGGGCGCGGCCATTGATGCACTGGATGTCATGCAAGGCGGTGGGGTTGCTGCCAAACTCTTCTCCGCCGCTCCCGGTGGTATCCCCACCCAGACGGCCTTCAGTCAGGAGGCTCGCTGGCCTTCGCTTGATATTGACCGGGTGGGCGGCTGTATCCGTGACCAGCGACACGCCTATAGTCAGGATGGCGGGCTGGCCGTGCTGTTTGGCAACCTGGCCGAGCAGGGCTGTATTGTGAAGACAGCCGGTGTAGATGATTCGATCCTGACCTTCAGCGGGCCTGCACGCATCTTTGAGAGCCAGGATGCCGCCGTAGCCGCTATTCTGGATGACCAGATCCGTGAGGGGGATGTGGTTATCATCCGCTATGAAGGCCCCAAAGGCGGGCCGGGGATGCAGGAGATGCTCTACCCCACCAGCTATCTGAAATCCAAGGGGCTGGGCAAGGCCTGTGCGCTGATCACCGATGGCCGCTTTTCGGGCGGCACCTCCGGCCTCTCTATCGGCCACTGCTCGCCAGAGGCGGCTGAGGGTGGCAATATCGGGCTGATTGAAGAGGGTGATTTGATTGAGATCGATATCCCCAACCGCAGTATCAACATCGCTGTTGCTGAGGATGAGCTGGCGCGCCGCCGTCAGGCCATGCAGGCCAGGGGCGCTGCTGCCTGGAAGCCGGAGGGGCGCAGCCGTGTGGTCAGTCAGGCGCTGCAAGCATACGCAGCGCTGACCACCAGCGCTGCCTATGGTGCAGTAAGGGATCTCTCCCAGCTAAAACCCGGTTAGCAGGCGACGGCCTGGGTGAGTGGGATGGTAAAGGCAAATGTGGCTCCGCCCTGTGCGTTGTTCTCTGCCCAGATCCTTCCGTGATGTCCCTCAATAATCTTTTTGCAGATACTCAGCCCAAGGCCGGTGCCGCCAGCGCCGGTCTTGGTTTTTGTTGACTGCACAAAGGCATTGAATATGCTTTCCAGCTCATTTTCCGGTATACCAATCCCCTGATCCGACAGACGGAAGGTGATGGCGGCTATGGTATTTCCAGCGCTGTTTGTTAGCTCGGCCGGAGCCAGCGACAGGGTAAGCTGCCGGTTGCTTGGCGTATAGCGGGTGGCATTGTGCAGCAGGCCGCTGATGACCTGCATGATCTGGATGATGTCAAATTGAACCGTGTAGTGTGCTTTATCGGCTTCGATCTCAAGCGTAAGCTGTTTGGCATGAAGCTGTGGGGCATGATCCGCAGCGACTGCCTGGATGAT
Source organism: Gammaproteobacteria bacterium (assembly GCA_015490795.1). GTDB lineage: Bacteria > Pseudomonadota > Gammaproteobacteria > Chromatiales > Chromatiaceae > WFXD01. The sequence continues at coordinate 3,032 of WFXD01000017.1, forward strand.
CTCCATCAGATCGGTCTCCTGCATCTCAAAATCTTTATGGCCGTTATCCAGCTCAGCCAGGTTTAGCAGGGTGGTAATCAGCTCCATCAAGCGCTTGCCGCTGCTGGCGATGAGCGAGAAATATTGGGCAAGATCCTCTCTGGATGTGCTCTCTATATCGGTCTCGCCCAGCTCGGCATAACCCAGGATGGCATGCATGGGGGTGCGCATCTCATGCGACATATTGGAGAGAAATTCAGCCTTTGCAGCGGTTGCCGCTTCGGTAGCAGCCATGGCTGCCACCAGGTTTGCCTCCGTCTGCTTGTGATTTTCAACCTCTGCCTCAAGGCGGTCTCTGGCCTCTCTCAACCCATCCATAGTCTGTTTCATTTTGATCGCATAGCGAAAGGTGCGCTCAAGCTGCCGCGGGTTTAGCTCTGTTTTTACAAGAAAATCTGAAGCGCCAGCCTCTGTCGCCTCCATATCGGTTTCATGGTCTGCCTGGCCGGTCAGGATGATGGTGGGCGTCCGGTACTGGATCTCCCGGGCATACTGCAACAGCTCTAAACCGGTATGCTCTCCAAGCCTGTAGTCGATTAAGCAGATGTCATGCTGGCTTGTCAGCAGTCTCTCTTTGGCCTCTTCAAAGGATGAAACCCAGTCGAGAGTGATATCTCTGTCCGGGATATTGATGATCTCCCTTTTGGTAATTAAATAGTCATCCTCATCATCTTCGATGAGCAGGATGCCAAGTCTGTTCAGGTCATTCATTACAGTAATTGTGGTAATAATCAGGCAGTTGTGGCGGCACGATCTTCCAAGCTATCTAAAACCTTAGCATATTATGATCAACTTTCCGGGTGCAGGGGAGGGTTAGCGTGGTTCTCCGCCTCTGCTTTGCCGGTCAGCAGCTTCCTGGTCCAGCGTCTGGCATCATCGGCAACCAGATAGAAACAAGGCAGGGCAAGCAGAATCAGGCCAGTCGCAAACAGCAGTCCAAACCCCAGGCTGACCGCCATGGGTGAGAGAAAGGCGGTCTGGCCGGTGGCGAAGAAGATCAGTGGCGAGATACCCAGAAAGGTGGTGATGCTGGTGAGCAGAATCGGGCGGATGCGGATGCGCCCCGCCTCGATCATGGCATCGACCCGGTTCCACCCCTGGCTTTGCAGGCGTTTGGCAAAGTCGATCAGAATGAGGGAGTCATTGACGACAATGCCGGTGAGGGCGAGAAAGCCGATCCCGGAGAGGAACTGGAGATGATAGCCAAAGATGATGTGGCCGATGAGGACACCGATGATGCCAAAGGGGATGGCGAACATCACGACGAGTGGGTCCAGCAGTGATTTGAACAGGGCGGCCAGGATGAAGAAGATGATGGCCAGCGAGATGATCAGCGCCTGCTTCATCCCGGCAAAGGATTCATTGGCCTCCTTTTTGCTGCCCAGAAAGAGCAGCTGATAGCCCGGCAGCTCTGTCGGCAGGTTCCTGAATTGCGCCTGCACCTGGTCGATCACCTCATTGGGCGTGGTGATCGCTGCATTGACCTCGGCAGTAATGGTGGCGAGCCGCTGCATATCCCGGCGGTTGACGCTGTTGAATCCCCGTTCCCGTTTGATGGTTGCCACGTCGCCCAGATAGACGGTCTTGCCCTGCTCCAGTGTGATGGGCAGGCGCTCCAGCGCCACCGCATGGTTGCGCAGCCCATCCGGGTAGATGAGCCGAACCGGGATACGTTTGTCACGCCAGTTGACATAGACCACCTTCTGCCCGAGAAAGCCGGTGCGCACAGCGTTTGCCAGCTGCGCCTGGGTGAGTCCCAGCTGGCGGCCACGTTCATTCAGCTGGTAGCGATACTCCAGTTTGCCGGGGTCCATATCCTGACGGGCATCGGAGATGCCGGGCAGCCGTTGCAGATAGCTGCGGATCTGCTCGGCCTGGGCGCGCAGTATCTCGACATCGGGTCCGGTGATGCCAATCTCGATATCGGCGCCGCTTGGCCCGCCCTGGGGGCGGAGCAGTGACATGCGCTGGATGCCGGGCACCTGTTGCAGGCGCTCACGCAGCTCATGGGTGATGTCGCTGGTTGACCGCTCGCGGCTCCCCTCCCTTTTGAACTTCAGGCTGACAATGGGGGAGATGTACTGCTCGATGAAACCTTCGGGCCTGGGTTTTTTCAGGTCGATGATCAGCTGTATGTAGCGGCTGCCCAGGCGCACCCGTTGCATGTCGATGAAGCTGACGCCGACATTGGTGAGCAGCGTCTCCAGTTCACCCTCTTGCAGGGTATCGAAGACCACCTGCTCCAGCTGTTTGGCCACCTTGGTGGAGTCTTCGATGCTATAGGTGTTGGGGGTTTCGATATTGATGAAAAACTGGCCGGTATCGACATGGCCAAAGAGCAGGAAAGGGATGCGGGTGTGGGCATAGGCGATGGCGATCAGCAGAATGCCGATGGTGAACAGGGAGACGTGGTAGCGGTTGTGCAGTGACCAGCGCAGGGTGTCGAGGTAGCGGTTCAGCAGCCTGCTCCAGTTGACCCATCCCACACGGGTCTCTCTCTTTTTGGCCCGCAGCCACTCTTTGGCGTGGGAGGGGAGCACCCCAAAGGCCTCCAGCAGAGAGCCCATGAGGGCAGCGCTGACCACAATCGGGATCACCGCAATAAAGGCGCCCATGGTGCCGCCAACTGCCAGCATGGGCATAAAGGCGGCGATAGTGGTCGTGGTGGAGGCCATCACCGGCCAGAAGACCTCCTTGGTGCCAAGGCTGGCGGCTTCGCCTGGCTCCATGCCCGTCTCGACATGGCGGTAGATGTTCTCCGTAACGATGATGGCATCGTCCACAATCAGCCCGAGGGCGATCAGAAAGGCAAACAGGGAGACCATGTTGATGGTGTAACCCAGATAGCTGATGATGATGACAGCGACCAGGAATGAGACCGGGATGCCCATGGCGGTGATCGCGGCCACCCGAAAGTTGAGCATCAGATAGAGGGCAAGCAGCACCAGCGAGAGACCGATGAGGCCGGATGATTTAACCGTCTCCAGGCGGTTTTTTACGAAGATGGAGAGGTCACTGAAGATGCCAATGCGGATACCGGCGGGCAGCTTGAACTGTAGCTCATCCACGTAATCCCGCACCCTTTGCGCCACCTCGATGGTGGAGGCCTGTGCCGTTTTGGTGACGGTCATATTGACCGAGGGTTTGCCATTGAAACGGCCGATGGTCTTCACCTCTTCCAGTCGGCGTTCGATCCTGGCGACATCGCCCAGCCGCAGGATGCCGCCGCTGTCGTTATGCCGCAGCATGATCTGTGATATGGCCTCCGGATCGGGTGCGACCCCCAGGCCGCGCAGGCGGATGTCGCCCTCCTGGGATTTGACCGAGCCGCCGGGCAGATCCTGCAGGTTGTTGCGCAGGGCGTTGCCCACCGCCTCCAGCGAGAGCTTGCGGGCCGCCAGCACCTGTGGGTCGACCTCGACCCACAGCTCCCACTCCTGATCACCGGAGATGCCGACAGAGGCCACGCCCGGCAGCTGTATCATATCGCGCTTGATCTCCTCCACCCGGTCGAAGAGATAACCCCGCGCCACATCCCCGTAGAGGCTGACCGAGATGACGGGAAAACGGGTCTCAAGGCGGCTCAGCTCCGGCTCTTTTGCTTCGCTGGGGAGGTCGGTCACCCGATCCACCGCAGTGCGTGCCTTGCGCATAAAGTCATCCACATCACTGCCGGGCTTGAGGCTGATCATGATGCTGGAGAGGCCTTCGTTGCTGGTGGAGGTGATGGTGTCGATATCCCGCATGCCGTCGAACTCCTCCTCAATCGGCAGGGTAATCTGGCGCTCCACCTCCTCTGGGGCGGCACCTTCGTAGGTGGTGTTGATCTGGACCTTGTCCTGCTCGATGGTGGGGAACATCTCCTGCGGCATGGCAAACCAGGAGAGCACCCCGCTCAATACAACCAGCGCCAGCGCCAGATTGACAATCAGCGGATTGCGGATGGAGAAGTCGATCATTGAGCGTCGGGCAGTATGATCTGCTGCCCATCGGTGAGGGCGGCCACATCGCGTGCGACAATGGTTTCATCCCCGTTCAGCCCCGCGTGGATCACCTGCAGATTGCCGCTGTGGATGCCGATTTTAACCTGCCGCCGCTCCAGCCGGTTGCCCTTGACCACAAACAGATAGCTGTGGCCGCTGTCGTGCAGCAGCGCCGGGCGTGGCACAACAATGGCATCGGGCAGTGTGGCCAGGGGCAGTCTGGCAGAGGCCAGCATGCCCGGCATAAGCCCCTCTCCGGGGATGCGAATCCTGATGGGGTGGGTAAATGTCTCGGGATCGGGGTCGTGCTGTATGGCTATCAGTTGGCCGGAGAGCCGGGTGCCATTGACCGAGACCTCGATCCGCTCTCCCTGTTTCAGTGCGGCTGCGGTGGCACCGTGTACCTCGGCGTAGAGATCCAGTGAGCGATCATCAATCAGCTCCAGCACCGGGTTACTGGGGGTGATGTGGTCGCCCTCCTCGATCAGCACCTTGTTTACCCGGCCGGCGTAGGGTGCGGTCAGCCGGGTGCGCTGGACATTCCGCTGGGCGCGCTTGAGTGCAGATTGCAGAACGGCAAGCCGCTGCTGGCTGGTGTTGACGGTATAGGCCAGCCGGGCCTCTTCACTTTGCAGTTGCAGCAGCTGCTGGTGTGTCTCATCCAGCCTGGATTGAGAGGAGAGGGATTTTTTGCCCAGGCTGATCAGTCGGTTGACCTCGGCCTGTGCCAGTTGCGCGTTGCTGCGGGCAAGCCTCAACAGCTGCTGGTCGCGCTGCTGGCTGGCCTGCTCCTGCTGCAACCGCGCCTTGGCTTCAGTGGCTGCATCCCGGTAATCGGCATCATCCAGTTGCAGCAGCAGCGCCCCCTGTTGCACCACGGTCCCCGCCTCCACCAGCCGTTTGAGCAGATTTCCACTCACCTCAAAATGGAGGGTGGATTTGTGGGCAGGTTGCAGGCGGCCGGTAGTCTGGTCAAAGGGGTGAATATCGCTGCGGGTTACCTGGATCACCGCTATCCGGGCAAGTGGCAGGGCCTTTAGTTCAGGTGCCTTGATGGAGCGTGTGATGTAGAGCTGCCATACGGCCAGACCGATCAGCGCCACTAAAAGCAAAAAAACAGAGAACCGGATGAATTTAGCTGCCACGATCACTTCTCAATCTTGAAGAAGTGGTGATTCTATGCGATTTTATGCGGATCAGGCGAATGCTGCTTTCTGAGCCGGGGCATCCTCTGTAGAATGCCTGACCAGCAGATAGAGTAATAATAACTTTTCGAGATCACGCCGTGCCCGGACAACCCAGGATTTTAACTGTTGCGATCAGCACGCTGCTGGTGGCATCGGTAGTATCGCCCCTTCAGGCTGCTCCCCCCGCCTGGGCGTGCCGCACTGCTGCCGATGGTGTTAGCTGGGAGTGCTTTAAAGATGGCATTCCGGCGGTTAGGCCCACACCATCCGGGCCTGCCGCCCCTGTTCGGGAGGTGGTGACACCCACCGTTACCGCCAAGCCTGTAGCGCCAGCGGTTAAACCCCAGGAGTCACCCGTTACCCCTGTGGCAAAACCTGCGCCTGTGAGCGCTCCCGGAGACGCTGTAAAGCCAGCGGTTGCCGCGCAAAAACCGTTACAGGCCACGCCTGCGGCTGTGGCAACGGAGACGGCTGGTCAGGCATCTGTTGCACGCATTGACCGCGGGCTGGACTGGAATCAGTGCGGGCTTCCCCGGCAGCGGCCTGCGGTTCGATCCAAAGGCACCCCGCCTGAAGATGAGCGCACCTACATCAATGCGGATGCTGCGGAGATCTCCCGCAATGACGAGGTTGGCGTCTTTACAGGCAATGTTGAAATGATACGCGGAGAGCGGCTGTTGGGCGCTGATGAGGTCCACTACAACAACAAGAGTGATGTGGTGGATGCTGCGGGCAATGTCTATTATCAGGATCCAACGCTTCGCATCCAGGGTGCAAAGGCCAGATTTAATCTGGCAGAGGATCGGGGAGAGCTGGAGCTGGCCGAGTACCGGCTGCCGACGGCCATGGCACGCGGTACCGCCCGCCAGGCGGAGCTGCTCAATAAAAACCAGGCGCGTTTCGAGGATATTGAATACACCACCTGCCGTCCTGGCGATAACAGTTGGGTGCTGCGGGCCAGGACGCTGAACACCGACCAGGAGAGCGGGCGTGGTGAAGCGACCCATGCCAGGGTTGCACTGGGTGGCGTGCCGCTCTTTTATGCCCCCTACTTCAGCTTTCCTATTGATGACCGGCGTCAATCAGGTCTTCTTGCCCCCTCTTTTGGCACCTCCGAAGAGCTGGGGGCAGATATCTCCATGCCCTACTATCTGAACCTTGCGCCTAATTATGATGCCACCATTACCCCGCGGATCATGAGCCGGCGGGGGCTGATGCTGGCGGGTGAGTTCCGCTACCTGGGCAAAGAGCATCGCGCTACGGTGACAGGCGAAATCATCCCCGATGACAATGATGCCCCCGGTAATCTGAACAGCACCCGCGGTGCCTTCTCAATCAAAGAGCGGGGCCGACTGGCGAAAAACATGCTGCTGGATGTGGATATCAACCATGTCTCCGATGAGGAGTATCTGGATGACTTTGGCGGCAGCCTGGCTGTCTCTTCTGCGCGGCAGCTGGAGCGGCGTGCCGATGTGACCTACAGCGGACGTGGCTGGTCTGCGCTGGCGCGTCTGCAACATTTTCAAAGCACAGACAATACGCTTGCAGCGGCCAGCGAAGCCTATCGCAGGCTTCCGCAGCTCCGCTTTTCGCTGAATCGCCCCGACCAGCCCTTTGGTTTGACCTACCATCTGGATGCCGAATATGTTCAGTTTGACCATGCGACCAAGGTGGAGGGGCAGCGCTACGATCTGCTGGGCGGGCTGAGTATGCCGATGATAAACTCCTGGGGGTTCCTGACGCCAAAGATCACAGCGCGTTACACCGCCTACTCGTTGAGTAACGAGGCGGCAGGTGCCACCGATGACCCGGATCGTTTTATCCCGACCTTAAGTATTGATGGCGGCCTCTTTTTTGATCGTGAAACCAACTGGTTTGGCAATGCCCTGGTGCAGACGCTCGAGCCTCGCGCCTACTATCTGGCTATTCCGCAAAAAAATCAGGATGACCAGCCGGACTTTGATACCTCAAGGTACGAGATCAGCTTTCCCAACCTCTTTCGTGAAAACCGCTTTAATGGCCCAGACCGGGTGGGTGATGCCAATCAGCTGACGCTGGCGTTGACATCCCGCATCATCGAGGAGGCAACGGGCAAAGAGTTGCTGCGAACCAGTGTAGGCTCGATCCTCTACTTCAGAGACCGGAAGGTGCAGCTGAACCGTACCAGAATCAATGAGGATGACACCACCTCAGAGATTGTTGCAGAGGCCAGCGCCCGCTTGGCAGATGCCTGGAGCGGACGGGTAACGGGTCAGTGGGACCCACACCGCAGTGGTGACAACACCTCAAAGGCGGCACTGCAGCTGCACTACCGGGATCAGGACCGACGCATCTTCAATATTTCCCACCGCTATAATCGGGATATCTCTGAACAGACAGATATCTCGACCCGCTGGCCTGTTACCCGCCGCTTGAGTCTGGTCGGGCGCTGGTACTACTCCCTGCTGCATAACCGCACGATGGAGGGGTTTGGCGGCTTTGAGTACGACGGCTGCTGTTACGTGGTTCGCGTTGTAGGCAGGCGCTATGTGAACGAGCTTGAGAGTGACAGTGCCAATAATGCCATCTTTGTGCAGCTTGAACTCAAAGGGCTGAGCAGCTTTGGTAGTGATATCGTATCGCTGCTGGATCGGGGCATTTTTGGATACGCTTACGACGATTAGCGCGATTTATCCCTTATCCCCCGAATACAGTACAATAGCGTTTTATCCGTAGGTGAATTAGCCGTGCCACGCATTATGATCGCTGTAAGATGCCCTCTGTTTTTGCTGTTGTTGCTCACATTATCCCCTTTTTGCCCGGTTGTTGCGGGCCTGGCCGAGGATGTGGACAGTATCGTGGCTGTTGTGAATGACGATGTCATAGTGCGCAGTGAGCTTGATGCTGAAATATCCCAGCTTGTCTCCCAGTTGAAACAGAAAGGCACCCGCATGCCGCCAAAATCCATACTGGAGCGGCAGGTGCTGGAGCGGCTGATTGTAAAAAAATTGCAACTGGAGGCTGCACAACAGGCAGGCATCAGCGTCAGTGACGATCTGCTGACCCAGGCGCTGAGAAATATCGCTGCAGAGAATGGCATGTCGCTGGATGAGTTTCACCGTGCCCTGGATGCCGAAGGCATTGGCTTCAGGCGGTTCCGCGACTCCATTCGGGATCAGATCACGCTCTCCAGGCTGCGTGAGCAGCGGGTGATCCGCCGGATAGATGTCTCCCAGCAGGAGCTTGACAACTATCTGAAAAAGGAGTCTGGCCGACTGAACCAGCGCTCTGATTACCGCCTCTTTCATATCCTGATTGCGACGCCGGAGGGTGCCTCACCGGAGCAGATTGCTGATGCCAAATCGAGGGCAGAGCGGCTGCTGGCCAGGATTCGGCGGGGCGAAATTGGCTTTAAAGAGGCCGCTGTCGCTGAATCAGATGGACGCCAGGCACTGGAAGGCGGTGATCTTGGATGGCGCAATGCAGCGCAACTTCCGGGCTTTTTTCTAGAACCCCTGGCCGCTATGGAGCCTGGGGATGTTAGCGAAGTGATGCGCAACTCAAGTGGCTTTCACCTCGTGCTGCTGGATGATTACAAAGGCGGTGAGCGCAAGATGGTTACCCAGACACACGCCCGGCATATCCTGATTCGCACCAATGAGATCACCTCGGATGCAGATGCCAGAAACCGGCTGGCGCAGCTAAAACAGCGTATTGAAGAGGGGGATGACTTCGCTACGCTGGCGCGCTCCCACTCAGATGATAAGGGGTCAGCCATAAAGGGGGGCGATCTGGGCTGGACCAACCCCGGGGATTTTGTCCCAAAATTTGAAGCGGTGCTCAATGGGCTGGAGATAAACCAGATCAGCGACCCTTTTCAATCACAGTTCGGGTGGCACATCGTGCAACTGCTGGAGCGGCGGGAGCATGACAACACTGAAGAGGCGCAACGGGCATTGGCGCGTGATGCCATCCGTGAGCGCAAGGCCGCAGAGGAGGTCGAACTCTATCTGCGCAGGCTGCGTGATGAGGCCTATGTAGATATCCGGCTGCCGGAGTAGCCTATTGCGTATTGCCATTACTCCGGGGGAGCCGGCTGGCATTGGGCCTGACCTGTGTCTGCAGCTTGCACAGCAGGCCAATACAGCAGAGCTGATCGTGGTTGCAGCCCCTTTGCTGTTGGAGCAAAGGGCAAGCCGCTTGAATCTGCCGCTGAAACTGATCGAATTCAACCCCGACAGCGAGCCAGCCCCACAGCAGGCCGGCAGCCTTCAGATAATGCCAGTGGCGCTAAAGGCAGCGGTTTTAGCGGGGCAGCCTGATACCGCAAATGCCCCCTATGTACTGGACTCATTGCGTTTGGCAGCAGAAAACTGCTTGAACGGACGCTTCTCTGCACTGGTCACCGGGCCGGTTCATAAGGGTGTGATCAATGATGCCGGACTCCCTTTTACCGGCCACACCGAGTACCTGGCGGATCTTGCAGATGCCGACCCGGTAATGATGCTGACCACACCGGGGTTGCGGGTTGCGCTGGCCACTACTCATCTACCGCTCTCTGCGGTCAGCTCTGCCATCACCTGTGAACGGCTGGAAAGCGTCGTTCGTATATTGCACAGAGGGCTTCAAACAGGCTTTGGCATAACCCATCCCCGTATTCTGGTCTGCGGGCTGAACCCGCATGCGGGAGAGAGCGGCCACCTGGGAAGAGAGGAGATCAACATTATCTCGCCGACCCTGAAGAGGCTCCGCACAGAAGGCATGGCGCTCGATGGGCCGCTACCGGCAGATACGCTCTTTACCCCAAAATACCTGGAACAGGCGGATGCCGTTTTGGCTATGTACCATGATCAGGGGCTGCCTGTGCTCAAGCATCTGGGGTTTGGCCAGGCGGTCAATATCACACTGGGCCTGCCTTTTATTCGAACCTCGGTCGACCATGGCACGGCACTTGAACTGGCCGGTACCGGCCAGGGGAGCTGCGGCAGCCTGAAGGCAGCGCTGGAGAGCGCAGTGCAGATGGCTGGACAGTGCAGAAGAGAAGGGCCTCGCATTTAATGAGCATTGTGCTGAAGCTAGGAGCCTGTCGGGCTTAGGATGAACTGGCTGCGGAAGCGGGAGAGCGGCTCAAATATCCCCGGTTTTTCGTTGCGTAGGCCCACTATGCGCCTCAAAACCGGGAATATTTGCGCTCACTCTCCCACTCCCTCGCTACAATCCACCTAAGCCCGACAGGCTCCTAGGGGATTTATCTTGGGTTTAATCCCCCGCTTGTGGTGAGGATGTTTGTGGACTATAAGGAATAAGTATGCTCTCAAACTATCTTAATAACCTTCAAATACGGTACAAACTGCTACTGCTGCTGATTTTCCCCATTGTTGTCTTGGTGCTCTTTGCCAGTGACGGAGTAATCCAGAAATGGCGCCAATATAGTGAGGCCCGGATCGTCCAGAATCTATACGAAGTTGCACTTGGGTTTTCTGATGTCATTCATGCCTTGCAGCAAGAGCGGGGGCTCTCTACGGGCTATTTGGATAGTGAGGGTGGAAAGTTTCAAATAGAGCTAAGCAGGCAGCGGGCCGAGACAGATCGGCACATTCAGGATGCACTCTCGCTCAATATAGAGGCTATGATCCTTAGTGACAGGCATATTTATCTGAAGGAAAGCATGTCCAGCCTCATTGAGATGCTGAACCGCCGCTATGCGTTGCGTGAGAGTGTAGATACGGGCAAGGGGGAGGTGGCTTTTGAACGCTACTCTGAAATTATCGCCAATGTGATCAATCTGGTTGAGAATATAGGGGTTGTAACAGGGGATGCCGTGCTTTTTCGGAGTGATCAGGCCTATGGCACCCTGCTTTGGCTTCAGGAGTTTTTAGGGCAAGAGAGAGGGCTTGTCTACGGCCTGCTCTCATCAGAGGGGATCAACAGTGAGCAGGTCTCATTGGTAGCGATCAATATAGCAAAGCAGGATTATCTGTTAAAACGCTTTCGGCACGTTATTGCCACAGCCAGGCAAAAGAGGCAGCTGGAACATTTGCTGGCGGCCCCCTCTTTCATCTATATGCACAAGATACGCCAGGCACTGTTTGCCAAGGTGAAAAAACTGGAACTGCTGGATCAGTTGCAGATTATCTCTGGATACGGCGGCCTGATACATCAATTCAAAAATTATGTTATCAGGGGGGAGGAGAGCGATAAGGCCAATTTTATCCGCCTCTATGCCAAGGCTCAGAACAACCTGAGCTATTTTCGTAGTATCCCCAATATCAGTGAAGCAGAGATAAAAGAGCTCAGCACTATTGAGACAACCTTCCAGCAATATTATCTGTTCCTGCCTGTCATAGAGCAGATGCATAAAGAGGGGAAGAGCGTCAGCCAGATAGATCAGGCAGTCAAGGTTGATGATACTCTTGCGATCAATGCCATTGCACAGCTGCGCAGGGATATTCCAGAGATAGATCCTGTTGAATGGTTCCGTTCCGCCACAAAATCGATCAACCTGCTGAAAGCCGATAGTGATGAAATCAGGCAGCTGAGTCTCTCCCATATCAAGCAGAAGACGCGTGAGACGCTGATTGCACTCACCAGCTATGCCCTGCTTGCCATAGTGATACCACTGTTCTGCCTCTATCTCGGGGCTGCTATTACACGGCGTCTGGCGGCTGGTGCCATGGAGATTTCCCAGGCGCTGAAGCAGGTGGAGGATAGTGTGGATTTCAGTGGCCATATCCAGGTGCGCGGCAATGATGAAATAGCAGCTATGGGGCACTCTTTCAACAGCCTGATCAAGGGGCGGCATGCAGCCGAGAGCCAGCTGCACCTCGCCTTTAAGGTTTTTGACAGTACCATTGACGGTATTTTGATTACAGATTCTGAACGCAAAATCATCTCAATCAATCGGGCAGCAACAACAATTACAGGTTTTACCGAAGATGAGCTGCTTGGAAAGATGCCCCATGTACTGGCATCCAGCCATCATCATGGCGCACCCTTTTTTCAAGCAATATGGCAGACGGTCTCGGAAAAGGGCTCCTGGCAGGGTGATGTCTGGAGCCAGCGCAAAAATGGAGAGATCTACCTGCAATGGCAGAATATCAGTGAGGTAAGAGACAAACAGGGGCGTCTGGTCAACTATATCTCGGTTTTTTCCGATATCAGTGCACTCAAGGAGTCGCAAGAGAAGCTGGAGCACCTGGCCCATCATGACCCGCTGACCGGGCTGCCAAACCGCCTGTTGCTGGATCAGCACCTCTCTCTGGGATTGGAGAGGGCATCTCGCCAAAACCAATTGATGGCCGTACTGTTTCTTGATCTGGATCGGTTTAAAAATATCAATGACTCGTTGGGCCATCCTGTGGGGGATGCGCTGCTGAAGCAGGCCTCACAGCGCCTGAAACGGCTCATCCGGGCAGAAGATCTGATTGCCCGCCTGGGGGGTGATGAGTTTGCCATTGTTCTTGAATCGCTCTCTGATGAGCAAGCTGTCGGAATGGTTGCGCAGAAGTGCATCGATGCATTCATCAAGCCTTTCAAGATTGATGACAGTGATGTCTATACGAGTACCAGTATTGGCATCAGCATCTTTCCAAACGATGGCGCCAGTGCAGCTGAGTTGATCAAGCATGCCGATACAGCCATGTACCATGCCAAGGAGCGTGGGCGAAATTCATTTCAATTCTATAGCCGGCAGATGACTGAGCTGGCAGTCAAGCGTTTGACCCTGGAGAGCAAACTGCGCAGTGCTATTGAAAATGAAGAGTTTGTTCTTCGCTATCAGCCACAGGTGTCGCTTGAGAGTGGCCAGATAGTGGGAGTTGAGGCGCTTGTTCGCTGGCGGAATCCAACTGGCGAGCTTATTAATCCAGATGCTTTTATTCCGGTTGCCGAGGAGTCCGGGTTGATTGAATCCATTGATATCTGGGTGCTTCAGAAGGCATGCATAGAGCTGGCCAAGTGGCAGTCAAAAGAGCTTCCGCCAATCTTTATGGCAGTCAATATATCCGGTTTTTCCATTGAGCATGGCCTGCTCGTTGATATGGTCAAAAAGGCTTTGCATAGAAGCCAGATCGACCCAGCCTGCCTGGAGCTTGAGGTCACCGAAAGTTATCTGATGCAACACAAAGAGCAGATGGTAAAAATTGTTAATGAGTTACAGGGTATTGGCGTACGGTTCTCCATTGATGATTTTGGAACGGGCTACTCCTCACTCAGCTACTTGAAGAGCCTGCCGATCAACAAACTGAAGATTGACTGCTCTTTTGTGCAGGATATCCAGCACAATAAAGATGACAAGGCCATTGCAACCTCAATCATCGCATTGGGACGCAGCATGCAAATGCAGGTTGTTGCTGAAGGTATAGAGACTCAAGAGCAGCATGAAATCCTCTCTTCATTGGGATGCGGCGCTGCCCAGGGCTTTTTCTACAGCCAGCCGGTAACAGGTGAAAAGCTTGTGGATTTGCTTGAACCTAGAAAAATCAGTTGAGCCTACTGTGAACGTCTAATGCACTCAATCTACAGGTTTTTTCATATATTTTGAACTCACCGTATGGGTGATACGACTTCGTCCAAAATATATGAGAAAACCTGTATCTTAAGCACCTTAATGCTTTTTACTGAACTGTTTGACCAGACGCTCTGTATGTTCCATCTCCTGCACCAGCTCTGAGATGACCTGGGCCGCAGAGCTTGCCCCTTCAGTGACCTCGTCCACTACCTGGCTTACCCTGTTCAGATTGCTGCTGATCTCTTCAGCCGTGGTGCTCTGTTCGCCCACTGTGATGGCGACCATGGCACTCATCTGGTCAATGCGGGTAACGGCCTCGACAATGGCCTTGAAGGTGCTGCGTGTGTGCTCCCCTCTCTCTACACTTGTCTGTGCGATAGAGCACTCCTGATCTATCACCTTTACCGCCTGTGCCGCCTCCTGCTGAAGCCGCTCAATCATGCTTTGAATCTCCTGGGTTGCCCCCTGGGTTTTCACTGCCAGTGCGCGCACTTCATCCGCTACTACGGCAAATCCTCGCCCCTGTTCACCGGCGCGGGCCGCTTCAATCGCGGCATTGAGCGCCAGCAGGTTGGTCTGTTCTGCAATGCTCTTGATTACATCCAGCACGCTGCCGATACCTTTGCTGGAGTCGCTAAGCTGATCAACCACATTGGCCACCTGCTTTGTTTCAGCGGCCATCTCCATGATGGACTCCATCAACATGGTCACCTCATCGCGCCCTATGATGGCTTGCTCTTTGCCCTGCTTTGCAGCGGCGGCGGCCTCTGCGGTATTATTTGCCACATCCTGCACCGTGGCTGACATCTCCGTCATGGCAGACACTACTGAAGTGATCCCCTCTTTCTGGTGACTCATTCCTTGGCTGGTCTGCTCGGCAATGGCTGCTGTACAGGTGGAGGCCTGCCCCAGATTCTCCAGGATATCCGCCATCCTGCTGACTACAGCATTCTGCTCCGAACAGGTCATTTTGAGTGAGAGTTCAAGCTGACCAATTTCGTCTGTGCGCCCTGTGTAGATGTAGCGCATCAGCGGGTTGTCCACCACCGCTTTCGCCTTCTCAACGGCTTTGTTAAAAGGCTGCAACAGAAGTGCAGTTCCGCCAAAAGCCAGTATTGCCGAAAGCAGTGTGGCTCCGCCGATGAGTGCTGGTGAGGGAGCCTCTGTCAGCAGCAACAAGGTCAGCAGAGGCAGCAGTGAGGCCAGAGAGAGCAATGAAACCTGAAGTTGCAGCGGGAGTGATTTTCTCAGGGCAGTGATGCGTTTTCCATCATTAATCTGGCGGTAGCTCTTTTCTGCCCGTTTAACACATTCAGGGTCCGGCCGGACACGCACTGACTGGTACTCGCAGATTTTGCCATTTTTGGTGATGGGGGTGGCAAAGGCATCAACCCAGTAGTAATCGCCACTCTTGCAGCGATTTTTAACAATCCCCATCCAGGGAGAGCCACCTTTGATTGTCTCCCAGAGATCGCCAAAGGCTGCGGGTGGCATATCGGGATGCCTGACAATATTGTGGTTTTTATTAATCAGTTCCTCCTCAGAGAAGCCGCTGATATCCACAAAGTCCTGGTTGATATAGGTGATGATTCCCTTTTCATCGGTTGTCGAGAGGATTACAGTGTCGTGGTCAAGAGAGACCTCTTTATCAGTAACCGGCAAATTGTTTTTCATGACTTCCTCTTGCTTGGCAGGGTATTTATCGTTTGCAAGCAGGCAAACTATGTAAAGGGCTGAAGTTGACTAAACTGCTTAACTTGGCGGCAATGAGAGCAATAATCTTTAGGTTGAACAGTGTCGAGCGGCGGGTTAAATGGATTCCAGGCAGATCCAGATAGATCTGGCAGCACAATCATTATCGTTGTTTGAGGGCGGAGAGCTGCTCTGTAGCTATCCCATCTCCAGCGCCCTGAACGGCCCGGGTGAGCTGGAGGGGAGTGGCTGCACCCCATGCGGGCTGCACCGTATCCGGATAAAGATTGGTGCCGGGCAGCCAGAGCGTGCAGTGTTTGTGGGGCGGCGAGCCACCGGAGAGTTGTACTCTCCGGCGCTGGCTGCAAAGCACCCACAGCGCGACTGGGTGCTGTGCCGCATTCTTTGGCTGACCGGGCTGGAGCCAGGCCGCAACCGGGGTGGTCGGGTGGATAGCCTGCGCCGCTACATCTACATCCATGGCTGCCCGGACTCAGAGCCGATGGGCGTGGCTCGGTCCCATGGCTGCATCCGCATGCGCAACCGGGATCTGCTGAGACTGTTTGGGCAGGTGGAGGCCGGGATGCTGGTTGATATTCGGAAAAGGGTGCCGGTAGCTAATGGATCACCTTAACGGAGTGCCAGAGTGATGGAGCGCTACTGAACAAAAAAGCTGGTGAAGTAGAGTTCATTAATACTATCAACGCCGGTCAGCTCTTTAATGACCCCTTGAGCAGCAGTAAGGGCAACCTTACGAAAGGCCTCTTTGCCACTGGGAGTCTTGAGCTTTCTGCCATCCTGGTCAGAGAGCAGCAGTATCAGCTCATGCCGGATGGCAGGTGCATGCAGCTTGATATTCTCAAGCTGCTCTTCATCCCGTGTCATGATCTGAATATCAACACGGCAGAATTTTCCACCACTGCGCAGATTGACCACAATAGAGGGTTCCAGAGAGAAATAGGAGGGCTTGGCTGAGGCCTCATCCTCTTCAGCATAGCTGTAGCAGGGCAGTATGAGTATGACAGAGAGAAGTGTGTATAGAGCAAAGCGCATTTTTCTATCCATTTTGGTTTAATGACTATAGTGCAAACTGGTTTTTTTAAACTACGGAGTACTAATGCCTAGCAGGTGAGCCGGATAAAAGCATAAAATATCAAGTGCCTCATCAATATGTTGATACATCCTCAAAGCGGTTTAACTGCAGAATCTAGAACTATGACTCGCGGACCCCTGATGCTCGATTTAGAGGGCGCTGAACTTACGCCGACTGAGCGTGAAATGTTGCTGCATCCCGCTGCTGGTGGCGTCATTCTGTTTAGCCGCAATTTTCAATCACCTGCCCAGGTGTGTCGGCTGATCTCTGAAATACATGAGCTGCGCAATCCAGCACTGTTGATTGCGGTGGATCAGGAGGGCGGACGTGTCCAGCGCTTTCGTGAAGGTTTTACCCGCCTGCCCCCTGCGGCCTGGTTTGGGGAGCTGTATGAGAGCAATAAAAAGCGTGCCCATGATGTGACGCGTGAGACCGGCTGGCTGATGGCCACGGAGCTGCGCTCTGTGGGGGTGGATTTCAGCTTTGCCCCGGTGCTGGATCTGGGCGGCAAGCTGAGTCAGGTGATTGGGGACAGGGCCTTTTCCCATAAACCGGCGGTGGTTGCCGAGCTGGCTCAGGCCTGGCGGCATGGTGCCAATGAGGCAGGCATGGCCACGGTGGGCAAACACTTTCCAGGGCATGGTGGTGTACGGGAAGACTCGCACCATACGCTGCCGGTAGACCGGCGCAGCATGGAGGAGATTATGGCTGATCTCCTCCCGTTTGATCGCATGATCAGCTATGGATTGGAGGCGATCATGCCGGCCCATGTTATCTACCAGCAGGTTGCCCCTGAACTGGCCGGTTTTTCACCCTGCTGGCTGAAAGAGATCCTGCGTGGCCGGTTCTGCTTTCAGGGAGCCATCTTCAGTGATGATCTCTCAATGGCTGCCGCCGACAGCGCCGGTGACTATGGTGATCGTGCCCTGGCTGCGCTGGATGCAGGCTGCGATATGGTGCTGGTGTGCAATAACCCGGCAGGTGCAGCTCAGGTACTGGAGAGGCTGAAGACATATAAAGACCCGGTAGCGCAGATGCGGCTGATGCGCATGCATGGCCATTCGGCCATCACCCGTGACGAGATGCACCTTAATCCCCGCTGGAAGGCCGCTGTCTGCATGATGGGCGAGTTTGACGAGACACTTTCACTGCCCCTTGATCTATAGCCCTGTGATACCCTTACGCTATTTTTTGAACGCTATATTTATACAGGAACTGTTATGACAATCAGTGCAACAGAGGCGAAAGAGGTCTTCCAGGCTGCGGATCAACTCTTTTCCCGTGAACAGGTGGAAGCTGCTATGGATCGCATGGCAGCGGAGATTACCCAACGGCTTGCGGACTCTGACCCTATCGTATTGAGCGTAATGAATGGTGGCCTGGTGATGGGCGGCCAGCTGCTGACCCGCCTCAACTTCCCGCTGCGCTCAGATTATGTACATGCCACCCGCTACCGCAGCGGCACATCGGGTGGAACACTGCACTGGCTGCGTCCACCCGAAGAGCTGCTGGATGGCAAGGATGTACTCATCCTTGATGATATTCTGGATGAAGGAGTCACCTTGGCAGCCATCGCCGAAGGGTGCCGCAACCAGGGTGCCAACAGCGTACTGACCGCCGTGCTGATAGAGAAGATACATGATCGCACCAACGGCTTTAAAGCAGATTTTGTCGGCATGCAGGCAGAAGACCGCTACCTTTTTGGCTATGGTATGGATTACAAAGGCTACCTGCGAAATGCGGCAGGTATCTATGCAGTAGTCACATGACAGAGTTTGCAATCATTGGTGGCTCAGGCTTTGGGCAGATAAAAGAGCTGGAGATTACCGCAAAAAAAACCGTGCAGACCCCTTTTGGAGAACCCTCCGCCCCGCTGGTTTTTGGTAAATTGGGTGGAAAAGAGATCATTTTTTTGCCCCGCCATGGCGAAGAGCACACTATTCCACCGCATCAGATCAACTACCGGGCCAATATC
>WFXD01000018.1 GCA_015490795.1 Gammaproteobacteria bacterium
ACCTCAACCGTGCCGGCACACCGTTGCTGGAGATCGTCTCCGAGCCGGATATGCGCTCTGCCGCCGAGGCCGTTGCCTACGCCAAAAAGATCCACGCCCTGGAGCGCTATATCGAGATCTGTGATGGCAACATGGCCGAAGGCTCCTTCCGTTGTGATGCCAACGTCTCGGTGCGCCCTATGGGGCAGGAAGAGCTGGGCACCCGCGCCGAGCTGAAGAACCTCAACTCCTTCCGTTTTCTGGAGAAGGCGATCAACCTGGAGGTAGAGCGCCAGATCGACATCATCGAGTCCGGTGGCAGAGTGGTGCAGGAGACCCGCCTCTACGATGCCGACCGCAACGAGACCCGCTCCATGCGCAGCAAGGAGGAGGCCAACGACTACCGCTACTTCCCCGATCCCGACCTGCTGCCGCTGGAGCTGGATGAGGCCTTTATCAACGAGATAAGGGAGGGGCTGCCCGAGTTGCCGGATGAGAAGCGCCAGCGCTTTGAGGCCGACTATGCGCTGAGCCGGCAGGATGCCGCCACCCTGACCACCAGCCGCGAACTGGCCGACTACTACGAGGCGGTGGTGGATGCAGCACAGACAGACCCCAAGATTGCGGCCAACTGGGTTCTGGGTGAGCTGGCCGCCGCACTGAACCGGGAGGTGCTGGAGATCAGCGCCAGCCCGGTCACGGCCGAACTGCTGGCCGGTCTGCTCAAGCGCATTGCCGATCAGACCATCTCCGGCAAAATCGCCAAACAGGTGTTCGAGGCGATCTGGCAGGGCGAGGGCGATGCGGATGCGGTGATCGAGGCCAGGGGGCTGAAGCAGATCACCGACAGCGGCGCGATTGAAAAGATGGTCGATGAGGTGGTCGCCAGCAACCCCAAACAGGCAGAACAGTACCGTTCCGGCAAGGAGAAGCTGTTTGGCTTCTTTGTCGGCCAGGTGATGAAGCAGACCAGAGGCAAGGCCAATCCGCAGCAGGTCAATGCGTTGCTGAAGAAGCGGCTGAGCCAGGAGTGACCCATGTTCACCAATGATCGAACCAGGATGCGCAAGGTGTTTACCGATGCCTGGCGCAAGCACCAGGAAAAGCTCCCCATGGAACCATTGGAGCAGGTGGTTGCCAATATCCTGCAACAGCACCCTGAGTATCACAAGCTGATGAGCGACCCGGAAGCGGCGCTGGATCAGGATTTCACCCCGGAAGGCGGGCAGAGCAACCCCTTTCTGCATCTGAGCATGCATATCGCGATCCAGGAGCAGCTGAGCACCGACCGCCCGGCAGGCATTGCCCGGCTGTACCGGCAGATCACACAGCAGGTGGGTGATCCGCATGAGGCAGAGCATCAGATCATGGAGTGTCTGGCGCAGATGTTATGGGAGTCGCAACGGGCGAATCGCATGCCGGATGAAAAGGGCTATCTGGATACGCTTAAGGCGCTTGTACACTAAACACCCATATCTATATCTTCAGGAGCTTACATATGTCCGTATTACTAGAGTTCAGCATGTTTCCCACCGACACGGGAGAGAGCAAAAGTGCCTATGTCAGCCAGGTGGTCAAGATGATCCGCGACAGTGGTGTCAGCTACCGCTTAACCCCCATGAGCACCGTTGTCGAGACCGCCACTCTGCAGGAGGCGCTGGATCTTATTGGAAAGGCCTACGCAGTGCTGGAGGCGCAGGGTTGCAATCGGGTCTACTCCTCCCTTAAATTTGATATCCGCAAGGGCAGAGAGAACCGCCTTGCAGGCAAGATCAAATCAGTCGAAGAGAAGATAGGTGAAATCAATACCTGAGGTGCACAGCTATGTTAAAGAAGGCCTATATTGCCGGAGAGTGGGTAGAGACGGGTGAGCAGCTTGAGGTTGTCAACCCCTATGATGGCTCGGTGTTTGCCAGAGTTGCCTTGTGTGGCACGGCGGAGATCGAGCAGGCGCTGACAGCAGCCTATGCCTGCCGTGATGAGATGGCCGCGCTGGAGCCATACCAGCGTGCCGAGGCGCTGAACTGTATCCGTGACGGCATTGAGCAGCGGCTGGAGGAGTTCGCCAGGGTGCTCTCGCAAGAGAACGGTAAAACCATTACCGAGTCACGAGTGGAGGTCGTGCGTGCCGCCGCCACCTTTGATATTGCGGCGGGGGAGTCGACCCGCATCTATGGTGAGGCCTATGACCTGGGCATCAACAAAATGGGGGCGGGCCGCCGCTGCATTGTGCGCCACTACCCGGTTGGGGTCGTATCGGCCATTGCGCCGTTCAACTTTCCGCTCAATCTGGCGATCCACAAGATTGCCCCGGCCCTTGCGGTGGGCTGCCCCATTGTATTGAAACCCGCCTCGAAGACCCCGGTGACCAGCCTGTTACTGGCTGAGATCATCGAACAGTCGGGCCTGCCAAAGGGGGCCTTCTCGGTGGTGCCCAGTGGCCGGGCAGCGGGGCAGATGCTGGTGGAGGACGAGCGCATCAACCTGCTGACCTTCACCGGCTCCCCCGAAGTGGGCTGGAAGATGAAGCGCGATGCCGGGAAGAAAAAGGTGGTGCTGGAGCTGGGCGGCAATGCCGGTCTGATCATCGACAAAGGGCTCTCTGAAACGGATTGGGAGTGGCTGATCAGCCGGGCGGTGATCGGTGCCTTCTATCAGAGCGGACAGGTCTGCATCTCTGTCCAGCGCATCTTTGCCCATCGTGAGATCTATGATGAGTTCAAGAGCCGCTTTGCCCGTGCAACAGAGGCGCTAAAGGCAGGTGATCCGCTGGATGAATCGACAACCCTGGGCCCTGTCGTCGATACCAATAACCGTGACCGGCTCAAGAGCTGGATTGACGAGGCAGTCGCCGCTGGCGCCAAGGTGGTTGCCGGCAATGTAATTGCCCCCTGTGGCCAGGGCAACTCCCTGCAGGCGACGATATTGGAGGATGTCGATCCAAATCTGAAGGTCTGTAGAGAGGAGGCCTTCGGCCCGGTCGTCACATTGACCGCTGTCGATTCGATGGAAGAGGCCTTCGAACGGGTGAACGACTCGGACTTTGGCCTGCAATGCGGCATCTTCACCAACGATTTCAACACCGTGATACGCGCCTTCGACAGCCTGGAGGTGGGCGGGGTGATCCATAATGATGTCCCTGCCTTCAGGGTGGATTCGATGCCTTATGGAGGGGTCAAGGACTCCGGGCAGGGGCGTGAAGGGATTCGTTATGCCATGCATGACATGCTGGAGGAGCGGGTATTGGTTTATAAGGCGTAGCCTGCGGTTTTTACAGATTCCACATGGACGCCCACCGGAGAAGCAGGCTCCACTGGCTTTTCTAGGAGGCTGTCGAACTTAGGTGGATTGTAGCGAGGGAGTGGGAGAGTGAGCGCAAATATTCCCGGTTTTGAGGCGCATAGTGGGCCTACGCAACGAAAAACCGGGGATATTTGAGCCGCTCTCCCACTTCCGCAGCCAGTTCATCCTAAGTCCGACAGACTCCTAGGTTCAATCAAACAGAGAGTGACTTATGCCTGAAAAATCACAAGGCTTTTGGGGTTCCATTCAGGGCATTCTCACTGGAATCGCTGCGGTAATTACCGCAACCACCGGACTCTACCTGGCCATGAAGAGTGAAAGCACCACGGCGCCTCCCCCCCAGAAACCAAGAGTCGATATTGAGGTTGCCGCACCGCCTTCAACCCCGGTTGGAGGGGTGATAGGGGAGGAGCCGGTACAGAAGGGCGCGCAGCCAGTACCGCAGCCGGTTTCAGTAGAACCGGTCAGGCAGGTGCGGCCGTTTCCAAAGAGAGGTTCTCTCGTTGATTGCATATACTTTCCTACCGTCAATAGCGTGGCCAGCCTAATGAGCTGGTCCAACTATTATCACAAGCAGATAGTTGCTGCTGATGGCAAAAAGCAGCGCGCCCTGGACCCCTGTAATCAGGCAATAGACCTGCGTGGCAGGGCGCATTGCGAAGCCCCGGATGACCCTGAGATACGTCAGGCGCTGCTGGAGACGCTGACATTATGCCGGGCAGTGGGTATTGAGTGGCAGGATATCGAGTACTCAACCATTATCGGTAAAGAGTGAGGCGGTTAAGGCAGCATGATATAAAGCTCCGTCCTGCCCCTTAAAATATTGAGCCAGGCCTTTCTTCGGCTCTGCTGCTTGAGCCGTTTCTCCAGCATCTCCAGATTGGCAATGGGTGTGTCGTTCATTCCGATGATGATGTCCCCCTCATGCAGTCCGGCGTGTGCAGCGGGGCTGTTGTATTCAATCTCTGTAATCAGTATTCCTTCAATGTCGCCAGAGTAGCGGGGGTCGTTGGTTATATCGCGCAGGGTGGCGCCGCGCAGCTGGCGATTGAGTTTTCCACCCTTGATCTTTCTGAGCTCCGGGAGCGCAATGATTGCTGTCGTGTTGTGGCTGCGCCCCCGCCGGATGAGCTCGATATCCAGCTCAGACCCCACCGGCAGCAGACCGACCACGTTGCGCAGATCAAGGGTGTTGCGAAGCGGCTTGCCATTGATGGCAATGACCACATCGCCAACCCTCAGCCCGGCATTGTCAGCAGGTGAATTCGGGGTGACATGGGTGATGATGGCCCCCTGCTGCTGATCCAGATCAAAGCCCTGTGCCAGCTCGGGAGTCAGATCCTGGGCGCCGACCCCCAGGCGCCCCCGGCGAACCTCACCGTACTGGATGAGTTGGGCCATGATGCTCTTGGCCATGTTGATGGGGATGGCAAACCCAATACCAACATTGCCGCCACTGGGGCCGATGATGGCGGTATTGATGCCGACCAGCTCACCCCGCAGGCTGACCAGCGCACCGCCAGAGTTGCCGGGGTTGATGGAGGCGTCGGTCTGGATGAAATCTTCGTAGGATTCAATGCCGAGCCCGCTTCGTCCCAGTGCGCTGACAATGCCGGAGGTGACGGTCTGCCCCAGCCCGAAGGGGTTGCCGATGGCGACTACAAAGTCACCCACCTCAAGTTGACTGGAGTCGGCCGAGGGGATGGCAGTGAGCCTGTCGGCTGCTATCTGCAGCACGGCTATGTCGGTATCAGGGTCGGCGCCAACCAGCCGGGCCTTGATCTGGCGGCCATCCTGTAGCCGAATGATAATGACCTCCGCATCCTTGATGACATGGTGGTTGGTCAGAATATACCCCTGCCTGCTGTCGACGATAACCCCAGAGCCAAGCCCTTGGGTGCGGCGCTCACGCTGTATGCCAGGCATGTTGAAGAAGCGCTGGAAGAGGGGGTCATCAAACAGTGAGCTGCGCTCGATCACCCGCCCCTGGGTGGTGATATTGACCACGGCGGGGGTGACCTGCTTCAGCATGGGCGCCAGGCTGGGCAGTGGCTTGCCATCCACCGCGGCGGGCAGGCCTCCCGATGCGAGCGTGCTGAAGAGCAGGAGAGCGAGAGAGATCAGATGGCGGCTCAGGATATGCATGTTTTCTGAATGGGTTCCGGCTGATGGTGGTTGCAGATAGATAGGGGCTGATGCGAAAAAGTTCAACCCGGCGCTGCCCGGCGGTTACTCGGTTGCGGGCCTTTTCTCTTCGAACTCATCGCCGGCATAGATCTGGCACAGACAGCTGACAAAGTCGCTCACCAATCTTCGCATCAGGGTGAAGTACATATCCCGGCCGGGGGGGATGCTGCTGCCGATGGGGTCAAGTGTGCCGCTGTAGTATTGGCCATCGCCGGTCAGAATCTTCAGGTGCGATGAGGGAAATTGCGGCTCGCTGAAGATGCAGTGCGCATTGGCATCCTGGAGTTTTTGTTCTATCTCGCGCAGGCGCCGGGCGCCGGGCTTGCGGTCAGGGTCGAGGGTGACGGAGCCTGCCGCCTTAAGATGGTAGCGGTGTTCAAAGTATTGATAGGCGTCATGGAATACAATGTGGGGCTTGTTGACAGCGGTGGCTACAACGGCGCTGATCTCAAGGTGCAGGTTCTCCAGCCGGAAGATCAACTGTTTGGCATTCTCCTGATATTGGCTGGCGCGTGCGGGATCTATTTCGCTTAGGGTATCGGCCACTGCCTGGGCAATGACCTTGGCATTGAAGGGGTCCAGCCAGACGTGGCTGTCGATATGCTCAGGGCGCTGCGTTGCTGCATGCTGATGATCATCATCCGGGGTGCCGTGGTGTCTGTTTTCCCAGACGCCACCCCTGCGCAGGGGCAGGAGCAGCAGCCCCGGCAGTGCCAGAATCTTGACGACCCGCTGCTCTCTGGATGTGCTTTCAAGCGGGCGCTGCAGAAAACCCTCGGCCTCCTCCCCCAGCCAGAAGATCAGATCGGCCTGGCTCAGGCTGCGCATCTGTGAGGGCTTGAGGCGGGTATTGTGCGGAGAGCTGCCGCCTTTGACCAGCAGCTCGGGTCTGCCGATGCCTTTCATCACCCCGGCAACCAGGGAGTGAATGGGGGCCATGCTGACCACAACCCTGGGAGGCTCGGCGGCGCTGCCCAATGCAGGCATGGCCAAAATAACGGCCCACAATACTAGAGAAAGACGTAAAATCATCAACCCAGGATACCCCGTTTGCAAAGAGTGCCAACTTTTTTCGTTATTATGTCACCAATACGACCCTTTACTGTAGTTGATTCATGACCACTGCCCCGATTCTGGTTGAAGCCAAAGCGGTCTCCCTCTCCCTGAGTGGTCGAAAGATACTGGATGCGGTCGATCTCACGGTTCATGCAGGCGAGATTCTGGCCATGATTGGCCCCAACGGCGCGGGTAAAACCACCCTGGTGCGCGTCATATTGGGGCTGTTGAAACCAGATATGGGCCACCGCTTCTCTGCGCCAGATCTGCGCATTGGCTATATGCCGCAGCGTATCGTGGTGGACTCGGTCCTGCCGCTGACGGTTCAGCGTTTCCTGACCCTGAGCCACCGCGCCACTGAGCAGCAGCTGTGCCAGGTGCTGGATGAGGTGGGCATCGAGCGGCTGCTGAAAAGCCCGGTGCAGCATATCTCGGGGGGTGAGATGCAGCGTGTCATGCTGGCGCGGGCGCTGCTGAGAAAGCCGGATCTACTGGTGCTGGATGAGCCGGTGCAGGGGGTGGATGTTACCGGGCAGGGCGAGCTGTTTGATCTGATTGCCGACATCCGGGATCATCATGGCTGTGGCATCCTCATGGTCTCGCATGACCTGCATCTGGTGATGGCCAAGGCGGATCGAGTGCTGTGCCTGAACCAGCATGTCTGCTGTTTTGGCCGTCCTGAAGTGGTGAGCAGCGACCCCTCCTACCTGGAGCTGTTTGGCTCATATCCCAGCATGGCGCTCTATACCCACAATCATGACCACTGCCATGACCTGCATGGCCGGGTGGAGAGACCCGGCAAGGGAGATGCCGGGCATGGATGACTTTATGCTCCGCGCCCTGGTTGCCGGCCTGGGCGTGGCACTGGTGACAGGCCCGCTGGGCGTCTTTGTGGTCTGGCGGCGCATGGCCTATTTTGGCGATACCCTGGCGCACTCCGCGCTGTTGGGTGTTGCGCTGGGGTTTCTGCTGGAGGTCAACATCAACCTGGCCATCATCCTGGTCTGCGTCACCCTGGCGCTGCTGCTGGTTGGCCTGCAAAACCAGCGCCGGCTGGCCAGTGATACGATTCTGGGTATTCTCTCGCACAGCGCGCTCTCACTGGGGCTGATTGTGCTGGCCTTTATGGAGACACTGCGCATCGACCTTATAGGCTATCTGTTTGGTGACATCTTGGCGGTCACGGTGATGGATATCTATTGGATCTTTGCAGGTGGCCTGGCAGCGCTGCTGCTGTTGGTATGGATCTGGCGGCCTCTGCTCTCGATGACAGTGCACGAAGAGCTGGCCCAGGTCGAAGGGGTGCCGGTGGTGCCGGTCAGACTGGCCTTTATGCTGCTGATTGCGCTGGTGATTGCGGTTGCAATGAAGGTGGTCGGCATCCTGCTGATCACCTCATTGCTGATCATCCCTGCCGCCACGGCACGCCGCTTTGCGCAGACGCCGGAGCAGATGGCGCTACTGGCGGCAGCCGTCGGCTGCCTGGCGGTGAGTGGCGGCCTGTTTGGCTCGTTACAGTGGGATCTGCCTGCCGGCCCGGCGGTGGTGGTTGCCGCCGCGCTGCTCTTT
Organism: Gammaproteobacteria bacterium; assembly: GCA_015490795.1. Lineage (GTDB taxonomy): Bacteria > Pseudomonadota > Gammaproteobacteria > Chromatiales > Chromatiaceae > WFXD01. The sequence goes on from WFXD01000018.1 coordinate 8,095, forward strand.
TTTACCGCCATCTGCTGGAGAAGGGCATGAGCCGGTCAATTGCCGGGTTGCTGGAGATCATGGCGCGGCTGCGGGATCCGGAAAAGGGCTGTCCCTGGGATCGAAAACAGAGCTTTGCCACTATCGCCCCCTACACCATTGAAGAGGCCTACGAGGTTGCAGAGGCGATCCACCGGGGTGATATGGATGAGCTGCGGGATGAGCTGGGCGATCTGCTGTTTCAGGTGGTCTTCTATGCCCAGATGGCCAGGGAGATCGGTGCCTTTGATTTTGATGATGTGGTGGCCGGCATCTGTGAAAAGATGCAGCGCAGGCACCCGCATGTCTTTGCCGATGCTGAAATCGCCACTGCTGAGGCGCAGACGCTGGCCTGGGAGAGGCAGAAATCAACCGAGCGCAAGGCCAGGGCGGGCGATCAACCACACAGCCTGCTCGATGGCGTGGCCACTGCGCTGCCCGCCCTGATGCGCTCTGAAAAGCTGCAACGCCGAGCGGCGCGTGGAGGCTTTGACTGGCCGGATGCATCGGGTGTCATTGCCAAGGTGCAGGAGGAGCTGGATGAGGTCACCGCCGAGCTGGAGCGGGGAGCCAGTAAAGAGCGGGTCGCCGAAGAGATCGGTGACCTGCTGATGGCCTGCGCCAACCTGGCCCGCAAGGCAGGGGTGGATGCCGAGATGGCGCTGGTGGCGGGAAACCGCAAGTTTGAGCGCCGCTTTCACGGCATTGAAAAGCGTATTGCAGCGCAGGGGCAGAAGATGGCAGAGCTAAGTCTGGATGAGCTGGAGAGGCACTGGCAGGCGGTCAAATCTGACGAGAGGCGCCAACCACCAAAGGGACAAGACGATATTGAGCAGTAATATTGAGAAAAGTCTGAAAAAGGCTGTCTCAAGCTAACTGGCTGGGGCCAATGACAGTATGGGGGAGAGACAATTGATAAGCGTATGGCAACGTATTGTACTGGCCATCACCCTGCTGGGGCTGGTTGGCTGTGCGACCAATCCGGTGACAGGCAAGGACGAGCTGACCTTCATCTCGGAATCGCAAGAACTCGATATTGGGAAAAAGCAGTATGCCCCCAGCCGCCAGATGCAGGGCGGGGATTACAACCTGGATCCCGAATTGACCCGATATGTCAGCCAGGTCGGGCAACGGCTGGCCGCTGTGAGTGACCGCAAACTCCCCTATGAATTCGCTGTGGTGAACGACTCCACCCCCAATGCCTGGGCGCTGCCGGGTGGCAAGATAGCGGTGAACCGCGGGCTGCTGCTGGAGCTGGAGAGCGAAGCGGAGCTGGCGGCTGTATTGAGCCATGAGATTGTCCATGCGGCGGCCCGGCATGGTGCTCAGGGCGTGGAGCGGGGGCTGTTGTTGCAGGGTGCGGTACTGGTGACCGGGATGGCGGTGCAGAGCAGCGACTACTCGCGCATGGTGGTAGGTGCGGCATCGGTGGGCGCCAACCTGCTGAGCCAGCGCTACTCCCGCGGTGCTGAGAGTGAATCAGACTACTATGGCATGCTCTATATGGCCCGGGCAGGCTATGACCCTGCGGCTGCAATAAAGCTGCAAGAGACCTTTGTGCGGCTATCCAGATCAAAAGAGAAGCAGCCGCAGTGGTTTGCGGGGCTGTTTGCCAGCCACCCCCCTTCCGTAGAGCGGGTGAGACAGAACCGGGAGACACTGCGCAAGCTGGGGACAAAGGGCGGCGACTGGGGGCGGGAGCGCTATCAACGTATGCTGGCGGGGCTGAAAAAATCCAAACCGGCTTATGATGCCTTGAAAAAGGGGCTAAAGGCGCTGAAAGACGGCGATGAGCAGCAGGCCTTGAAGCTGGCCAACAAGGCGATTGCCATTGAGCCGAGAGAGGCGCTCTTTTATAGTCTGCTGGGCGACATCCGCTACAAGCAGAAGCGCTACCGGAAGGCATTGAAACACTATAACCAGGCGCTGGATCGTAACGACAGCTTTTTTCGTTACTACCTGGAGCGGGGAGTCACCTGGGACAAGCTGGGCAATACCAGGCGGGCGCAGCAGGATCTGAAGCAGAGTATCGAACTGCTGCCCACGGCGATGGCCTACAATGCCCTGGGCAGGATGGCGCTGGCATCGGGCAGCCGCAGGCAGGCAAAAGAGTATTTTGCGCAGGCGGCAGCTTCTCGCTCGCCAGCCGGAGCGGAGGCCGCCAGTGCATTGGTGCGTCTTGACCTGCCGGATAACCCTGACCGTTATCTTCAAACCCGCCTGCAGCGTCTCAACAGTGGTGAGATGATGGTTGTGGTGCAGAACCAAACCAGGATGCCGGTACACAATGTGGGTGTTGGCGTAGGGCTGCGTGGCCCCGGCGGGCGGTTATCCAATATGACCCGGCACAGTGTGTGGGGCGTGATTCGCCCGGGTGAGGCGGCTCGAATCCGGCTGGGTATTCGGCTGGATAACGCAAGGCAGCTCCGCAGCTATGGTGTTAGGGTGCTCGGAGCAGAGATCGCAGATAAAAACAGCCGGAATTAGCGTTACCTTTTCTGCTGCGGGTTTGAGAGAATAGGCAGCAGATAGCGCGGTAACCCAAAAAAATGCCTATATCGGAGGTGGCACAATGAAGAAATTTATAATTGGTGGTCTGGTGGTTGTGGTTCTGGGCGTGGTGGCAGCGCTGTTCTATATCTCCAGCAACCTGAATGCATTGGTGGTACAGGCGGTCGAGACCTTTGGCAAGCCGGTCACCCAGACAGAGGTAAAACTTGAATCGTCTGATATCTCCTTCCTGTCGGGAGAGGGGAGCCTGCATGGGCTTCTTATCGGCAACCCTGCCGGTTATAAAGGGCGCAGCTCGTTTGAACTGGGTACATTAGCGGTTGCGCTGGACTCCGAGACAGTCGCAGATGATGTCGTGGTGATTAAATCCATTGATATCAATGCGCCGATAGTGACCTATGAGCCGGGTGGCGCGGCCGGGTCAAACCTGCAGCAGCTGATGAATAATGTGGATGCCTTTATCGCCAAGGCGGCTGGGGGTCAAAGCAAAGGGGCTCCGGCAGAGCAGGATCAGGCACAACAGGAGGGCAGTTCAAAAATAGTGATCAACCGGGTGACGCTCACCGGAGGGAAGATCAGGATTGTTACGCCGCTGTCGAGCGAAGGTCTGACGGTACCGCTGCCAAAGATTGAGCTGACGGATCTGGGTAAGGATAAGGGCGGCATATCGGCCGCCGATGCCTTCAAGATCGTGATGGAGAAGGTGCTGGCCGCCTCAAGTGGCGCTGTAGCAGGCCCGCTGGCCGATATTAAAGGGCAGCTTAAAGAGCAGGTGGACAAGCAGGTCTCTGACCTCACTTCAAAGGTAGAGGATGCGACCAAAGGGCTGCCCGGCGGGCTGGATCAAAAGGCGGGTGATATTGGTAATAAGCTGAAGGGGCTTTTCTAGGAGGCTGTCCGAGAATAGGTAAATATGCAATATGTCAATAATTAAATCCTTACGAATCAATGAGTTAGAAATTGCATTTCGTAAAAAGCCGAGTTCTCGGACAGCCTCCTAGGAGCCTGCTGCTATAGTTTGTGTTTGCCGCCGGGGCACCCGCTTAATATCCCAGCTTGCAGACGCCCACTGCCAGAACTCATCCAGGGTTGCGGGTTGCTCATCGGGCAGTGGCTGATGCAGAAAGCGCAACGCAGCCAGTAGCGCGGGCAGAGGCGTTTTCCGATCAACCGGCAGGGACCTGGCCTGCTTGCTGAGCTTGTTGCCGATCCCATCCACCGCAAGCGGCAGATGAGCATAGAGGGGTGCCGGGAGGTTCAGCAGTGTCTGAAGATAGATCTGACGGGGGGTGGAGTGAAGAAGGTCTGCCCCCCGCACAATATGTGTAACCCCCTGCCAGCCATCGTCAACCACCACGGCCAGTTGGTAGGCGAAGATCCCGTCGGCGCGGCGGAGGATAAAATCCCCCACCTCTTGCGCTACTGATTGTTCTCTCTTCCCCTGAATACTGTCGATAAAACAGATGGGCGGGTCGGGGGTAAAGACCCTGGCAGTGCGTGCCTCACGTTCAGAAGGCAGGCCTGCGCGGCAGGTGCCGGGGTAGATGACCCCCTCTGCACCAGGCCGGCCCTGCTGGGCAATCTCCTTGCGGCTGCAACCACAGGGGTAGATGTTGCCCTGTTGCTGTAGCTGCTCCAGCGCTGCCTGGTACGCTGCGGTGCGTTGGCTCTGGTAGAGCACGGCGTCATCCCACTCAAAACCAAAGGCCTCCAGGGTGCGAAGAATATCATCGGCTGCGCCGGGCACCTCTCTGGGCGGGTCGATATCCTCCATTCGAACCAGCCATTTCCCGCTATTAGCACGGGCATCAAGGTAGCAGGCAACGGCAGCGGTCAGTGAGCCAAAGTGCAGTGCACCTGTGGGTGAGGGGGCAAAGCGTCCGCAGTATGAGGGGGTGGTGGATGGCATAAGGAAAAAGCCGGCGGTTGCCGGCTTTTGGAGGCGTGCAGTGGGTTGGAGTCAGCCCATCTGTTTTTCCCTGATCTCATCCAGGGTTTTGCAGTCGATGCATTGTGTGGCTGTGGGGCGGGCCTCCAGACGGCGGATGCCGATCTCGACGCCACAGGAGTTGCAGTAGCCGTAGTCGTGGTTGTCGATGCTGGTGATGATTTCACTAATCTTCTTCAGCAGCTTGCGCTCCCGATCACGGGTGCGCAGCTCAAGGCTGAATTCTGACTCTTGAGAGGCGCGGTCATTTGGGTCTGGGAAATTGGCGGCTTCGTCCCGCATGTGATGGACAGTGCGATCTGCCTCTTCCATCAGGCTCTGCTTCCAGGCTTCCAGGATCTTTCGAAAATGGGCTTCCTGCGCCTCATTCATATACTCTTCGCCATCTTTGGCCTGGTAGGGCGCTATTCCGAATGAATAATCCTGCTCGGGTGTGTTTTTTGCTGTCATCCAACAACTCCTGCGAACCTCAATAAATAAGGGCGCTACATATACCAGAATAGATTGGGGTCGGCAAGGAAGATGTAATCTGATGCCGCCCGATCCGGCTTTAAGGTAAGCTAAGTATAGGCTTAAACCTAGAATCCACAGTTGAACGGGGTGGAGTGTGCGTTTGCGGGGGCGCAGGACAAGGCGCAACGACGTAGAATAGTTGTTCTATTCCAAGGAGTTGCAACGCAGGCATGCGCCCCCGCAAACGTGCAATCCGCCCTGTAGCGAAGTTCACCTACTGGGTGAACAGGCTGAAAGCACAAAATATCAAGCTCATCAATATGCTGGTATACCCTCAAAGCGGTCAACTGCGGATTCTAGGTTAAACCTAGGTTAACCCCTTTTTTGTAATACGATTTTCAGGACTCAGCTATGAGCAAAAAACCCTCTGTTGCACGGCGCATGATGCATATCCGGCCTTTTTATGTGATGGATCTCCTGGCGCGTGCGCGTGCGCTTGAGGCTCAGGGCCGCTCTGTTATCCACATGGAGATTGGTGAACCGGATTTTATTACCCCGGCACCCATTGTTGAGGCTGGGCAGCGTGCTTTGAGTGCAGGGCAGACTCACTATACCCCTGCATTGGGGCTGCCTGCGTTACGACAGAGGATTGCTGCATCATACCACCTGAATTATGGGGTTGTAGTGGAGCCATCCAGGGTGCTGGTGACGCCGGGGGCGTCAGGTGCGCTACAGCTGGTGATGAGTGTGCTGATTAATCCGGGGGATGTGGTGTTGATGGCGGACCCGGGCTATCCCTGCAACAGACATTTCGTACGTCTGGTGGAGGGTATCCCGACCAGCGTGCCGGTGGGGCCTGAGACGGGTTACCAGCTAACGGCAGATTTGCTGGATGCGGCATGGACGCCGCAGACCCGGGCCGTATTGGTGGCATCGCCCTCTAATCCAACGGGCACGCTGCTCTCGGTGGAGGCACTGCATGAGATCTATCAAGTGGTCAAGAGCAGGGGTGGGGTGCTGGTTGTTGATGAGATCTATCAGGGGTTGATCTATGATGGCAGTGGTTGCTCGGCACTCTCCATTGCAGATGATATTTTTGTTATCAACAGCTTTTCAAAGTTTTACGGCATGACGGGGTGGCGGCTGGGGTGGGTGGTGGTTCCCGCCGGGTATGTGG
>WFXD01000019.1 GCA_015490795.1 Gammaproteobacteria bacterium
GCTTCCTGGCCGGCCCGAAGGGAGCGCCCCAAACCGGCCAATGCCGCGTTGCATCCCTTGAAAAGGGCATGCCATTTCCTGCGGGCTGCGCCTTGCCTTGGCCGGCTTGGGAAGCTCTGCATCCCAAGTTATTACCTTGATGGAGTACTAGTTTTACGGCCGTATCCGCCATCTCTCTTCCTGGGCTATTCGTCCCTGCCCAGTGCTGGATCGTTAATAATACTGAACGAAAACACCAGCGTTTGGAAATGACGCCGGATCAAGTGTATTTTGAAGAAACCGGGCTACTGGAAGTGGCCTGATTATGGTGGCAGGAGACACTTAAGCAACTGCCCGAATTTTGGAGTCCATCTCTGTCATCAGCTGGCACCCCCGGCCATCCGTGGTTCATTTTGCCAGGCCATGGTGCGCTGATTCAATGGGCAGGTTCAATTTAACAAGGGGGGGGTGTGTTTGGCCTCTTTCTTTGCGCTTTACGCCCTGTTGGTTTGCATTTAGGTCTGGCGTGATATATCTTGATGCGTCTGCATGATCCTGGCTTCTATAACGCTTCACGTTCGCTGCCTCCTGACCGGTGCCACCCGAATCGAGTTCCATAGCGTCCGCCAAGATCCATAGTGATGGTTCGTTCATTGGGGCGGGCCTATTTATCAACACATTACACAAGGTCAAAATCATTGATTACCCTTTCAGTTCGTGGTCTCCCCAGATCGGCTACAGAAGAGAGCGTGACTGCGCTCTTTACAGAATATGGCCCGGTTCGCTCTCTCAAAATGGCAAAAGATCTCTTCTCTGGTGATTGCAAGGGTTTTGCCACCATTGATATGGAAGGGCACGAAGCCCGTGCTGCGATGGCCGCGCTCGATGGCAGTGAGTTTGGCGGCAGCTTGATTCGCGTTGGCCCAGACCGGCCAAAAAAGGGGCGCGGAGGAAAACGTCGCTGATACCGATATTATGAGCGGGTTGACGGACTAGTGGCCAGACCAGGATACGCAGGGCTTATGTGACTTGAGCATCTGTTTTCTTATGTGAAATAAAAAAAGGGGCGTTTCCGCCCCTTTTTTTATCAGCGTTTTTTACGCGCTGTTTTTTTCTTGGCCGCTTTTTTCTTAACGGCTCTCTTTTTTACAGCGGACTTTTTCTTAGCCGCCTTTCCCTTCGACGCTCCTTTCTTTGTAGCGGCCCTCTTTTTAACGCTCTTCTTTTTGGCGGCCACCTTCTTCTTTGCCGCCGCCTTCTTCTTAGTGACCTTCTTTTTGGCTGTCACCTTTTTCTTTGCGGCTGCTCTCTTCTTGGCGGACTTCTTTTTGGCCGTTACCTTCTCCTTTGCTGCGGCTCTCTTTTTAACGCTCTTCTTTTTGACGGCCACCTTCTTCTTTGCCGCCGCCTTTTTCTTGGTGACCTTCTTTTTGGTCGTTACCTTCTCCTTTGCAGCTGCCTTTTTCTTTACGGTTGTTTTTTTCTTGGCGCTCTTCCTTTTAGTTGCCGCCCTCTTCTTTGCGGCTCCCTTTTTTGGTGCTGTTTTCTCTTTTATTTCTGCAGGAGGTGTCTCTGCTTTGGGTTGCTCTTTTTGTGTGGCGCCATCCAGGATTTTACAGGCCGCGTTAAAAATATCATTGATATCGCCGGTGCCCTGGATCTGCCCCAGCTTGTTTGCAGCCTGGTAGTACTCAACCAACGGGGCCGTCTGCTGCCGGTAGACCTTTAGCCGATTGTCGATGGTGGTTTCATTGTCATCGCTGCGCTGGTGAAGTCTGCCACCGCATTTATCGCAGATGCCTTCAACCAGGGGTGGATTGGTGTACATGTTGTACATCTGGCCGCAGGATTCACAGGTGCGCCGACCTTCCAGCCGCTGCATGATGATGTCGGGATCTACGTCGATGAGTAGTGATATGTCCAGTGGCTGCCCAAGTTTATCGAGCAGCTCATCCAGCGCTTCTGCCTGGGCAATGTTGCGTGGAAAGCCATCCAGAATATAGCCATTTTCTACATCGGGTTGGCTGAGTCGATCCTGGATCATGCCCAGCACAATCTCGTCAGAGACAAGCTGGCCGGCATCCATAGCCTGCTTGGCCTGAATGCCAAGGGGGGTTTGTGCGGCTACCGCTGCTCTTAGCAGATCCCCTGTTGAGATCTGCGGGATACCATACCGCTGAACCAGCTTTTTTGCCTGTGTTCCTTTGCCGGAACCTGGCGCACCCAATAGTACAATTCTCATGGCGTTTTAGCCTCTTCGATATTCCTGGTTGTTTCCAGTTATAGCGGATTGCTGGCCTCGATACCCTGCATATTTATCGAGCATTTGACAGCAGCCTGTTCACAGTGCGTAACCTACCCTCACTTATCGCATGAAGTCAATGTGGTTTTTGATCTTAATCAGGGATAATTATCTTGGTAACAAATAACCATTAAGCTATTCTCTAATGCCAGATTTATCATGCAATAATTATTAGAAACCACCGGAGCAAGGATCATGACAATGAAAAATGCCTTTTATGCACAGTCTGGCGGGGTGACCGCTGTCATCAATGCCTCTGCCTGTGGTGTGATAGAGACGGCCCGCAGCCACCCCGACAGGATCGGCAATCTCTACGCCGGTCGCAATGGCATCATAGGTGCGTTGACTGAAGATCTGATTGATACGAATCAAGAGCCGGATGAAGCCATTGCCGCGCTCTGCTCGACTCCTTCCGGCGCCTTTGGTTCTTGTCGCTATAAACTGAAAAGTCTGGAGGAGAACCGGCGTGAGTATGAGCGTCTGATTGAGGTCTTCAAGGCGCACAATATTGGCTATTTCTTTTATAACGGAGGCGGTGACTCTGCAGATACCTGTCATAAGATCTCGCAGCTCTCCGAGAAGATGGGGTTTCCAATCCAGGCGATCCATGTGCCAAAGACGGTGGATAATGATCTGCCGATCACCGATAACTGCCCTGGCTTTGGTTCGGTGGCAAAGTATATTGCCGTCTCGACACGAGAAGCGAGCTTTGACGTGGCATCCATGTGCAAGACCTCAACCAAAGCCTTTGTGCTGGAGGTGATGGGGCGTCATGCCGGGTGGATTGCAGCAGCGGGCGGGTTGGCGGCGGATGCAAATCATGATCTGCCGGTACTTATTCTGTTTCCCGAAATTGTCTTTGATCAGGCGGCCTTTATCGCCCAGGTAAAGGCGAAGATAGCGCAATATGGTTACTGCTCGGTGGTGGTCTCGGAAGGCGTAAAGGGGCCGGATGGCAAGTTCCTGTCAGACCAGGGGCTGCGTGATGCCTTTGGCCATGCTCAGCTGGGCGGTGTGGCGCCGGTGGTGGCCAATATCATTCGCGAGGAGCTGGGTGTGAAGTATCACTGGGCAGTGGCGGATTACCTGCAACGCGCCGCGCGCCATATCGCATCCAGGACCGATGTCGAGCAGGCCTATGCCCTGGGCAAGGCGGCAGTGGAGCTGGCGCTGGAGGGCAGAAATGCCATTATGCCTGCCATTGTCCGCACCTCTGATGAGCCTTATGCCTGGGAGATCAGGGCCGCCGATCTGGCCGATGTAGCCAATGTAGAGAAGATGATGCCAGAGAACTTCATCTCCGCAGATGGCTTTGGCATCACCGATGAGTGTCGCCGCTACCTCTCACCACTGATCCAGGGTGAGGACTACCCGGAGTATAAGAATGGACTGCCTGACTATGTGACGCTAAAGAATGCAGCCGTGCCAAAAAAGCTGGGGGAGTTTGAGCTTTAAATTTACCGGCATGGCGGGACTTCAGTCCCGCAAAAAAGGCTCCCTGATTCAGGGAGCCTTTTTTGCACGGTTGGGTAAAACGGGCTAAGCCAGCAGTGGCGCAATCACCAGGCTGACAATGGCCATGACATTGATCAGGATGTTCATGGATGGGCCGGAGGTATCCTTGAAGGGGTCACCCACAGTGTCGCCCACCACAACGGCGGTATGCACATCTGAACCCTTGCCACCCAGGTTGCCCTTTTCAACATGCTTTTTGGCGTTGTCCCAGGCACCACCGGCATTGGCCATCATCAGCGCCATCAATACGCAGCCGAGCAGTGCGCCGCCGAGCATGCCGCCGAGCGCCGCAGGCCCCAACAGGCCACCGATGACAACCGGAGCCGCCACCGCAATAACACCCGGCAGAATCATCTTCTTCAGGGCGGCAGCGGTGGCAATGTCCACGCAGCGCGCGGTGTCGGGTTCTGCGGTACCCTCCATCAGCCCTTCGATTTCACGGAACTGACGACGGATCTCTTTGATCATGTCGAATGCCGCATCACCCACGGCCGTCATGGTGATCGAGGCAATCAGGAAGGGCAGGATGCCACCGACGAACATGCCGGCCAGCACCAGTGGATCACCCAGTTCCAACGTGAAGCCAGGGACGTGGAAGGAGATGGTCTCAACATAGGCAGAGATGATTGCCAATGCGGCCAGTGCTGCGGCACCGATGGCAAAGCCTTTGCCAATGGCTGCGGTGGTGTTGCCCAGCTCGTCCAGTGAGTCGGTGATATCGCGTGTCTCTTTACCCAGGCCGGCCATCTCGGCGATGCCGCCTGCGTTGTCGGCCACCGGGCCGTAGGCGTCAATAGCCATGGTGATGCCGACTGTGGCCAGCATGCCCACGGCGGCGATACCGACGCCGTACAGGTCTGCAAAATGGTTCGAGATCAGGATGATGGCAGCAATGGTGAGCAGTGGTATGGCAACCGATTGCATGCCAACAGCGAGACCGGAGATCATCACAGTAGCCGGGCCGGTTTCGCCGGATTCAGCGATGCGCTTAACGGGTGCCCCGGCGGTGTAGTACTCCGTGACCAGCCCGATGATGACACCGCCAACGGCGCCTGCCAGAACCGCCACCCAGATACCGATAGCGAGGTCGGATGAGGCGATGACCAGCCCCGAGAGCACGATAAAGATCACAGATGAACTCATGGTGCCGATGCGCAGTGCAACCTCGGGTGATTTACTGGAGTAGCTCTTTACCAGCCAGATCCCCTGGATGGAGCAGAGCAGTCCCAGTGAGGCCAGCGCCAGCGGCAGGAACATCAATGCGGAACGCTCACCCAGCGGGTCGATGACCGTGACGGCCATGGTTGAAGCCATGGCGATGGTGGCGATTATGGCACCGCAGTAGGATTCGAAGATGTCAGAACCCATGCCCGCAACATCCCCCACGTTGTCACCCACGTTGTCGGCGATAACGCCGGGGTTGCGCGGGTCATCCTCCGGGATGCCGGCTTCGATTTTACCCACCAGATCAGCGCCAACATCGGCGCTTTTGGTAAAGATGCCGCCACCAACGCGCGAGAAGAGCGCCACAGTGGATGCGCCCATGCCAAAGCCGTGGATGATGTGCGCTGTCTCCGGATCGCCACCAAATATCAGGTAGAGGGTGCCCAGCCCCAGCAGGCCCAGGGAGGCAACCGCCAGCCCCATGATGGAGCCGCCAAAGAAGGCGACACTCAATGCGGCGGCGGCCCCTTCAGTGTGGGCTGCCGTGGTGGTGCGGACATTGGCGCGGGTAGCTGTGCTCATGCCGATGTAACCGGCGCCGGCAGAGGTGACCGCACCTACGATGAAGGCAAAGGCCGTGCCTATACCGAGGAAGATGGCGAGCAGCACAACCAGAACAGCGGAGAAGATCCCCAGCATTTTGTACTCGCGCCGCATGAAAACCATGGCGCCTTCGTGGATGGCATCACCGATCTTGATGACTTTGTCATCGCCCTCGGGGTATTTTTTGACAATCTTGTAGATGTAGTTGGCAATCACCAAGCCGATGATGCCCAATAGGGGTGGGATAAACTCGCCGAGACTCATGTGTTCCTCCAGATTGATAACCGCTGTTTCTTATTTTATTGCTTTATATTTGGATCTTGCTTGTCGTCAGGTACGGAACCACCCTGGACTCGGGTGTCCGTCAAAAATCTCTCTGCTGCAAATGAGTGAGCGTTGATGAATAGAGACGACAACCTCTTCCGTTTAGTACACTGTTTCCTCAACACAAGCAAGTTTTAGCCCAAAACCTCAGAAAATCTTGTCTTTCCGGGGGGTAATCCGTTATCTTACCGGCCAGCATGAGGTCGGACTCCCCGACCTTTTTTTATTCCCTGAGGCGAAAAGAGATCAATGAACCTGGATAGAGTCAGTTGCGGCGAAGATGCCCCGAATAAAATTAATGTAATAATCGAGATCCCATCCCATTCGGATCCGGTTAAATATGAGGTGGACAAGGAGACCGGCGCCATGTTCGTGGACCGTTTCATGGGCACCGCAATGCACTACCCCTGTAACTATGGCTATATCCCCCGCACGCTCTCGGATGATGGCGACCCGGTGGATGTGCTGGTTGTAACGCCCATCCCGGTATTGACCGGGACGGTCATCGAGTGCCGCCCCATTGGCATGTTGAATATGACCGATGAGTCGGGTGTCGATACCAAGATCCTGGCGGTTCCTCTGGCCAAGATCAGCCCGCTCTACAGAGGGGTAAGAGAGATTGAGGATCTGCCAGAAGAGCGCCAGGGCCTGCCGAATCAGATCGCCCACTTTTTTGAGCACTACAAGGATCTGGAGAAGGGCAAATGGGTCAAGATCGAGGGGTGGAGCAATGCAGAGGCGGCCAAGGCAGAGATTGTCAGTGGCGTAGAGAACTATCGAAATGCACCTGAAAAGCCGAACTTCTAGCCCACGGCAGAAAAAGCATGAATGAGCTCACCCATTTTAACCAGGCCGGAGAGGCGCACATGGTCGATGTGGGCGGCAAGGATGTCACCTCTCGCATTGCCGTTGCGCAGGGGCGTATACGGATGGAGCCTGCAACACTGCGCCGGATCGAGCAGGGCAGCCATAAAAAAGGGGATGTGCTGGGCATAGCCCGCATCGCCGGGATCATGGCCAGCAAACGCACCGCAGATCTGGTGCCGCTCTGCCACCCCCTGGCGCTTACCCATGTTGAGATTGAGCTGACGCCAGAGGCGGCAGAGAGTGCCGTTTACTGCCGAACAGTGGTGGAGACCCGTGGCCAGACGGGGGTGGAGATGGAGGCGCTCTGCGCCACCCAGGTGGCACTGCTCACCATCTATGACATGTGCAAGGCGGTTGATCGCGGCATGACCATCGAGCAGGTTCAGCTGCTGGAGAAATCCGGCGGAAAATCGGGTCACTGGGTACGGTCCGAGTAACGGTATGAACCCCTACTATCATCGCGCTGCATTTCTGACCAGCGCAGCACAGCTCTCGCAGGCTCCGCCGGATGAGGGCTATGAGGTGGCCTTTGCGGGCCGCTCCAATGCGGGCAAATCGAGCGCCATCAACACGCTGTGTCAACAAAAATCGCTGGCGCGCACCAGCAAGACACCGGGGCGCACCCAGCTGCTGAACTTCTTTGAGCTGGATGGGGAGCGCCGGCTGGTCGACCTGCCGGGTTATGGCTATGCCAGGGTGGCGGAGTCGGTGAAGCATCAGTGGCAGCGGTCGCTGGCGCAATACATAGAGGAGCGACAGTGCCTGAAGGGGCTGATCCTGCTGGTGGACTGCCGTCACCCCATGCCGGATTTTGACCGGCAGATGCTGAAGTGGAATGTACAAAACGGCTTCCCTACCCATATCCTGCTGACCAAATCCGACAAGCTGAAAAGAGGCCCGGCCAACAGCGCACTGCTCAGGATGCGGCAGGAGATCGCCAGCTATGGCGGTACGGTGAGTGTTCAGCTCTTCTCTTCGCTGAAGCGCCAGGGCATTGACGAGGCGCACCAGGTGCTGGATGGGTGGCTTGAGCTGCCGCTTCGGCAGGGTTGAATCTTCTCATAATAATGAAAGAGAAACAGCGATGCAGCCCGGCAACCCCTGCGGGCAAAAAAAATCCCGACGAAATTAGGGTATCGTCGGGATCAAAAATACCCTGACTTGGGAAAGCAGGATAAGGGTCTACAAGGGAGGGGAGACAGACCCTGCGTCGCATGACGTCTGCAAAATAGGACTGGGCGCCTCCGGATAAGTTCAAATCTGGTTAAAGATTATTACCTGGGTTCTGCAAATGGATTGCACGCACATAGCACAATCACTTGCAGAACCCAGGTATTAATGCGCCTCATCCCAGTTGTCGCCAATACCCACATCAACCACTAAGGGGACGGCAAGCCCGGCAGCGGACTCCATGGTGTCGCGGATCTTCTCCACGGCGCTGGTCAGCTGATCCTCTCTTACCTCGAACACCAGTTCATCGTGCACCTGCATGATCATGCGTATGGCCGGTTTCTGGCTACAGATCCACTCATCCACCTCCAGCATGGCGCGTTTGATAATATCGGCGGCGGTACCCTGCATGGGGGCATTGATAGCGGTGCGTTCGGCGGCGGTGCGGCGCATGCCGTTACGGGAGTTGATCTCGGGCAGATAGAGGCGCCGCCCGAACAGGGTTTCGACATATCCCCGCTCTTTGGCCTCTTTGCGGGTACGATCCATAAAGGCCTGCACGCCGGGGTAGCGCTCAAAATAGAGGTCAATATAGGTTTGCGCCGCCTTGCGCTCAACCCCCAGCTGCTTGGCCAGCCCAAAGGCGGACATGCCGTAGATCAGCCCGAAATTGATCGCCTTGGCAGAGCGCCGCTGCTCGTTGCTGACCTGATCCGGCGCCAGCCCAAAGACCTCTGCTGCGGTAGCACGGTGGATATCCTGCCCGGTGGTGAAGGCGCGCAGCAGCCCTTTATCCCCTGAAAGATGGGCCATGATGCGCAGCTCGATCTGGGAGTAGTCGGCGGCCACCATGCGGTAGCCCGCTTCCGGGATGAAGGCCTGGCGGATGCGCCTCCCCTCCTCGTTGCGCACCGGGATATTTTGCAGGTTGGGGTCGGAGGATGAGAGCCGCCCGGTGGCTGTCACCGCCTGATGGTAGGAGGTGTGTACCCGCCCGGTTTGGGGGTCGACCTGTAGTGGCAGTTTGTCGGTGTAGGTGGATTTGAGCTTGCTCAGCCCGCGATGCTCCAGCAGCAGGCGGGGCAGCTCGTGCTCTTCGGCCAGCTCTTGCAGCACCGCCTCTGCGGTGGAGGGCGCCCCTTTTTTGGTCTTGGCGATGACCGGCAGCTGAAGCTGGTTGAAGAAGATCTCGCCGATCTGTTTGGGTGATCCCAGATTAAAGGGCTGACCAGCCAGCTTGTAGGCGGCCTGCTCCAGCTCATGCATGCGTGTGGCCAGCTGCTGACTGTGCTGCCTGAGCATGGCGCTGTCGATAGAGACGCCGGTGCGTTCGATGCGGGACAGCACCGGCACCAGTGGCATCTCAATCTCTTGAAACAGGCTGGCCAGTGGTGGCTCATCGGCAATTGTGGGCCATATTTTGTGGTGCAGTCGCAGGGTAATATCAGCATCCTCGGCAGCATAGGGGGCGGCCTGCTCCAGTGCCACCTGGTTGAAGCTGATCTGCTTGGCCCCTTTGCCTGCGACATCTTCGAATTTGGTGGTGTTGAGACCCAGATACTTTTTGGCCAGGGAGTCCATGTCATGCCGGGTGGCCGTGCTGTTGGCCACATAGGACTCCAGCATGGTGTCGTAGGCGATGCCCTGTAGTTCAATGCCGTGGTTGGCCAGTACGCTCATGTCGTACTTCAGGTTCTGCCCAACCTTGAGTTGCGCCGGGTCTTCCAGCAGTGGGCGCATGCGCTCCAGCACGCTGTCGCGGTTCAGTTGTTCGGGTGCGCCGGGGTAGTCGTGAGCCAGCGGCAGGTAGGCCGATTCACCCGCGGTGACGGCAAAAGATAGCCCTACGATCTCGGCCTGCATGTAGTTGAGGCTGGTGGTTTCGGTGTCGAGGGCAAACAGTTCGGAGCGCTCCAGCTTGCTCATCCAGCGCTCAAAGGCGGCCTGTTCAAGAATAACGGTGTAGTCTGTTTTAACGGCTGGGTCTTCAGTGGCAGACTCGTGCTCTGCATCGAGAGTGGCCAGCAGGCGGCTGGACTCGATCTGATGGTACAGCTCACGCAGTTTGCGGGTATTGGGTGCGGTGGGTTTTAGCGCTTCCGGCTGCTGATCCAGTGCTACATCGCAGCGGATGGTGGCCAGTTTGCGGGAGAGCGGCAGCAGCTCCAGGCTGTCGCGCAGGTATCCGCCTACCTTGCCTTTGATCTCGCCGGCGTGCGCCATGACCTCCTCCAGCGAGCCATAGCTGGCCAGCCAGCTGGCGGCTGTCTTGGGGCCGCATTTGTTGACGCCGGGGATGTTGTCCACGCTGTCACCCATCAGCGAGATATAATCCACGATGCGCTCGGGTGGCACACCAAACTTTGCAATCACCCCCTCCCTGTCCAGTTTGCTGTTGTTCATGGTATTGATCAGTGTGACCCGGTCATTGACCAGCTGCGCCAGATCTTTGTCGCCGGTGGAGATGATGGTAGAGATGCCCTGCGCGGTGGCCTGGGTGGCCAGGGTGCCGATCACGTCATCGGCCTCTACGCCGGGGATGATCAGTATGGGCAGCCCCATGGCCCGGATGATCTCGTGCAGCGGTTCGATCTGCACCCGCAGGTCGTCCGGCATGGGGGGGCGGTTGGCCTTGTATTGATCATAGAGTTCGTTGCGAAAACTGCCGCCCTTGGCATCAAACACCACGGCGATGTGTGCGGGCTGATACTCTTCGATCAGCTTGCGCAGCATATTGATGACGCCGACGATCGCACCGGTTGGCTCCCCTTTGGAGTTGGTCAGCGGAGGCAGGGCATGGAAGGCGCGGAACAGATAGGATGAGCCATCGACCAGTAGCAGAAGCTTCTCTCTATCCATTGGGGCGTCAGTGGCCACCGTAGATGCACCGGTAGACGGTATAGCTCTGCTCGCCAGCGACCGGGTCGCCATCGGGTGATGCGGTATCGCCGCCCAGCTTGGCGGCGCTGTTGCGCGCCAGGATCTCCAGATCTTCCAGTATGCTCTTTTTGCCACGTTCAAAGAAGAGTATCTTGTCCAGCACCGAGACGGTCGTGGTGCCAATCACCTTGCAGTGAGAGGCGCTCTTTGCCGTCATCAGCCGCACATGGTCGGCCTGGGGTGAGAGCTTTACCAGCGAGCAGCCGGTGGCCAGCAGGGCGGTGGCCGCGATAAGAGAGAGCTGTTTTTTCATGCTGTTTTCCTTGGGGGTTTTGATCATTTTAGCGCATAAAAACCGGCCTGCATGTGGGATAGCCAGAATAGTTCTGCCACCTTGAAGCCAGCCTCTTTCAGCAGTGTCAGATGGGCATCGACGGTGATGGGGAAGCATGAGCTGCCAAGGTGTTCAATGTAGGTGCGCGCCTCCTCCTCGGTTCTGCCCTGTGAGAGCTGGTAGCTGATCCAGCGTTTCAACCCGATCTGGTTGCCCTCTGGGGTGTTGGGCTGGATGGTCTCCAGGGTGATGTAGACGCCGCCGTCGGCCAGTGCCTCGTGGCATTGCCGGGTCGCTTGCAGGCGATCTTCCTCTTTGAAATAGTGGTGCGCCAGTGCGGCTGTGATCACCTGGGGGCAGGGGAAGCCGGTCAGGTCCAGCGCCTCGCTGCCGATGGCGCCTACAATCATCAGCTGGTGCTGCGGGATGCGCGCCAGATTCATGCGCGCCTGCATCAGCATCTCTTGTGATGGGTCGGCCAGCAGGTAGCGTGTCGAGCGGAAGGTCTGGTGCGCCTCCTGGATCATGTTGCCGGTGCCGCAGCCGGTGTCCAGCCAGTTTTTGACCGCTGTCTGGGTGTGTTTGACAATCTCCACCGCCTCATAATAGAAGTTCTGAAAATAGGGGGTGGTTTGGCGCAGGTTGTTGTTGTATTCGGCGGCGCTGACGGGGATGGCGTTGTCGATCATGGGGCGGTCTGTTTCAGATTGGGTCTGCCGGGGGTGGATTGGGTGGTGGATATTCTAACCTTCAGACGCGCTCAATGGCACCACGAATTCGGGTTATACGCTATAGTGGGACGGGTAAATTACAACCAGCTGAATATGGGGTTGCATGCTGAATGGATAGTGATGGCTAGAGGGCGTAAAGGCCCGCTGTGGCTGCTGAATATTGGGTCTCTTGCGGTGATGGCGGGGCTGGTGACCTTTGTTGTCTACCTTCCCGCCCTGCAGAATGGATTTGTCAGTTGGGACGATAACTTCTACATCTATGAAAATGACCATATCCGTCATCTGAATGGTGAGTTTTTCCGTTGGGCCTTTAGCGAATTTTATGCCTCAAACTGGCACCCTCTGACCTGGCTCTCCCATGCGGTTGATTATGCCGTCTGGGGGCTTGATCCTGCGGGGCACCATCTCTCAAACAACCTGCTGCACAGCATCAATACCCTGCTGGTGACGATTCTGGCATATCGTCTGCTGGAGGTGGTCTTTATATCGGGCAGCGGCCCTTTTATGGGTAAAAGTGATCTGCCCGCCATTGCGCTGATAACCGGGCTGCTGTTTGGGCTGCATCCGCTGCATGTGGAGTCCGTGGCCTGGATCTCGGAGCGCAAGGATCTGCTGTGCGCCTTTTTCTACCTCTCCAGCCTGCTCTTCTATCTGCGGCTGCGGGGCGGGCTAAAGGTGTCGGAGAGCTTTCGCAACCCGAACTATCTGGCCTCTCTTGCACTGTTTGCACTGGCGCTGATGAGCAAGCCGATGGCGGTATCTCTGCCACTGGTGCTGTTGTTGCTGGATGGGTTGCGGGGCGATGCTTTTGCGCAGGGGCGGTGGCGAGACAACCTGCTGGCCAAGGCCCCCTTTTTTATCCTGGCGCTGGCATCGGCTGTTGTCACCATTGCAGCGCAAAAATCGGGGCATGCCATCAGCTCATTGGAGGAGGTTCCGCTGTTTGACCGGCTCTGGGTAGCCAGCTACGCACTGATTGCCTATCTGCAAAAGATGCTCTGGCCGCTGGATCTGTTGCCCTACTACGCCTACCCAAAATCGGTAGAGTGGAGTTCACCGCGCTATCTTGGTGCGGCGCTGCTGGTTCTGCTCATTACGCTGGCCTCGGTGCTGAGTGCGCGCAGGCAGCGGGGGTGGGTGGTGGCATGGGGCTACTATCTGATTACGCTCATGCCGGTGCTGGGGATTGTGCAGGTGGGCAGCCAACTGATGGCAGATCGCTATACCTATCTGCCGAGCATCACCCCTTTTATGCTGCTGGCGCTGCTGTTGGTATGGCTTCTGCGCCTGGCCTGCCGCCCCTTCAGAAGCGCAGTGCTCTATCTTGCTTCACTGTCTGTCATTACAGTGGTTGTTATGGGGCTTCTCTCATCGCTGACCCAGCAGCAGATCCGCATCTGGAAGGATGGAGAGACGCTCTGGCGCTATGTGATTCAATATGACGATCAGATCCCGCTGGCTTACCGGCAGCTGGGGATCGCCCTGTATGAGCAGGCCCAATATGCCGCTGCGGCAGAGATGATGAGCAGGGCGCTGGAGCTGAAACCGCTGGATGCCGAGCTGCTGAATAATCTGGCGATCTGTTATCTGGAGCTGGGCTTTCCTGACCGGGCGATGCAGGCCATCCGCCGCGCCTTGAAGCTGGATGCCAGCAACCTGTTTGCGCTCAACACCCTGGGCAAGATCTACATGGCGCGGCGGGAGTATGCCCATGCGAACAGGGTGTTTCTCCGGGCGTTGCAGCTGGAGCCTGAAAACCCGCTACGGGTTTTTAATCTTGCGGTCAGTTTTGACAAGCTGGGCGACCTCCCCGGCAGCTGTCGCTACTGGCGCCGCTACATGCGTGTGGATGTTACCGGAGCGGACGATGCCGAGATTATCCAGCACCTGAAGAAGCTGGGTTGCCCGCCTGGCGACCCAGAATAGAGCAGGGGGTTACAGGCTGCCTGGGCGCTGCTTCTTGTTGCGGCCAAAGCCCGCAGCTACCGCAATGGCTGAGAGTAGCAGCCAGACAGCCGGAGGGAGAGGGGTCTGAAGAAGCATGGTGCCAGGAGGCTCAAAATAGCGGGCTTCGAGTGGAACTTCGAATGCAGCAGTGTCCGTCTGACCAATAACGCCTGCTGTCATGATAACGCCTGCTGTCAGGTCTCTGGCGTCTATTTCCAGTAGAGGGACTGGCATGGAAAATTCCAGTTCACCATCGGGCTGAATAGTCGTATAGGCACCACCAAAGAGATGCAGATCCGGGTTTCCATTCGGGTTGTTGATGTAGTGAACCTCCTTGCCCGCCAGGGTGATGGTCTGGCCATAGATTTTCCCGCCGAGGGTGACTACGCCTGGGGTTTGGATATGCAGCGGGCCGGGGCCGGTATTCAAGGCGCCATAGATATTGACATCCCCGGTTGCCAGCAGGTAGATCCCGCTCTCCCAGGCGCCTCTGTCAAAAGAGATGAGAACCTGTTCTGCAATATCGATGGTGGTGAAGTTGAATACCCCATCCCCATCGGGTGTGAGCTGTATGGAGGCGCTGGGAGCGAAGGCGCCATCCAGGCCGTTGGACAGCATAATGGTAGCGGCGTTGGTCTGGGAGATGGGCAGCGTGGTGATGATTACGCAGGCGAGAAACAGGCTGGCAACACTTCTCATTTTCCTTAATCCTTATGTTGGGTTTCCTGATAGGCGGGGTCATTTTACAGCTTTTTAGCTGCTATGCCCGATTTTAGCGATTATACGCCTCACCCCTTCAGAAAACATGCTTTTTGTGTGTTTTATTTGAGAAAGTGTCGGATTTGATTAAGCGGGTTGAGTTGCTACCACTCCTCCTGGAGTGGCAGCGAGCAGATCTTTTAACGGCTGTTTGCGTGGGAAAAGGTTACCGCCTTCTCTTTCTGGCAGAACATCTCAGAGCCGCGCTCAATCATAGTGTTGCAGGCATAAGAGGTGTTGCTGATATAGGCCAGATCCGAAATTGCGGCCTTGGCGTATAACGCTGTATTTGCGCTTTCTCCACAAAACATTGTTGAGCCGCGTTCCAGCATTACCTTGCAGGCATAAGACAATTTGGCTTGAGGGGCAGCATTGGCTTCAACTGGCTGGCCTGCATTGCAGATACCGGATGTCAGGGCAAGTGTGATGAGTGAGGTGCGAATTAATTTTTTCATAATGGCGTCTCCATATAAACGATAGTAAATTGCTTGATAAGTCATGATTTAAAAAAACTTATGGAGATTCTCTACCATAAAAAACAACTTGTCAACACGTAACCACTAATGATGCTATATCATCAATATACTCTCTCACCTCTACATACGCCGGGAGTCTTGCAGCTCAAGATAGTGTTTAAAAAGACGCTACTATGGGGGATTATAAATTTCAGGTGCAAGAGTATGATGGCATACGCCACTCCAAGGGCAGCCTTCGTTGCGATCTCCCCTTCAACCCAGAGTCCGCGGTTGACCGCTTTGAGGGTATACCAACATATTGATGAGCTTGATATTTTGTGCTTTCAGCCTGCTCACCCAGTAGATGAACTCCGCTACGGAGCAGATTCCAGGTTCAATACCGCTCGTCTCCTTGCCACTCTTGGCCGCAGTAACCACCGAACCCCCCCCAGCGATCTCTATGCGCAGGTGCGGTTGTTGGCCAATGATGTACAGGAGCTGTCGCAGTCCAGCACCCAGAGCATGCTGGAGAAGTTCAATATTCATTGAGTAACGGTGGGGGGGCGATCAGTGCGCTGGCAGCGGATGATGCAGGGCAAATTGCCGGCTTGGCGCGCAGATCAAGGGTGCAGCCATGAATGTAAGTGGTATAGT
The DNA here is from genome assembly GCA_015490795.1 of Gammaproteobacteria bacterium. Classification (GTDB taxonomy): domain Bacteria; phylum Pseudomonadota; class Gammaproteobacteria; order Chromatiales; family Chromatiaceae; genus WFXD01. Next base: position 15,685 of record WFXD01000019.1, read on the forward strand.
TCTCAGCTCACCGGCTCACGTAATAGAGCAAGCGGAGAGGGGAGTTAGAGACCGCCTGTCAGGAACTGCCGAAGCTGGAGCAGCAAGCGGTAAAACTTAAGGTAGCAATAGAGGACGGATTGCAATGCTTATGATCGGACTGATGCTATGTTGAAGATGCTTTTCAACCGGCTTTCGGTGAGCAACAAACTGCTGGCCAACATCTTTTTCTTCTGCGTTATCCTGATCGCCGTTATTAGCTACACGGTTGTCACACTGCAACAGCAGGCGAAGGATTCAACCGTTATCGACATCGCTGGCCGCCAGCGCATGCTAAGCCAGAAATACACCATGGAGGTGTTAAGAGAGCTGCAAAATCGCCAATCAGTAGCGGCAGCCCGGCAGTTTGCCAGCGCCGCCTCGCATCAGATCATGGCAGACCGCGCCTATTATGCAAAAAATGTTGTAGCAAAACTGCAGCGCAGCGATCTGGGCATTGAGGTCTCTGCCCGGCATACGCTGCAGCCAAACCGGATCCCACTGCCAACAACCTTTATTCAAGAGGTATCAGCCTCAATGGCTGATGCGGCAGATTACAAATATAGCCTGATCAGCAAGTGGAGTATCAATGCAAAAAACAGGCTTGGGAGCGAATTTGAACAACGCGCCTGGAACGCGCTGGCAGCCAACCCGGATCATCCCTACTCGGAAATGGCCTCTTCTGGCGCGGGAGCTGTCCTGCGCTATGCAACGGCAGATATAGGAAATGCAGATTGTGCAGCCTGCCATAACCGCCACCCAGACAGCCCGAAGCGGGATTTTGTTGATGGTGAACTGATGGGTATTCTGGTGGTTACTGCAAATGTTACAGATGACCCGGAGATGGCCAAAGCCCTGCTACAGAAGGATCAGAAACCCGCAGCAGATCTAACAGCCAAACTGTTTGATATTTCACATAGAGCACTTCGCCAAGGTGGGGTGACCTACTCAGACCTGGCGATGAGCCAGCCAATAACCATCCCCGCCAATAAGCAGCCGGATGTTGAGAAGCGGCTGACCGATATTGCAGAGAAGTGGCACCTGCTGCGCTCGATTGTGGCATCGATAAGAACAACAGAGGTGAATACACCGGACTACTTCGAGCTGCTCAACCGTCTGACGGCCATGAGCAGCCAGATACTCGATGAGATGCACCTGACAGTGGGGCTGATGGCGCAGGCTTCAGCAGACAAGGTTAGCCTGATGGTTCGGGTTGAGTGGGCGGTATTGGCTCTGGCGCTGCTGCTGACCACCCTGTTTGGCCTGTTGGTGAGTCGCATGATCACCCGGCCGGTCGAGCAGCTTACTGCAGCAGCAGACCGGATTGCCAAAGGTGAAGCAGTGAGCCTGCCGGTGGTGGACAGCAATGACGAATTAGGGGCGCTGGCAAACTCGTTTCAGACCATGCTGAACCATCTGGAGACTTCAAAAAAGGATCTGGAGAGCCTGGCAGACAGCCTGGAAAAACAGGTAGAGGAGCGTACCCAGGAGCTGGGAGTAGCTGTCGAACAGGCTGAATCCGCCAACCAGGCCAAGAGCGAATTCCTGGCCAATATGAGCCATGAGATCCGCACCCCGATGAACGGGGTTATCGGCATGACCAACCTGCTACTGGATAACGAGCTGAGCCAGGAGCAGCATGGCCGCGCCCTTATTATCAAGCACAGTGCTGAATCGCTGCTGAGCGTTATCAATGACATCCTCGACTTCTCCAAGATTGAAGCAGGCAAACTTGAGCTGGAACCCATCGACTTTGATCTGGGTGATTTGATGGGGGACATTGCTGCGGTTCTTGCCTTTCGTGCGGAAGAGAAGGAGCTGGAGCTGATCTGCCCTGCCAACTTGGTGTTGCGCCAGTGGTGCAGAGGTGATCCGGGACGTATACGCCAGGTATTGATCAATCTGGTGGGCAATGCCATCAAGTTTACCGAACAGGGCGAAGTGGCTGTCCGCTATGAGTTGCTGAGCAGAGGAGAGGCAGAGAGCCACCTGCTCTTTTCTGTAACGGACACAGGCATCGGTCTGAGTGTGGAGCAGCAGAAAAATCTGTTTGATCGTTTTACCCAGGCGGACAGCTCCACCACGCGCCGCTTTGGTGGAACGGGCCTGGGGTTGAGTATCTGCAAGCAGTTAGTGGAGATGATGGGGGGAGAGATCGGTGTTGAGAGCACGCCGGGCAAAGGCTCTATCTTCTGGTTTACCCTTACTCTCCCCAATGCCGGAAAGCAGGCCCCGCCACTTCAAACCACCAGCCTGCAGCATGAAAAGATCCTGATTGTGGATGACAATACCACCAGCCGGCAGCTGCTGGGCGAGATTTTCACTGCCTGGCAGGTGGATCATGCGCAGGCCGGAGAGAGCGGGGAGGCGCTGCAGATCTTGCGGGATGCCACTGCCCAGGGCGCCCCCTTCACTGTCGCACTGCTTGATATGCAGATGCCGGGCATGGATGGCAGGCAGCTGGGTGAGTTGATCCAGAAGGACAGGCAGCTGGCAGCTACCCGATTGGTGCTGCTGACCTCTCAAGGGCGGCGTGGTGATGCAAAAAAGATGCAGGAGGCCGGCTTTACCGGCTATCTGACCAAGCCTGTCAACCAGTCTGAACTCTATAATGTTCTGTTGCAGGTGGTGGGCGTTACTGTGAGTGCTGCCAACCTGGCAACCGCACGCTATATCTCTCGCAAGCAGCCCCAGTTCCAGGCCCAGGTGCTGGTGGTGGAAGATAATGCTACCAACCAGATTGTGGCTCGCAGCGTGCTGGAAAAGTTTGGCATTCACATTGATATTGCGAGCAATGGCGAGGAGGCGCTCAACAGGCTCGCACAGCACTCTTATGATCTGGTATTTATGGACTGCCACATGCCGGTAATGGATGGTTTCACTGCTACACAACAGATTCGTGACCCCAAATCCAGGGTTAAAGATCATGCGATCCCTGTGGTTGCCATGACGGCCAATGCCATGCAGGGTGATCGGGAGCGCTGCATAGATGCAGGTATGGATGACTACATCACCAAGCCAGTGGATGTGACAAAACTGTGCCGGGTACTACAGCAGTGGTTGCCTGAGCATTGTCATCTGGATGCAGAGGAGGAGTCTGCAGACTCACCCTCTTCCGGGGCAGAGCCATCCCATATTGATACCCCGGCTGAGCCGCTGTTTGATTATGCGGCCATGAGTGAACGCCTGATGAACGACAAGGCGCTTATCCATACGGTACTCGATGCATTTCTTAAGGATTTGCCACTACAGGTTGAGCAGCTGGAATCAGCGGTAGCAGCAGACGATGCAGAGCAAATTGTTGCCCAGGCACACAAGATCAAGGGTGCCGCCATGAATGTGGGTGCTATGGCGCTTGGCTCTTTGGCGCATACTATAGAACAGGCTGGCAGAGACGGAGAGCTAGGGGTTGCCCGCCAGGAGTTGCCGAAGCTGGAACAGCATGTTGCGCAGCTCAAGGCAGCAATTGAGGCCTATCGAAGCGGTTGAACATCTGTGGGCAGCAGGGACCAGGGTTGCATACCAAACCTTTCTTATTGGGCACGATTTGCATGCCTGGTTAATAACGTATCCAGCTGATTTGCAAAAGATTGCCGATCACTTTGGCTTAATGTTGCAGGCCCGCCTGTATTGATCCCGCTGGAGCGCAGGGTCTCCATAAAATCCCTCATATTCAAACGTGCCCTGATATTTTCTGTTGTATAGAGCTCACCGCGCGGGCTGAGTGCATACCCCCCTTTTTCGATTGCCTCTGCCGCCAAAGGGATGTCACTGGTGATGACAAGATCATCAGCGCCAACCCGCTTGACAATCTCGTTGTCGGCCACATCAAACCCTGCGGACACCTGGACAAATTTTATATAGCGTGAGCGGGGGATGCGTATAGATTGGTTGGCTACAAGCGTGAGATCTGTCCCGGTACGCTCTGCGGCTTTAAATAAAATATCCTTGATTACTGCAGGACAGGCATCGGCATCTACCCATATTTTCATATTGTATTTTCTGACAGGCCCTAAAGATTATTTGCAATAGCGCTTAATATTGCCTTTAAGGTTTGAAATTGTTTTTTCGCGCTCAGCTTCACTGAAGTAGCGCCGCTCACCATTGGGCAGATTTTCATAGAGCCGGGAGCTTTCGTACCGCCTGAGTCTATCACGCGCATTGGCACATCGCTGTGCCAGTTTTTTTGCATCCGCCTTTTTTTTCTTTCTTGCAGCCTCTCTCTTCTCCCGTTCCTGTTGATACATATCCAGCATACGCTGCTGGGTTATCTGACGCTGTGCTGCATTGGGCACGGCTGAGGTGCTCTGTTGGGGGCTCTTTTTTAGCTTTAGCTGCCGGGCCTGGGCAGAGGTTGGGCGGTCGCTAAAGTGCACCTTTCCCTGCTCATCGACCCATTTGTATACTCCTGCATAGGCTGGGGGTGCTGTAGCTATGATGAATATGAGCAGCAGTCTGATATTGAGCATGGCTATTTGCTATGGATCATGAAGGTGCGTTTGTGTGTGCCTTTGAGTGCTGCTCAAAGATGTAGCGGTAGCCGGTCTAAAATAGAGCGTGCAGTGTGCTATTTTAGAGCAAAAGAGAGGATGTCTGCACCATGATCGTGCGCTGGTTTATTGGGAGTAGCGCTCTGCTGAGTGGCAGAAAGCGGACGCCTTTGGCGTCCGCTTTCTGTAATAAGCCCCAATTGGCCACTCTTGTGGCAGGCTTAGAACCCCTTCGAAATAGTGAAGATGGTGGTGCCGTCACAGGTGGTATTCTTGCAGCCGCCGGATACGCCAGAAGTCTCGGTATAGGCCAGGTCAAAACCAAACCCCTTGAACTCTATAGACGCCCCGATACGCCAATCTGCGTAGTCGTCCCCTTTGTTGTCATCATCATAGTCGGTAATGCCATAGTGTGCAGCGAGGGTGACCATGCCGACAGGTACCTCTGCACCAAAATCCCAGTAATAGGTATCATCAGCGCCAAAGTAGTCATCGCTGTAGTTTGCGGTTACCCCAACTGAAGCTACACCAAAGTCATAACCCAGCCCCAGGTGGTACTCATTGGTGTTGTTGTCTTTGGTATCGGTGCCAGGATACTCATAACGCAAAGCTCCCACATCGATGGAGACCCCTTTGAGTTCGCCACTCCAGCCGGCATAGATATCGACCTCGGTGCTTGCACCATCATAGTTGTACGCAGCATTTGGACTGCTCTCTACGTTGGAGGCCCAGGTGCCAAGATAGAACCCGCTGCTGTGAGCATAGTCAAAGCCACCCTGAATGGCGGGGTGGTTATCGGTTTGAGAGAAACCGCGCCAGACGTAATCGGTGGTCATGGCTACATTTGCACTGAATTGGTGCTCTTCAGCAGCCTCCTCTGCGGTAACGGCAGTGCTGCTGATAGCGGCAGCCAGAATGGCGCATGCGGTCGTTGTTTTTTGTAGATTCATTTTCAGGTTGCTCCCATTGTTATGGATAGATGAGTGGATGAAGTTACCAGAAAGATCTCCCCCAGTATGCTGCGAAGTAGTTAGCAGGTTCTGTGCCAGATACCAATATTGTGCCGAGTCACTTGCAGCTGACAAGGGGTTGCTGATATGGTTTGCGCATGATTGATACCAAGATATTAGATGACCTCGCCCAGCGCTTGGCGAAAACTGTACCTACAGGCCTTCAGGTTTTGCAGGATGACCTGAAGCACAACCTTCGAGCCGGGCTCGAGGCGGGCCTCTCCCACCTCGACCTGGTGACGCGTGAGGAGTTTGATGTTCAGGCCGCAGTGCTTGCGCGTACCCGGCAAAAACTGGAGGCGCTGGAGAAGCAGGTGGCCGAGATGGAACAGCAGAAGAGCCAGTAAAGCCAACGGCGCCAGGGAGGGTTGCATGTCACTCGCTCTACTCTACAGCCGCGCCCGTGAGGGCATCCATGCCCCGTTGGTGGATGTTGAAGTGCATCTGGCCAATGGGCTGCCCGCGCTCTCTATCGTCGGGCTTCCCGAAAAGGCGGTGCAGGAGAGTAAAGACCGGGTGCGCGGCGCACTCGTAAACTCCCGTTTCGACTTCCCTGCCCGCAGAATCACCATCAACCTGGCGCCAGCCGATCTCCCAAAGGAGGGCGGGCGCTTTGACCTGCCAATAGCGCTGGGCGTGCTGGCGGCATCGGGCCAGATCCCGCACGAGCTGCTGAGCCAATATGAGTTTGTGGGTGAGTTGGCGCTCTCGGGCGAGTTGAGGCCGGTGAAAGGTGTGCTGCCGGTTGCGCTGGCTGCGCGTGATGCAGGCCGGGCGCTGGTGGTGCCGCAGGAGGGCGCTGCCGAAGCGGCGCTGGTGAGTGGTCTTGATATCTATCCGGCAGGGCACCTGCTGGAGATCTGCGGGCACCTGACCCAGGGTGATCGTATCCCGCGCTATGCCGCCCCGCCAACGGGCAGAGCAGCCGTTTCCGGCGTTGATCTGTCCGATGTGCGTGGCCAGCCGCATGCCAAACGGGCGCTGGAGATTGCCGCAGCGGGCGGTCACAGCCTGCTGATGATCGGGCCTCCCGGCACGGGTAAATCCATGCTGGCCAGCCGCCTGCCGGGCATTCTCCCCTCTATGACCGAAGCCGAGGCGCTGGAGACAGCGGCGGTGCTTTCCGTCAGTGATGGTGGCTTTGATACAGCACACTGGTCGCATCGGCCATTCCGGCAGCCGCACCATACGGCATCGGGTGTGGCATTGGTGGGTGGTGGCAGTAACCCCCGGCCAGGCGAGATATCACTGGCGCATAATGGCGTGATGTTTCTGGATGAGCTGCCGGAATTTGACCGGCGGGTGCTGGAGGTACTGCGGGAGCCACTGGAGTCAGGTCGCATCACTATCTCGCGGGCGGCCCGGCAGGCGGAGTTTCCAGCAAGGTTTCAGCTAATTGCTGCAATGAACCCATGCCCCTGCGGCTATCTTGGTGATAACAGCCGCAATTGTCGATGCAGTGCAGATAAAATTGCCCGTTACCGTGATCGCATCTCCGGGCCACTGATGGATCGCATTGATATGCATATTGAGGTTCCCAGGTTGCCGACAGAGATGCTGCATCACCCCACTGAAGAGGCTGCCGAGGAGAGTGCCGCTGTCCGCAAGCGGGTTGAGGCCGCCCGGAAGCGTCAGTTGCAGCGCACTGATCACACAAACCGCACCGTTGGTCACTCAAACAGTGCTTTGAGCTCTCGCGAGGTGGAGAATGTCTGCCTGCTGGATGATGCGGGCCGCACCCTGTTGCACCGGGCGATGGAGAAACTGAGGCTTTCAGCCCGGGCATATCACCGCATTCTGAAGGTGGCGCGTACCATTGCTGATCTGGAGGGGCAAAGTGAAATCCAAATCGCTCATCTGAGTGAGGCCATAGGGTACCGGCGGCTGGATCGGCAGGGATAGAGGCCGTCAGTAATATTTACGCCCGTTGTTGGTGGTAAAAATTGTAGGAAAATGGCCGGATTATCCCTCTATACACTGGGGGAGATTTTTGCATTGAGTTTGCCTCTCTTCACTCAATCGGCTTAAGAACGAGATAACCTGATCCTGAGTCCCCTCAATATCATCATGCAGGATGCCGTGACGTTTGGTCGGTATCATC